>JANDJL010000050.1 GCA_024330965.1 Nitrospira sp. | reverse complement strand
GGGTAGCGGTTCCGGTTTAAACCACAGATATACAAACCACCCCACTAAAAAAAGGCCTCCCGCCACCAGGAAAATTCCCAGTGACGGGAGGAATTTACTGGCTGAGCGAGCCTTCACAGGCTCGCTCAGCGTAGGCGTTGCAATCAACGATCTTTCCTCTCTCGTCGACGCCAGCCGGCAATTGCGAGCGTACCAGCCAGCATCATGCCACCGCCCAATCCTCCGATCGACAGTTTCCCTCCAGGACCATCGAGATCAAGCAGAGAGTGTTTTCGCTCGCTTTCGAGCTTGTCAACACGAGCCAGCAACTTTTGCATCTCTTTCAGCCGCGTGTCATCATCCATAATTTCCACATAGGCTCGGTTCATCGCAGCCCAACCAACCGTATAGGTGTATCCCCAATACTGGTGAGCCAAACTGACATGCAATTGAACCAGGTGATCCTCCGCCATTTCGAACAACTTGAGCTCATTGGCCGCCGGGTTATTTCCCTTCGACCAATAAATCTGGAAGAATTGCTCGAAGCCATCTTTCACCGGAGGAGGCGGTGCAGGTCGGTTGGTTTTTTGTCCCGTCAACAATCCGGCCTTGTACTGTTCTTCGACCACGTGATGCGCCTCGTCGTACTTGTCGAGGCCGGCATACGTACCCTTATCCATGAACTCCAGCCAGGCGCGAGCATAACTTTCCGAGTGGCAGTTTGTACAAGTCTTGACCCAGGCATCAAGTCGCTTCTCAGACCAATCAGTCGAGATATTTTCTCGGATGCCTGGAACGAATGGATAATTGGCCCACCGAACCTTACGTACCACATTGTGAGTTATCTTACCTTGATATTCCATGTGGCAGAATTGGCACGTTGGCGCGCTCAATCCACCTTTGGCAATGGCTTCCTTAATCGGAATATTAAAATTCCATTTGTCTTTGTCCCGCTGATATTTCAATCCGTGCTTCGAGAGAGAATAGGCTTCCCAGTTGTTGTGGTCGGCTCCACTGTGACACTGAGCACAGTTCTCAGGCTTGCGCGACTCCGCCACCGAGAACTCATGACGTGAGTGACAGGTATCGCACTTGTTCTGATTGATATGACAGCCGGTACAGCCATCGGCGATTTCTCTTTGGGGCATCCCGGCATAGACATCCACCTCCACATTGGCTTTATAATCCAAGGCATGTGACGGGCGTCCCTTGGGCCACTGATCCTTTGGCCACTTGATAGTATCTCGCTCCGATTCCCGTTCGGCGAATTCCTGCAGATGGCAGGTGCCGCAGGTGTCTGCCGTCGCCAATCTAATGTCCTTGCGATGATCGGCCTTGCCCTTAGCGTTGATTTCAAAATGACAATCGATGCATCCGACTTCTTTTAATTGCTCTCCTTTGCCCAACTTACCCATCGACCGAAGGTTTTCCTCAATCTGCTCAAGCTTCGCCTTCTTATAATAGGTTTCATCCTTCGGCGTCAGCTTGCGGATCTTATCCAGATTGGCATGCGTGCTGCGCTTCCATGCAGCCACCCACCCCGGCGACTCATCCGTATGGCACTTGACACACTGTTCACGACTGGCGACCTCCTTGACGGCCTGAGGAGGCTTGTAGAATGTCGCGGGATCGAAATATTTACTGAAAGTGACGGGCTCCCAATACTGACCATAAATTCCCTTTCCGGCCCCCTGCTCAGGATCGAGATATCTCTTCACCAGAGCTTCGTACAGCTCCTTCGGGGAAGCCGAACGGTCGATCTTCAGTGCCTCATACGTTTCCTTCGGCACCGTCGGGAAGTCCGCTTGCGCCGGTGCGGCCAGTAAGACGCCGCAGACGAGCATAACAAACTTCTGCGCAAACTTGATGCTCATCGTCACGCTCCTTTTGTTGATTAGTGGGTACCGTCCCACGGTTACTTCACGAATGTTGAGATGTCAAAAAATAAAAAAATTTTCGGAATCCAATACGCCACGCACACCACGGTTCTTGAGCGCCGCGCTCATATATCTCAATGGCTCGTCGATTGTCAAGAATATTTCCGGATGTCACGAGAAACCGGC
>JANDJL010000049.1 GCA_024330965.1 Nitrospira sp. | reverse complement strand
CGGCAGCGCCGTCAGAACCCAGAACCCCTCGTGGTGGCCTCCATTGCCTCTTCATCGTTTTGGTTCCCCAGATAGCTCCCCTGTCGGCATGGCGTTGGTCTGGCTTGAGCCGCCCCCTGAAAACAGCTCCATTGCAGAGGATGGAGTCGCCGGATCAGGCGATGGCGACCTCTCCCCTGGTGATGCATAGTGTTTGACATACTCCTCGTACACTGACGCTGCGGCACGGCCATCGAGGGTCGAGCCGGCAACTGATCGGTGGACATGGTCGCGGTCGGTCTGGACTCGAATGGCTTCCCGGTACGACACGCCAAAATCCTCACGGAGGTGGGAAGGGGTCTCGCAGGAGAGCAAGGTGGCAACGGCTAGATAGAGGCAGCCGCGTGTGATGGTGGAAAGACATTGGACCAGATTCATGGCGTGACTCCTTGAAGGGGGGGTGTGCTCCCGCTCGTGGGAGGTTGAACCCCGGCTGCCGGGGGCTGATCCATTTGGTGCCGTCCGATCCTGCCATAGAAAAACTGGTCTGTTTCTGAGGATTCGCGGTATCGGTCGGTGGGCAGCGACAAGGTATTGGCTTCGACCGGTGCGGCGAAGCGGGGTGTGACCAAGACGATCAACTCCGATTCGTTTTTCTCGAACTTGGTGCTTCGGAACAGCGCGCCCAACACCGGTAGATCGCCCAAATAAGGGAATTTCGAGACGATCTCGCGCACATTGTCGCGCAGCAGGCCGGCAACCACGAAACTTTGCCCCTCTTCCAACTCGACCGTGGTCGAGGTGCGCCGTGTCGTGATGGACGGCACCGTGAACCCCTGCAGGGTCAGGCCTTTGGCGAAGTCCAGTTCGGAGACTTCCGGTGTGACCGTGATACTGATCCGGTGCTGATCCAAGACGACGGGACGAAATTTTAACTGGACGCCGAAACTCTTATATTGCACGGTCGTGACCCCGAAGGCTTGCGGGATCGGAATCGGAAACTCGCCCCCGGCTAGCACTGAAGCTTCCTGGCCGTTGATGGCGACTAACGTCGGCTCGGCCAGCACCTTGACCAGATTCTCTTCCTTGAGCGCGTCCAAAAAGGCGGTCCAAGTGGTGTTGCCGATCCCTCCTCGAAACAGGGCGGAAATTGCCGGCCCCAGCCCGATGCCAAAGGGAGGAGTGGCGGCCCCGACGATCGGGGCAATCGCCGCCGCACTGTCGCCGGATGGCAGGATACTGGTGAGGTTCTTAAGGACCGAGACCCCGAACTCGCGGCCGTTGTTGTTGGCATAGCCGCCGTTGATGCCGAGCCGCCGGAGGAGGGAGCGGTCGATCTCTGCGACCCGCACCTCTAACAAAACTTGCTGGGCTCCCTTGAGATTGAGCAAGTTAATGATACGTTTGGGGGCATAGGCTTCTGCGAGCTGGATGATTTGCGACAGACGGCCGGCGCTCGCGACCGAGCCGCTCAGGACCACGTGGTTCCCCGCCGTGGTCACTTGTAGAGGACCGTCGTTGGGGTAGAGCCGGGTCAGAATCCGGTTCAGCTCCGCGACATTCGGTTCGACAACAACGTCATACGTGAGGGGTGTTTCTTTGTTCTTGACCCACACCATGAGAGTGGTCACACCAGGTGACTTGCCGAGGAGATAGAGCTGTCTCGGCGAGAGCACCAAGGCATCGGCCACCTCCGGGTTGGCAACTGAGGTGCGAGTAACCGGTTCCTTGAGATCCAATGTCTGGGAGGCTCCGACGGCAATTCTGACCGAGGGGTTGGTGACCTCGGCGGTGAGGTCTGCTGCCCATGAGGATGGTGCGACGGCAAGAAGACTCCACAAGATCAGGTGCACAACCACGAGAAGCCAGGAAGGGGCAGGGTGCTGTCGGGTGGATGCCAATGGCCACTGTCGAGACATCATTCCGGGGTTCATGATTAGCCAGGACACTCCTGATTTCTGATGACCGTGGATGACTCGAATCACCTGTTGTCCTAAAACACAACCTCGCTTCGTTGGCCGCCCCGAAGGACCTCGATGCGGAGGGGGTTTTTGGACGATGCCGCCGGCTGGACCGGTGGAAGGGAAACCGTTCGTTTGATCGCCGATTCATGAGGAAGTCGGGTCTCCGGTGGTGCAGCGGGCCCCCCGACCTGACGTGCAAGTCCCAGGAGTTGCGATTGGCTGACGCCGGCCGTGCCAGCGTGTTCGGTGTCGGTGGGGTGACGCAGGACTGCGCGTAATGTGCCTTCGTGCTCAGCCAGGGCGACCCGTTCCGCTTCTTCCGGCGTGACTTCGAGGATGATGTTGGTTTGATCGTCTGGGGGGGACGGCGATCCCTCCGTTTGTTCCGTTCCTTGGGGAGCAGTCGGTTGCAGCACATCGAGTACGAGCACATTCTCCACGACGATGCGGCTGGTCGGTTCCGCCAGGGGCTGGTTTGAGTCTGGATTGGCCGGTCTGGCGGTGACAAGGAGGTCTATCCGGTCTCTTGATGCGATCACGTTTCCGATCGGCCCCTGAAGGCGAACAGGATAGGCTCGTTTGTGCGGAGCCGTCCGCAAGGCGATGGGTGAGGCAGTGATTTCGGCTGGGCTGAGTTTGACGTTCAAGACCGGTTCGCCGCTCCGGATTGGCTCGAGCACCATCCGCCCGATGCTCGATTCGACCGACTCCAAGGCGCCCTCCGGGCGGCTTTGGTCAGGAAAGGAGACGATCTGGACATCGTCCGGTCCGAGTTTCATGCCACGGGTCAGATCGCGGGCGGCGACCACCACTGGGTGAACGGACGCCGCCTCTTGTCCCCCTCGTGCCTCGCTCTGCGATTCGAGCCAGACATACATTCCCCAGCCTGATAGGAGACCCACAAGGAAACTGTTTGGCCTCTCGCATTCTCCATGTCGATATCTTTTCGGCTCCCCTCCATGAACTTTAGGGGGTGGTCACTCGGGATTTACGTCTAGTCCAGAGGGGGCTATGGTGACAGGCCCTCCG
>JANDJL010000048.1 GCA_024330965.1 Nitrospira sp. | reverse complement strand
TGGCCGATTGTCATCAATGACAACAACTTGAACGCCAATCAGATCGAGTTCGTGAACCTGATCGTGGACCACCTCACCGAACACGGGGTGATGGAACCGGCGAGGCTCTACGAGTCGCCGTTCACGGACCTGACACCGCGCGGACCGGATGGACTCTTCAGTTCGAGCCAGGTGGATGAGCTGGTAAGAATCCTGAACACCGTGCGTACTTTGGCGATCCCGGCATGACACGCACATCGGTGACGGGCGTGCGGCCATCACGTGAGCGCCGAGAAGGGGTGCCTAACCACAGCATGCAGCGGACGGCGCTGCGCGCCGCCGCTGAACCGGGGCGTTAGGCCGCAGAGAGGGAGATACTGCTGGAAGCGTTACGGCACGATGTAGCCCCATGCTGGCTGGCCAGTACCGTCGCCGCTGTGACCTTGGTGAGCTGATATGTCGCGTTTTCGACCTTTCAAGTGAGCGTGCCTAAGGAGGTCCCTACTGGCGTGAGGGGCCAGAAGTCGAGAAAACGTGGGCGGGAGTCATTTCCATCAAGCCGGTCGGCTGGCTGGCGCTCGAGACGTTACGAATCGAAGCGGGGCTGCCCAAAGCTGGAGTGGACTTGACCGAAGAGATCGTCCCGCCGGAAGCCACTCTCGAGAACAAAGCCTACAGTCTCGGCAAAAGCTGCTATCCCGGCCAGGAAGTCATGGCCCGCATGGAGACCTACGGCCAGGTGCGGCGGCGCCTGGTCGGGCTGGTATTGAAGGATCCCGTCGTCCCGCCCAAAGGCGCCAAACTGTAGAGCGGCGACCGCGAAGTGGGCTGGGTCTCCAGCGCGACCTTTTCACCGCACTTGAACACTGTTCTCGCCTTCGGCTTTCCTCTGCGCGACTTCACCCAGCCCGGCACCGAGTTGACCGTCGAACACGGCGGTCGGCGGTATCCCGCCACCGTCCACGCCCTGCCCTTCCACACAAGGGCCTAGACATCCCTTCCTCTAGGCTCCTCTCCAGCGTGGCATTCAAAACGGTCAATTCCGTCTCACCATGAATTCCGTACCCATCTCGAAATGCCGATACGATCGTCTATCCACCTCTCAGCAACAACGATGGCTCGCTCGTGGGTCGTACCCTTGACCGTCAGCTCAGCCGGCCTCTAAAGGGAGCAGGGCAGTCACAGGCCACAACTCGCTGTCGGATTCTTCTGAGGCCAGGACGAATCGGGGTAGCCTTGGGGCCCTCTTTTGCTTCACAATTGAGTCAAGACCGGTCGAACGGAGGAAGGAAGCGTCGAATCACGTTTCTGGTCGCACCAGACCGTGGCAGTGAAGGCTGACAACCGGGACGCCACCATGACCGCGAGCACACCTCCACGCCAATCTCGCTTGACAACCCTCGACCGCCTCCAGCCCTTGCTGCTCATCAGCGCCATCGTGGTCGGGCTCTTCCTCGCTCGAATGGCGCCAACACTGGCCACGAAGCTCATGCCGATCGTGCCTGCCGGTGTGTTCCTTGTCATCTATGTGATCATGCTGGGAATCAGTCCCAGCGGGGTCGTCCATGCCTTTACCCGTTGGAAGCCGACTTCCCTGGCCATTGGCATCAACTTTCTAATCACGCCCTCGATAGCCTGGGCACTTGGGGCGCTCTTCTTGCCGAACGATCCCGACATTTGGGTCGGCCTGATCCTGTACCTCGTCACCCCGTGTATTGGCTGGTATCTCGTGTTCACTGAACTGGCAAAGGGTGATGTTGAACTGGGCGTGAGCCTCTTGTTCTGGAACCTCGTCCTGCAAATCGTCTTGTTACCGGTCTATATGGCGTTCCTGGCCGGAACGGTGGTTCATATCGAAATAATGGACATGGTGCGTAGCGTCATCACCTTTGTCGTGTTGCCGCTGACACTCGCCGTCGCCACACGTCGGCTGCTTGGACGATGGGCCATTGCTGTCGAGGTCGCGACCAAGACGGACGCGCTACCCTATGCAAAGACAATCACACTGATACTCGTGATCACGGCCATGTTTGCCTCGCAGGGAGCGGTGTTGTTCGAGAATCCCTCAGTGGTGGTGAAAATGATTCTTCCCAGCATCGCCTTCTTCGTTATCGCCTTGTTCATCGCCATCGGTACCGCACGGCTCTTTCGCCTCAGCTATCCCGAGTTCGCGCTCCTGGTGTTCACCACCGCGGCGCGGAACTCAGAAGTCTCTCTCGCCGTCGCCGTGACGGCGTTTGCAAGTCCGCTGGTGGCGCTGACCGTGGTGATCGGCCCCAGCATCGAACTCCCGATTCTGATTCTGTTTCTGCGCCTCGTCCTGTCGATGCAGCGTGCCGCATGGTTGTCCCACCCTCACGAAAAAAGCGTCTCTCCTTGGCAAGAGCCATCCGAAACAACGACGGTTCGACCATGATGAGCCTGTGGGACACCGGCCATTATTCGATGGGCCATGGTCCAGACCGTGCGGACTCCTGACGAACCTCCGTCGAATTCACAGGCTCGCGGCCATACGCCAGATCGCAGACGTTGCGCAGTACCATGGGACGCTCAAACGACTCACAACAGCTCGTGTCAGGAGAGGCGACTCGCCTGCCATTGGAGCCAACCAGCCACCTCTTGCACGTCACACAGCACCCAAGTTATCGGATGATGGCGAGGTTCATCTCCGCTCATTGCAGATCTTCGATCCTGCACCGACAGCCCAGACATTTGAGAACTTCCTGGTCCCGTCTCTCTGCATGACCAAGCGCGCCGGTCCTCCCCTTCCACCTCACGCTTTCCGCTTTTGAGGGGTGTCTTCCTCCCATCCGAGGAATCGCAGCACCCTCCTTTCCTATGCTAGAGAGTCAGCACAACAACGGGAATCGCGAGATCATTCTTCCTGAACAGGGACAAAGACCAACAGGAGGCTGTGATGCACCACTTTCACTCCAGTCGATTTGCAAACGTAGGGTCGATGCTCAGTCTGATCACGGTGAGCTGTGGCATGGTCGTCGGATTGATTGCCTGCTCCTCAGGAGGTGGTGGCACGGGAGCCAGTCTGGCAAACAGTGGCTTTGCCCGCCCAGAAGCCCCCCTCAACGTAACGCTGACTGCTACGCCAGTGAAGACGTTTCACCTGACGTGGCAGGATGGAAACGGCGAAACAGAATATCGACTCTTGGAAGAACCGGAACCGGGAGCCGGTTTCTCCATGATTGCCTCCTTGCCGGAAGATAGCACTGAGTACGACCATCTGGTCTTTCTGCCGGCGAGGATCAATGCCCGGTACCTTGTGCAAGCCTGTAATGCCGCCGGTTGCACCGACTCTGCACCGGTGTCAGTTACCAATACCCTGCCTGCCATCGGCTATGTGAAGGCTTCCCATGTTGACGATGGGAATTTCTTCGGGTTCAGCGTGGCTCTCTCCGCTGACGGCCACACCCTCGCCGTCGGCGCTCCCTTAGAAGACAGTACGGTTGTCGATAGTGGAGCAGTCTATGTTTTTGTCCGCAATGGAAGCAGTTGGAGTCTGCAAGCGGACCTGAGGATGCCCAGTCCTGGAGCGAGCGATTGGCTTGGCTTTAGCCTTGCGCTGAGCGAGGATGGTAATACCCTCGCCGTCGGAGTCCCCTTAGCGGACCACGGCGCACCCGACAGTGGCGTTGTCCATGTCTTCGTCCGTACCGGAACCTCCTGGACTCAGCAAGCGATCCTTCACGCGGCAGTTCCCGAGGTGGATGAAGAGTTCGGTGTCGCGGTGACTCTCTCAGCGGATGGTCGTACCCTCGCGGTCGGAGCGCCACGCAATGACACAACTGTTGCCGACAGCGGAGCGGTCTATCTCTTTACCTTCGATGGAAGTACCTGGACGCAACAGACTGTTCTCAAAGCCGGAACACCAGGAGCCGGTGACCAATTCGGGACCAGTGCAAGCCTCTCGGCAAATGGCCGAATTCTAGCCGTGGGAGCGCCGTTCAATGACAGTGCTGCTGCCGACGGCGGCGCGGTCTACCTATTTACCTTCGATGGAGCGAACTGGACCCAACAGGCCATTCTGACAGCCTCCCATCCAGATCCCAATGACCAGTTCGGCTTGAGGGTCCTGTTGACCCCTGATGGCCAGACCCTCGCAGTTGGAGCCCCCTTTGAAGACAGTGCAGCAATGGGTATCAATGGGGATCAACATGACAACTCTGCCCTCGACAGTGGGGCCGTGTATCTGTTCACCTCCGACGTAAGTGCCTGGGCCCACCAGGCCTACCTGCAG
>JANDJL010000004.1 GCA_024330965.1 Nitrospira sp. | reverse complement strand
ATCGTGAGCCGCATGTCGAACTTGGCGGATGTGATTTGGAACGGGGCGCCCAAGAGCATTCTGGATCCGTTCCCCAGCCAGGTGAACCCCAATGCAAAGGCAGGGTACTAAAGTCTGTTGATTGGGCTGTTCATGAGGTACTCCAAAGGGTCGGTCCGGAGATTCGGACCGACCCGCTCCTCTAATTTCCTGTCCATTGTCCTCTGAATTTCAGGATCGCCGCTTCGCCTCCCTGTTCGTATAAGTCGCAGAGTCGGTTGTCTGAATCGAGGTGATAGCGGTACGTTCGACTTCTTGCTACCGCCACTGGAAGACCTCTTCTGCGCATACGCTGGATGAAATCGAGATCCGTCGCGAACGGGAGGTTGCGGAATCCTCGCAGGCTTTTGAATACTGATGTCCTGGCAAAAAAAGTGCCGCCTGCGTAGCACTTGCGGAGATGGATCTTCTTGCCAGGTCGAAACGCATCGGGCACATACTGTTTTTCGGCAGGGCCTATGTACTCTATGCCTCCGTGGACCAATGAAAGAGAAGGATGTCGTTCCATCATGTTGAGTCGGTGTGACAAATGGTCCGGCCGATACTCGTCGTCGGAATCAATAAATGTGACGTATGCGCCTCTGGCGAGGGCAATGCCGGAATTCCGAGCGCGCGCGACGCCTCGATTAGCATGATAACAGTATGTCATGCGCGGATCGGATTGGATGATTGGCATCAGGAGCCTTGCGGTATCGTCCGTACTCCCGTCGTCAACGATGATAAGGTCCCAGTGGGGGTAGGTTTGTCCCATCACCGAGGCGAGTGCGCGCGTGACGATGTGCGCTCGATTGTATGTGCAGAGAATGACTGAGATCAGAGGGCGTCGTTGTGTCGAGTGTGGGTCGGGGGGGATGAACCGTCCGCTCACCCTGAGCGGGCGGCCGTTCGGCGGTGGTGTTTGGAAGCTGAAATGAGAATCTGTTGAAGGGGCATTTAGCATGGAAGGGGGCCCGAGGGTGGAATGGGGACTCACGGAGACGGCCGTCTTGCTCACGAGAGAACGTCGCAAGCGGTTGGTTGCGGGGAGAGGATTTGAACCTCTGACCTTTGGGTTATGAGCCCAACGAGCTACCAGGCTGCTCCACCCCGCGGCAGGATGCTAACAAAGGTCGGAAACTCTCGTCAAGCTGATTGCTTTGGGCAACGAGTTCCACCGTTGTATTTCTATTGAGTCGGTGCTAAAGGCATACCATGCGCATCGTTTTTATGGGGACGCCGGAATTTGCCGTTCCCTCTCTTGAGGCCCTGCTCCAGTCGGAGGATCAGGTTGTCGGTGTCGTGACCCAACCGGATAGGCCGAAAGGGCGGGGGCAGACACTGGTGGCGCCGCCTGTCAAAGTGGTCGCTGAACAAGCCTGCATTCCGGTGGTTCAACCGTTGAAGATCAGGACACCGGACTTTCTGGAAACCTTGGCCGGTTGGAAGCCGGACCTGATTGCGGTGGCGGCATTTGGACGGATCCTCCATGCACCGATTCTCTCACTCCCGCCGTTGGGTTGCGTCAACGTGCATGGATCGTTGTTGCCGAAGTATCGAGGAGCGGCTCCGATTCAATGGGCGTTGATCAACGGAGAAACGGAGACGGGCATCACGACGATGTTGATGGATGAAGGGATGGATACCGGTCCCATGCTGCTTCAAGCGAGGATCCCCATCCTGCCGGATGATACGGCTGGAACCTTGGCTCCCCGATTGGCTCGGCTGGGAGGACAACTGCTCGTTCAGACCATTGCGGGACTCAAGGCCGGCACGATTGCGCCGATTCCCCAAGACCATACTCAGGCGACGATGGCGCCATTGCTGAAGAAAGAGGACGGGGCCATCGATTGGACGATGAGTGCATCGGCCTTGGTCAATCGCATCAGGGGTCTGTCTCCCTGGCCTGGCGCATATACCTTCCACGACTCCGAGCGATGGACCATTTGGAAGGCGGTCGCGGTTCAAGAGCCGGCTTTGAACAGGCCCGGCACGGTGCTGGCTGTCACGAAACAGTCAATCAGGGTGGCGACCGGTGAGGGTGCGTTGGAACTGCTTGAAATCCAGACGGCCAATTCCAAACGAATGTCCGTCGGCCACTACCTCGCGGGCCATCGTGTCAGTGTTGGTGAACGGCTGGGAGCCGCCGTCTGACCAGCGTTCGTTATTTCCCTCGTCTTCTGACCGTATGTCGTCGCACCGTTTGTGTTCAGACTCTCTACGATCTCCAGCCCGCGCCGCCGCGTTGACGGTGCTGCTGGCTTTGCAAGCCGATCAGACGACTGTTGACGATGAGCTGGAAAAGAAGGCTGCGGAGCTGCGACTGGACGCCAGAGATCGGGCCCTCGCGATGGAACTGATCTACGGGGTTCTGAGACGATTGGAGTTCATCGATTGGCGGCTGGCCCTGGTTCTTAACAAGCCTCTTTCGCGGCTACCGGCTGGGGTTCAAATGTTGGTGCGCTTGGGAGCCTATCAACTTCTGTGTTTGGACCGTATCCCAGCCTCGGCAGCAGTGGATGAATCAGTACGGCTTGCCAAAGCCTATTCGACGAGATGGAGGCACGACTGGAGTGGGTTGGTCAACGGGGTTTTGCGCAACCTTCTTCGGATGCCCGAGCCGCCGATGCCGGATCCTGCCGTTGATCCGGCCCATGCCCTATCCGTGCGCCATTCGATCCCGCTCTGGTTGTGCCGGCGGTGGATGGATCGGCATGGCTTTGAAGGGGCGGATGACGCCTGTCGAGCGGCTGGTTCTCTTCCTCCCTTGACCGTACGGGTGAATCGACTGCGAACAACGAGAGAGCAGTTTCTTGATCGGTGTCGCCGACAGGGCATCGAGGCCGGCACCACAACTTTTAGCCCGGTGGGAGTCGTGCTTCACACCGGCGGGTCTGTCACGACCCTTCCTGGATTTGCGGAGGGCGATTTTTATGTGGAGGACGAAGCCGCTCAGCTTATTCCGCTCATTCTCGATCCGCAACCAGGCGAGCTGGTGCTTGATGTCTGCGCCGCGCCCGGCGGCAAAACCACCCATGTGGCGGAGCGGATGCAGAATCGTGGCCGTGTGATCGCTATCGACCGCAAACCGGCCAGACTTGATCTTTTGCGGGACAACTGTCGCCGGTTGGGAATCACCATTGTGACGGCCGTGGTCCATGACGCACGAAAGAGTCAAGAGATAATGCGCCTCATCCGCCGGAATCTTGGTGGAAAGGGCTGTGCCGCATCGGTTCAATCATCCGCCGCCTCAACGTTCGATGGAATGGTTGATCGGATTCTCTTGGACGCGCCGTGCAGCGGCATCGGGGTGTTGCGGCGGCATCCGGAGATCAAATGGCACAAACGTCCGTCGGCTTTTCCACGGTATCAGCGGCTTCAGCGGGAGCTCTTGGAATCGGCGGCCGCCGTCTTGCGGCCCGGCGGAGTGCTGGTCTATAGTACGTGCTCGACGGAGCCGGAAGAAACCGAGGACGTGATCGAACATTTTTGCCGACGTTATTCTGGCTGGGTCCGCGAGTCCGTGGGGCCCTGGCTTCCTTCCAACGCCCTTTCCTGCATGACGGCTCAAGGAGCGTTTTCAACCGTGGGGAATCAGGTTGGAATGGACGGTTTCTACGCCGCCCGGCTGAGAAAGGTTTTCTGATGGGCCGACCGGTCCTGATCGCTCCTTCCATTCTGTCCGCCGATTTCGCTCGACTGGCCGATGAAGCGGCCGCGGTCGAACGGGCGGGGGCGGATCTGCTGCATGTCGACGTCATGGACGGGCACTTCGTACCAAATTTGACGGTGGGGCCGCCGATCGTGCAGGCGCTGAGGAAGGAAACGAAACTCCCGCTCGACGTCCATTTGATGATGACGAACGCCGATGCGTTCGTAGGCGAGTTCGCCAAGGCGGGGGCGGACTATCTGACCGTGCATGTAGAGGCCTGTCCGCATCTGCATCGGACGATCCAATCCATCAAAGAGCACGGCGTCAAGGCCGGCGTGACATTGAACCCGGCGACGCCGGTTCATTCGTTGGAGGAAATTCTGCCCGATGTCGATCTGGTGCTGATCATGTCCGTCAATCCCGGCTTCGGCGGGCAGACCTTCATCGCCTCCTGTTTGTCGAAAATACGGGCCGTGCGACGGATGTTGGATCGGATCGGCAGCCGCGCCTTGTTGGAAGTAGACGGCGGCGTGAAAGTCGACAACGCGGCTCAGATATTGGAGGCAGGAGCGGATGTTTTGGTCGCCGGCTCGGCGGTGTTTTCCAGTCCCGACTATGCTGTGACCATTGCCGCGTTGCGTGCAACCGGACGGTCGGTTTCCGTTCATCCATAGGCGTCCGGTGAATACGACATCTTTCTGCGACAATCTTCATCCCCTCGAAATCATAGTGCTTGAGGCCTTTGGGGCTCATCCAGCCGGGGCCGTGCTCACAACAGAGCAACTCGCCGAGGCGACCAAACTCGAACCATCTCAACTGAGCATGGCGATCGAGTGGCTGTTGGCGAAGCAGCTCCTTGCGGTCACCTCTGAGACGGTCACGTCGGTTGTGTCATTGACGGCGGTGGGCAAGACCTATGTTGAGCGGTCATCCCCACTTGATCGCATCTTATCCGCTGCGCGAGAAGCATCGAGCACGGGGAAGCGACTGACGATCGCCGATCTTCAGAGGAAAGAGGGGCTTGAGCCGTCC
Source organism: Nitrospira sp. (assembly GCA_024330965.1). Taxonomy (GTDB): domain Bacteria; phylum Nitrospirota; class Nitrospiria; order Nitrospirales; family Nitrospiraceae; genus Nitrospira_D. The sequence goes on along the minus strand of JANDJL010000004.1, from coordinate 170,758 downwards.
GATGTCAGCAGAGCGGTGGGCCGTCTCAAAAAAGAGGGGGCGCTGCTGGTCGTGCAAGGCGGTTGTCTTGAGTCCACCGGCAGGCCTAGTCCTTCCGCCGAGGCGATGCGCGCGCTGCTCCATGATCTTCGGGAAGCGCCTCGCCCACTGGACGGTTTCTCGGAAGTCCAACAGGCGCTCATTCGCGATTATGCGGTGAAGCGGGGAAGCGCCAGGGAGCCGTTTCGAATCGAGGATCGCGTGACGCGATCCTACACGTTGTCTCCGGCTGGCGTAGCGGCGGTCAACGCTCTCGTCGGTCAGGCAAAACTCGAGGAAGTGGCCCAGCTCAGTCCCGACTTGCTCAAGGACGGAAGCTGGAGGACGAAACGGTTCAGAAAATATACCATCAGCCTGCGTCCGCCTCGGGTCGCGGCCGGCAAGAAACATCCGTATCGCGAGTTTTTGGACGCGGTCAAGCTCAAGTTGGTCAGCATGGGTTTTCAGGAGATGCGCGGCTCGCTGGTGGAGACCGAATTTTGGAATATGGACGCGCTGTTTATGCCCCAATTCCATCCGGCCCGCGACATTCACGATGTCTATTTCGTCAAAGAACCGGCGCGTGCATCGGTGGTCGCCGAGCCCTTTTTCTCGCGCGTCGCCGCGACACATGAACACGGCGGGGCGACCGGATCGACCGGTTGGGGGTATCGGTTTGATCCGGAGCGGGCAAAACGGTTGGTGTTGCGGAGTCAAGGCACGGCGGTGTCGGCCAGGACCCTCGCCTTGTCGCCGTCGGTGCCCGGCAAATATTTTTCGATCGCGCGGTGCTTTCGCTACGATCAAGTGGATGCGACCCACGCGACGGATTTTTTTCAAGTCGAGGGGATTGTCTTGGGTGAGGACATCAACTTCCGTACGCTGTTGGGATTGCTCAATCTGTTCGCCCGGGAGGTGGCCCAGGCGAAAGAGGTGAAGTTTGTGCCGGCCTACTTTCCGTTTACGGAACCATCGGTCGAACTCCATGTCCGTCATCCCCGGTTGGGCTGGATGGAGCTGGGCGGGGCCGGTCTGTTCAGGCCCGAAGTCACTCAACCCCTTGGAGTGACGGTGCCGGTGATCGCCTGGGGGCTGGGGCTGGACCGTATGGCCATGGTGGCGCTCGGCGTTCACGATATCCGCGAGCTGTTCACCGATAACTTGGATCTGATCCGGACGACAAGGGGAGTGTTCTAGGCGACGCCATGCCCACGATCTCAATCTTCAAGAGTGATTTAGAGTCGCTGCTCGGCTCGCCTGGTGAGCCGCGAACAGTTTCGATCGATGAGCTGCAAGAGCGGCTTGCTCTCGTGAAGGGCGAGGTGAAGGATTATCAGGAGGACACCGGAGAGTTACGGGTCGAGTTGCAGGACAGCAATCGCCCGGATCTCTGGTGTTGCGAGGGGATCGCCCGACAAATCCGCATCAAGCTTGGCGGGACGGCGGAGCCCTATCCTTTTTTATCCAAGCAGTCCGGGCGATTGCCGCGTCTGCTTGTTGCGCCGGAGCTCGAACGCGTGCGCCCCTATGTCGCCGCGTGTGCTGCCACGGGTTATCGGGTCACGGAACAGGGGTTGGCCCAGCTCATTCAGACGCAGGAGAAGCTGGCGGACATCTTCGGGCACAAGCGGAAGACAGTCTCGATCGGCATCTATCGACTTCAGAAGATCCGTTTCCCCGTTACCTATGAGTTGGCGAATCCTGACGAAGTGCGGTTCATCCCCTTGGGGATGGAAACGGCGATGACTCTCTCGGAAATGCTCATGGTCCATCCCAAGGGATTGGAGTATGGGTCTATCTTAGCGGGACAACGCCGCCTGCCTCTGCTGCGGGATGCGGACCACCGGCCTTTGTCGTTTCCTCCGATCATCAACAGCCGGGAGATTGGAGAGGTGCTGGTCGGGGATGATGAGTTGTTCGTCGAGGTGACGGGGACCGATGCCACGATGGTCTTGCTGACGCTGAACATCTTTGCCGTCAACTTGGCGGATCGAGGGGCTGCGATCCAGCCGATCGCGGTACGCTACCCTTTTGAGACACCGTTCGGCAAACGAGTGGTCACGCCGCGCGACATCGGACGGCCGCGGGCGATTCAAATCGAGACGATTGAACGGGCCTTGGGGCAAGAACTCGAAACGACGGTCGTCAAACAGGCGCTCGAAACATACGGGTATCAAGTCTCGACCGGGAAAAAATCGGTCACGGTCAAGTTGCCGCCCTATCGGCAAGATCTTATGCACGCCATGGACGTGGTCGAAGACGTGGCGATGAGCCTCGGCTACGGGGCGTTTTCACCGGAAATGCCCTCGCAATTTACCGTAGGGGGGCTGTCTCGGATTGAGCAGCTATCGGATCGAGCGCGAGAGCTGATGGTCGGGCTCGGGTTCCAGGAGATTATTTCCAACATTCTTGGCTCTCCGGAGCACTACCGTGATGCGATGCGGTTGGATGGAACGGAGTGGGGGAAGATGGTGGAAGTCCGCAACGTCATGTCTTCAAACTTTAGCTGTCTCCGTCAGTGGATGATCCCCTCGCTGTTGCGGGTCGAAGGGGCGTCGGCCCGATCATTCTACCCCCACCGTCTGTTTGAAGCAGGCGAGGTGGCGATTGTTGATTCGGCGCATGAAGTCGGTTCTCGGACGGAAACGGTTCTGGGCGCGATCATCGCGCATGCTTCGGCGCATTTTTCGGAAATCCACTCCTGTTTGGATGCGTGCCTCTATTATTTGGGCAAGACGTATAGTCTGGAGCCGATCCCGCATCCGTCATTTCTCGATGGTCGCGTTGGAAAGATCGTCGTCTCCGAAACGCCGATCGGTTTGATCGGTGAAATTCATCCAGAAGTGCTCGAACGTTGGCAAATCGTCATGCCGGTTGTTGCGTTCGAGGTGAATCTGTCTCGGCTCGAGCAACTGACGTAAGCGACGTCACCGCGGCCGTTCGGAGAGACGATGGCTTCTGGTCGGCTAGAGGGAAGAGCCGAAAAACAGGTGAGTCGCAGTCGATCTTCTTTCGCCAGGTCGGAAGCCGTCGTGTGGCGCATTTGGGTGTCGAGGGGAGTATGGTTGGAATTTCATCCCTGATCGATCGCGACACTCACCTGCTCCGTGAAATCGCAGTGCGTGGATATGTCGGCCAATTCAACTACGCGCCGTAACGTCAGTTCACCCCATCTGCCGAACGCGCGGTGTTCTGAGGGCCGTCACCGGTCGTCAGTTTCCCACCGAAGCCGTTTCTGGGCTCCCGCCAACAACGAGCGATGTGATTCGAGGCTGGGAGAAGTCTGCCGGCCCATCGTTTCGAGTCGACGCATACGGTCAACGAACGATTTGAGAGAGTTGGCCGAAGATCAGCCGATCCGCGAATCGTTTCCTCTTTCTTGCCGATCTTCTTTGGCTTCCGCCAAGACTTTGTCGAAGGTCTCTTTGGTGCAGGGCAGAAACATCGTCTGACTTCTTGAAGACGAGACGAAGGGTGATGATCAGCCCCTCGTCTCGGAGGCAGTCGAGTCGGTCGGAAAAACTAGATTGCAGCGGGGGCCATGTGTTGCTTGGCGAGGCCGATCAATTGCTCGAATCCGGCCGCGTCTTTAATGGCCATGTCGGACAAGACTTTACGATCCAACAACACGTTCGCCTTTTTGAGAGCATTGATGAATCGACTATAGGTCATTCCATGATTGCGCACCGCGGCACTGATGCGTGTGACCCAGAGGCGGCGAAAGTCGCCTTTTCTGTCTTTTCGGCCGACGTACGCGTACGTCAGCCCTTTATCGACGCTTTCGGTCGCCGAGCGGAAGAGCCGACTCCTTCCACCGTATTGCCCTTTCGCCAACTTGAGCCGTTTCTTTCTCCGATGCCGAGTTTTTGGTCCGCCTTTTGCGCGAGGCATAGTTCCATGCTCCTTTTCGTTTTGCCGACACTGTGCCGGCCCAATCGAAACACTATTATAAACGCTATTTGGGGAGAAGTTGATTTAAGACGGCGGTTGCTCTGCCTGTGACGACCGCCACGCCGCTCAATCGGCGCTTCCGATCACGTTTTTTGTGAGATAACAAATGACGTTTACCGGCCTTGCGACGGACAATTTTCCCGCTGCCAGTTTTGGCAAATCGTTTGCTGGCGCCCTTATGCGTTTTCATTTTCATGTTTTTCCTCGATGGACATTGCTGAAGCCGCTCGTCACTCGATCTTCTTAATTTTTCGGGGCCACGATCATGATTAAATTTCGTCCCTCCATGTGAGGAGCGTGTTCGATGATGCCATACGGTGCTAATTGTTCGATCACCGAGTTCATGACCGCGCGGCCCATTTCCTGGTTGGCCATTTCACGCCCTCGATAGGTCAAGGTGACCTTCGTTTTATTGCCGTCCTCCAAGAAGGCTCTCATTTGCCGAACCTTGATTTCCAAGTCATGTTTGTCCGTGCGGGGCCGGAGCTTGATTTCTTTGACTTGCGTGGACTTTTGATGGCGCCGGCTTTGGTGCTCTTTCTTGTTGAGCTCATATTTATACTTGCCGTAGTCCATAATCCGACAGACCGGCGGTATCGACGTGGGAGCGACCTCAACGAGATCGTAACCGCTTTCTTGAGCCTGACGGAGCGCCTCCGGGGTCGGGAGAATGCCCAGTTGCTCGCCGCCTGGCCCGATCACCCGCACCTCTCGGACGCGGATCTCACGATTCACGCGCAGTTTGGGAACGATAAGCCACCTCCTTGTACGGGTTGGACATTCGGCCGGGCTCGCGTGGTTTCAGCGCGGAGGAGGTCGATCACTCCGGAGACCGTCATGTTCCCCAGATTCGCGCCGCTTCGCCCCCTCACGGAGACGGTTTTTCCTTGGACTTCGCGGTTTCCCGCCACCAGCATAAACGGGACTTTTGCCTTCTCCGCTTCGCGGATTTTGAGCCCGATCTTTTCGTTGCGCAGGTCCGCTTCGACGCGGAACCCGGCGGTTTTCAGCTCTGCGGCGACGGTGACGGCATATTCCCGCTGATGATCGGTGATATTCATCACCGTCGCCTGTACCGGCGCAAGCCACGTGGGAAAGGCCCCACCGTAATGTTCGATCAAGATTCCAAAGAATCGTTCGATTGATCCTAGTAAGGCGCGGTGGATCATGATGGGCTGATGAGCCTTGCCGTCTTCGCCGATGTAGCTCAATTTGAATCGTTCAGGGTTGTTGAAATCGACCTGGATGGTGGAGCATTGCCACGAGCGACCCAGCGCATCTTTGATTTTAATGTCGATTTTCGGGCCGTAGAAGGCGCCTCCTCCCTGGTCAACGCGGTAGGTGAGTTGTCGATTTTTGATCGCCGCCTCCAAGGCCTCTGTCGCTTGCGCCCAATGCTCGTCGGCCCCGACCGACTCTTTCGGTCTGGTCGAGAGAAAGACTTCGAACTCAGCAAACCCGAAGGTCCGCAGCATGAAAAACGTAAAGTCCAGGACCCGGCTGACTTCCGTTTCCATCTGATCGGGTCGGCAGAATAAATGAGCGTCGTCCTGCGTAAATCCGCGCACGCGCAACAGTCCATGCAGCACGCCGGTGCGTTCATACCGATAGACGGTCCCCAATTCACCGTATCGGATGGGGAGATCCCGATAGCTGCGGAGGTGGGATTTGTAAATCATGATGTGGTAAGGACAGTTCATCGGTTTGAGCTGATACTCGCTGCCCTCCACCTTCATCGCGGCGAACATATTCTCGCGGTAGAAATCGACGTGACCGCTGGTTTTCCACAGATCGAGGCGGGCAACATGGGGAGAATAAACCAACTCGTAGCCGTCTTTGATATGTTGCTCGCGCCAGAAATTCTCGATCAACAGCCGGATCATCGCGCCTTTGGGATGCCACAGCACAAGGCCAGGCCCGATTTCGTCTTGGACCGAAATCAGGTCCAAGTCTTTCCCCACTTTTCGATGATCTCGCCGTTTGATCTCCTCCAAACGGGCTAAATGGACTTCCAACTCTTCTTTTGTCGGGAAGGAGGTGCCATAGATCCGTTGGAGCATGGGGTTCCGCTCATCGCCGCGCCAATAGGCTCCCGCGGTCGACAGGAGCTTCAAGGCCCCAATGTGTCCCGTCGAAGGCACGTGCGGGCCGCGGCACAGATCCACGAAATCCCCTTGGGCATAAATGGAAACTTGTTCTCCTTCGGGAAAATTTTCGATCAGCTCGACCTTATATCGTTCGCCTCGCGCCTTGAAAAACTCGATCGCCTCTTGCTTGGACAGCTCTTTTCTGGTGATCGTCAATTTTCGTTTCAAAATCTCACGGGCACGCTCCTCGATTTTCTCAAGGTCCTCCGGAGTAAACGGTCTCTCGTAGGCGAAGTCATAATAAAAGCCGTCTTCCAGTGCTGGTCCGATCGTCAATTGGGCTGTTGGGAACAACTCTTTGACGGCTTGCGCCATGATGTGCGTGCTGCTGTGTCTGTAAACTTCACGGCCTTCCGGGCTGTCGAACCGCAGCGGCTCTATGACGGCGTCTTCGCGCAATGGTGTCGAAAGATCGACGACCGACCCGTTGACCCGTGCCGCTAAAATATCGATACCGACCGGAACTCCTAGAGCAGACAAAGCGGCTTCGACCGTTTGGCCGGTCCGCAATTCGCCGGTAGGGCCGTCTTTTACGGTGACCTTCATCTGGATCAGAAGATGTATAGTCGCGCAAAAACAACAAAGGCACCCCGCCGTTGGAGGCGCTGGGATGCCTCAACCAGTGGTAGGCGCGGACGGTCTTGAACCGTCGACCTCTACCGTGTCAAGGTAGCGCTCTCCCCCTGAGCTACGCGCCTATCGTCCGGGGTGGCATGCTAATATAGGCCAACCCAAGGTGTCAAGAAAGGGCAGAGGGGGGACTGTGTGGAATTACCCGTCTCCCTTGTTTGAGTCGATCGAAGCGCGAGTCTCCGTTCCTTGTAGAGAGCATCATTGTGTACTCCGAGCAAGGATCCCAACACGTTCATGGTCGGGATCAAACAGGCGAAAGCCGGCGCCGCTCGGAGACAGCAAAGACGGGGAATCAAGGGGAAGCACTATCGAGTCTGCTGAGTTTTCCTTCGCATGTGCTTCAACGGGATGTGTAAGTCGACAATCTTTTTCCGCAAGGTATTCCTGTTTAACCCCAACAGCTCGGCGGCTTGAATCTGGTTGCCTTGTGTCTCTTGCAAGACCGAGGTGATCAAGGGGCGTTCGATTGCCGAGAGCAAGACTGGATAGAGATTTTTGGCGGAGCCGTTCCTCATGCTCCTAACGAAGTCGCCCATCTTTGTTTCGAGATAGCCTTGCAACGAGTCGTCACCTTTCTTTCCAGAATGTGAGCCCGACGAATGTGTGTGGTGGTGATCGAGGAACTGGAAGGTTTTTGCGGCTTTTTTGAGCACCGTCCGGGAGCCGGCAATGACCAAGGTCCGAGAAGGATCAACGGAAACCGGCAGCGCCAGCGACCGGTCTGGTCCCCCGCGAGATTCAATGATGACGGCGTCGAAAGAATGTTTGGACGCTTCTCTTTGAAAAGCGGCGGCATCGCGCACAATGGTGACCGATGCGTCACGCAGCGCACGCTTCAGCTGCGTTTGGAGTTCGCCGTCTGCGGTCAACACAAGGATTGTAAGCACTGGTGAGGGCACGGCCATGGGGTCCCACGCGAAGAGGGACGGATTATTGCCTGGGGGGAGAACGAAGTCAATTCATTTTTATGAGGAGATGACTCGAGCAAGTGTATTGGTACATGATTGTAAATTTCATCTGCTCATGCTGAGAAGATGCCGGCAACGGTTAAGGACACTTTCTCGGCTCTTGGGCTGACGATGACAGGGGAGATGCGTGCCGCAAGTATCTAGCCGTTGCCCCGGAGTTTTGCCTTGTTATTCTGAAATGGGGCTTGACAGGGCGAGAAGGAAAGTGATAAGTAAACAATTCATACGGGAATAATAGAGAATGAAAGTGTCCCGGCGGGCCCTGTACGGCATCATGGCTGCGATTGACCTCGCGATCTATGGGAAAGAAGTTCCAGTGCAAGCTCGATCGATTGCGAGACGCCAAGCCATCCCCATTAAGTTTTTGGAGCAGGTTCTCCTTGCCATGAAAAAAGGGGGATTGATTCACAGTTTGCGAGGGGCGCAAGGTGGATATAGGCTCGTCAAAGAACCGTCCGCTTTGTCGGTCGCCGATATTCTCGAAGTGCTCGACGGACCGGTCTTCTATCCTCTGACCTCGCCTCTGGCCTCGAATGGCTTTCCCGCCAAGGGGTCTCAGTCCAAACAGGAGCTCCTTCTTGGCCATATCTGGAAGCAGGTTGCCCAGGCTGAGCACGAGGTTCTTCAACGGATCAGGATTGACCAATTGGCCGAGCAGCAACAGGCGATCGAAGGGCGGTATATCCCCATGTACCACATTTAACCCGCGAGTGTTATGGATCAGGTTTCCCAGAAAGGTACGAATGCGTCGGTCTCATTGTCGCCAAGAGGAGATGCCTCAATGACTCCCCAACACCTGAAAACGGTCGAGGTCGTGACGACTCCCATTCCGCCTGCCATTGCCGAAGAAATTGAAACGTTCGAAACCGAGGCTCTGCGCTGCTTATCCGGCGAACTTTCACCGGATCTGTTCAAACCGTTTCGCCTCCAGTTCGGCATCTATGGTCAACGGCAACCCGGAGTCCAGATGGTGCGGGTCAAGATCCCCTTCGGGGGAATCACGGCGAATCAACTACGCCGCCTTGCGGATTTGGTGGACCGGTATGCCACCGGCGTCGGCCACGTGACGACGCGGCAGGACATCCAGATGCATTTCGTCGAGCTCAAGGACGTGCCGACGATCATGCGTGGGTTGGCGGAAGTGGGGCTGACGACCAGAGAAGCCTGTTCCAATACGGTTCGGAATGTGACCGCCTGTCATCTGGCCGGGGTGTGCCGGGGCGAAGTGTTCGACGTGACGCCGTATGCCAAAACGGTGGCGTACCATCTCCTCCGCAACCCGCTCAACCAGAGCTTGCCCCGCAAGTTTAAGATCGCCTTTTCTGGGTGCGCGCACGATTGTGCCTTGACTCCCATTCACGACATCGGGCTCATGGCCGTCAAACGGGAGGACGGGGTCATCGGTTTTCGGATGGTCGCCGGCGGAGGGTTGGGGCCACTGCCTCGGATGGCCAAAGTGTTGCGAGAATTTACGCCGATGGACGAACTGATCCCCAGCATCGAAGCGGTGATCAAAGTTTTTGACACCTTGGGGAATCGAAAAAACCGTCACAAGGCCCGCATGAAGTTCGTCATCGACAAGTTGGGGTTTGAAGAATTCAAGCGACGGTGGGAAGAGGCCTATGTGGCGTTGGGGTACAGCAGGCCAACGACCAGGCCGATTCGGCTGCTCGATCACGATGACCAGCCAGCTCCGTTCATTATGCCGACCAGAAACGGATCTGTTTCCAATGCCGAACAGACTCCTACTAATGGACATCGAGGGAAGGAGCCGGACTCCCCTTTTCAGGTGTGGAAACGAACCAATGTGATTCCTCAAAAACAGGAGGGCTATGTCACCGCGGTGATCAGGCTGTTCATGGGAGACATCACGGCGGACCAAATGCGGTGGGTGGCGGACCTTGCCGAGCGGTATTCCAACGGCAATCTGCGGACGACGATTCATCAAAATCTCGTGATCCGATGGATTCCTGAAGACCGAATCGAAGCGTTGTATGAGGACTTGGTCCTTCAGGGCTTGGCCGATCCGGGAGCCGAGCACGTTGAGGACATCATCGCCTGCCCCGGCACCGATACGTGCGGCCTGGGCATCACTTCATCCAAAGGGATGGCTCGTGGGCTGGCCGAGATTTTCCCGGCCGGGCGAGTGCCGGACGATCTGGCCGGAGTTACGGTCAAGATCAGCGGGTGCCATAATTCCTGTGCCCAACACCATATCGCGACGATCGGACTGCACGGCGTCGGTAAACGGATCGGAGACCATACGCTGCCCATGTATGAACTGCATCTCGGGGGCATGGTGAACGGTACAGCCAAGATCGGGCAGATGACGGTCAAACTGCCTGCTAAGGCGGTACCGGCGGCCGTGACGCATTTGATCGATGTGTATCGGAGGGACCGCAAACCGGGTGAAACGATGCCGGCGTTCATCGACCGTGTCGGGAAAAACGGCCTGAAGGACGAACTCATTCCTTATACGATCGTCCCTTCTTACGAGGAGGACCCCACGTTTTATTACGACTGGGAAGGGGATGATCCCTTTGTGCTCGAAGACCATGGCCCCGGCGAGTGTGCCGGAGGCGCCCTCGAAATGATTGAAAACGGAATTCTGGAAGCCGATCAAGAGCTCTATTTGGCAAGGCTCCATGTCGAAAAGCACCAGTATGCGGTGGCGGTGAACAAGGCGTATCGAGCCGTGCTGGCCGCCGCGAAAGCGTTGTTGGTGACGGAAGGGCTCGACCCATCGACCGACTCCGAAACGCTCAGTGAATTCGATGCCCGCATTGCGCAGAAGGGAGCCGTGCCCGCGCAGTATCGGGACCTTGGCGGGAAAGTCGGCGATCTCGGCAGCAAAGAGAGCGACGAACAATTCGCGAGGGGGAAAATCGCATTTGCAAAGGGTTTTGTGGATGCCTGCCGGGCCGCGACGGAGAACATGGGCAAAGATCTTAAGTTGGCGCCGACTGCCGAGACGGCGACGGCGACGTCGATGGCCGAGCCGATAGCTGAACCGGAACTGAAGGCAGAGGTCGTCTCTCCCCCCTCGGTTCCGGCCGACGTTCCCGTGTACGATCTGCGCGGCGTGGCTTGTCCGATGAACTATGTCAAGACCAAGCTGAAGCTCGAAATGATGGAGGCGGGCGAACGACTGGAAGTTTGGTTGGATGCTGGTGAGCCGATCAAGAACGTGCCGATGAGCCTGAAGAACGATGGGCATAAGGTGCTGAGTGAAGAGGCGTTGGAGCCGGACGCGAGGCACTATCGGGTGTTGGTCGAGAAGGTTGGAGACTAAAGGGGGCGAGTTTCGATATGACGAACATCCAAGATTCGGGTATCGCCAGCCGCCTCCGTTCATGGAGCGAGTCGTTTGAATCAAAGCAGCCGCAAGAGGTGCTGGCTGCCGCCATCGAGCGATATGCGCCGAACATCGTCCTCGCCTGTAGTTTCGGCGCAGAAGACGTCGTGTTGGTGGATATGATCCATCGGATCAATCCATCCGTCCCGCTGTTCTATTTGGATACGGATTTTCTGTTTCCTGAAACGTATGAGACGAGAGATCGCATCATCGAACGATACGGACTCACGCCAGCGCAGGTGATCCGAGTCAACTCTTCGCTGACGCCGGAACAACAAGCGCAACAATATGGCGAGGCGTTGTGGGCCAGGGATCCGGACCTCTGTTGCCGATTGCGGAAAGTCGAGCCGCTCGCCGGGGTGCTCAAATCGTTTGATGCCTGGATCACCGGCATTCGCCGCGAGCAGGCTCCCTCCAGGGCTAATGCCGGTCTGATCGAGTGGGATGTCAGGTTCGGCTTGGTCAAAGTCAATCCGCTGGCGCGGTGGACATGGGCCGACGTGTGGACGTACATCAAAGTCTGTGAAGTGCCGTACAACCCTCTCCACGACAGGAACTACCCGAGTATCGGCTGTACCCATTGCACCAAGCCGGTGAGTCCTGGAGAGGATTTGCGCGCCGGTCGCTGGCAGGGCCATGCGAAAACCGAGTGCGGATTGCATCGGTCGTAACGTGACGTTTCAGAATATCCTCGCCAAAATCGCCAAGGGTCCTAAGACGTCCAAGGATTTGACGTGGGATGAAACCAAGCAGGCGATGAGAGCCCTCATCGAAGGAGAAGCAACGCCGGCCCAAACGGGAGCCTTCTTGATCGCTATGCGATTCAAGTCGGAATCGGTCGCGGAATTGGCGGGAATGACGGCCGCCGTAAGGCACTACGTGCCCCCTCTTGCGGTGCCCAGAGAAGTCGCCCTGGTCGATGTGCCGACCTATGCGGGCAAACAGGACACCTTCCATGCGCTGGTTGCCTCCTCCATTGTCGCCGCTTCTGCCGGGGCTACGGTGCTGATGCACGGCTACGACGGGATTCCTGGAAGGCCGGGCAGCGCCGGGGTGCTCAAGGCGATGGGCATCCCGGTCGATTCCACCCCGCGCGCCGTGACGGAGGATCTGCTCAAGAAGGGGTTCGCGTATCTCGATATCGGCGTCTACCATCCGGCGGTCTATCGATTTTTAGAAATGCGCCAGGAGCTGGGTGTGAGAAACGTCTTTCATCCGATCGCCAGGCTCCTGAACCCGGCTCGTGCCTCCGCGCAGGTGGTTGGACTGTCGCATCCCCCGCATTTTGAGAAAACAGCCGAGGCGTTGCGCATGCTCGGTTGCCCGAGGGGGCTCGTCATTCGCGGGGTCGAGGGTGACCCGGAATTATCCTTGTCGGCAGTGACCAGGGTGCTGGAACTGAGAGATGAGCGTATCACACCCTTGGGAGTGGCTCCCAAGGATTTCGGGCTGACGCTCGGTTCTTCGCGGGGGATGGCGGGCTTTCCGCCTGATCAACGGGACAAGGAGGCGGAGCTGCTCCGCCGCATTCTTCAGCATCAGGTGCAGGGGGGACCCAAGGAGTGGGTTCTGATGAACGCGGCGATGTTGCTGTATGCGGCGGGAAAGGGGCAGTCCCTCTCGGCCTGCTACCCCTTGGCGAAGGCGGCGCTTGAAGGAGGAGCCGCGGCCCACAAGCTTGAGGAATTGACGCGGGAAACGGTGGGTGCCACCTCGGGGGGAATCACGGATAGCCGAAGCGAACGGGAGAGAAATTGTGAAACATCTGCGTGAGCTGGAAGACCAAAGCGTCTATATTTTTCGAGAGGCGTACAAACACTTCGACAATTTGGCCATGCTGTGGTCGATGGGCAAAGATTCGACCGTGCTGCTGTGGTTGGCCCGCAAGGCGTTCTTCGGTCACGTGCCGTTTCCGCTGCTGCATGTGGATACGAGTTACAAGATTCCCGCCATGATCGAGTATCGCGACCGATTGGCCCGCGAATGGCGGTTGAATTTGGTCGTGGGCCAAAATAAGGAGGCGCTGGCGGCCGGGATGAATCATACGATGGGGCGCGACGTCTGTTGCACAGCGCTCAAAACGATGGCGTTAAAACATCTGATCGAATCGAACGGATACACCGGCATCATTTTAGGCGTGCGCGCCGATGAAGACAGCACGAGAGCGAAAGAGCGATACTTCTCGCCTCGCGACAAACATGGAGACTGGGATTTCCGCGATCAGCCGCCGGAACTGTGGAACCAGTTCAAAACGACATTCCCGCCGGGGACCCATATCCGAATCCACCCCTTGCTTGATTGGACGGAAGTCAACATCTGGGAATATATCAAAGCCGAAAACATCCCCTTTATCGATCTGTACTTGGATAAGGGGGACGGCACGCGCTATCGGAGTCTGGGATGCGCTCCTTGTACGACGCCTGTAAAGTCCACCGCCAAGACGGTGGATGAGATCATTGAGGAGCTGCGGGCGACCAATATCGCGGAACGGTCCGGACGAGCCCAGGACGCGGGACGCGGCATGGAGATGCTCCGGAAGAAAGGGTACATGTAAATGGACCAGGCGACGGCCGCGGCGGCACGAGCCGCTTCAAAACCGGACGAGCATTTCAATATCGTCATTGTCGGTCATGTGGACCACGGAAAGTCCACGCTCGTGGGACGGCTCTATGCGGATACCGGGTCGTTGCCGGAAGGCAAATTGGAGAAGGTGCAGGCGATCTGTCGCCAGCAGGGCAAGGAATTCGAGTACGCGTTCCTGTTCGATGCGTTTTTGGAGGAGCAAGAGCAGGGCATTACGATCGATACGGCGCGGACGTTTTTCATCTGGAAGGGCCGGCAATACATCATTATCGATGCGCCGGGTCACAAGGAATTTCTCAAAAACATGATCTCCGGCGCGGCTAGGGCCGAAGCGGCGCTTCTCGTGATCGACGCCCTCGAGGGGGTGAAAGAACAGTCCAAAAAACACGGGTATCTGCTCTCGCTTCTTGGAGTCCGTCAGTTCGCGGTCGTCGTCAACAAGATGGACCTGGTCGGCTATCGACAGGACGTCTTCGACGGTATCGAGAAAGAATATCGGGAGTTTCTTGGTCAGTTCGGCGCGATTCCCGAGCGGATCATTCCCGTCAGCGCCAAGCTCGGCGATAACATCGCCGATCGCAGCCGGGCCATGCCGTGGTACGGGGGACCGACCGTCCTGGACACGCTGAGTCTCTTCAAAAAGGAATCGGCCGCGGCCGATCAGCCTCTGCGATTTCCCGTTCAGGACGTCTACAAGTTCGATGCGCGTCGCATCATCGCGGGGCGCATCACGGCCGGCCGTCTGAAAGTCGGCGATCAACTGGTCTTCTGCCCTTCGAACAAGCGGGCCAATGTCAAATCGATCGAAGCGTTCAATGTCGAACCCCTTCCGATGAGCGCCGAGGCGGGCCAATCCATCGGCGTTACCCTTGATGAGCAGATCTTCGTGGAGCGGGGGGAAATCGCCGCCCATCCAAGCGACTTGCCCCACGTCTCAACGTCATTCAAGGCCAACCTGTTCTGGCTGGGCAAGCGCCCGCTGGAGCGGGGGCGAACATACCTGTTACGGGTCGCCACGAAGGAGGTCGAGTGCGAAGTGGCGGCGCTTCATCGCATCATCGATACGACGGATCTGAACCAGCAACAGGGCGGGACGGTGGTGAGCCGGAACCAAGTTGCTGAACTGACCATCCGGACCAAAACCCCCATCGCGTTCGATTTGTCTTCGTCGTTCGAAGCGACCGGGCGATTCGTCTTGGTGGACGAGTACGACATCGCGGGCGGTGGCATCGTGACGGAAATGGTGCCGGATGATCAGGAGTCGTTGCGAGAAGAAGCGCGTCGGCGAGATTTTGCGTGGGTTAAGGGCGAAGTCAGCATTGAAGACCGTGCGAAGCACTACGGTCACCGGTCCGCGGTGGTGCTCTTTACCGGAGGACGGCATACCGGAAAGTCGCTGTTGGCAAGAAAGTTGGAGGGGCGACTCATTGCCGACGGACGCCATGCGTATCTATTGGACGGCGAAAATTTACGGCGGGGCCTTGATGCCGATTTGAGCGAAGAAGAAAAGGGGCTGACGGCGGAAATGGCACGGCGGTACGGGGAAGTGGCGCGACTGTTGATCGATACAGGCTTGATTGTGGTGTCTACCACGAATCCCTTCGGCTTGGCCTATCGGGAAGCGTCGCAAGCGATCAGAACGCTCGTGCATCCCGCCCCGGTCATTGCTGTGCATGTGAGCAAGACCGCCGAAGAACCTCCGCCCAACACTGACGTGATCGTCAACGGACCGGTGGACCTCGACGTGGCGATCAAGCAGGTCATGGATGCGCTCAAGCAGCGAGGTGTATTGGATGAGACCCTTGGAGCCAAGCCGACCTTTCAGTATTCCATTTAAGGACGGGCGGGGATGGAACCGGTACCTGTCTTCGGTTCGCTCCGCGCCGTTCCCTTCCCCAGAATGACTCTAATGCCTTAGATGCCTTGCTCTGGGCAGGCCCTGCTCCGTGAGATCGTTTCTGAAACCATTAGGCGGCTTTGGCGAGAGGCGAGACGAGGTGTACGACCCGTTGCAGATCGGTTTGCGCTTCCGCGAGTAAGGTTGGGATGGAGGCTGGCGCAAACTTGATGGCGGCGACGGCGTCAGGATGAAGGGACGGTCCGGTGGAGCGGCTGGTCGCTTCAACCGGCTCCTCGAGATCAGCGATTGCGCCGGCCAGGTGAACGATGGAAGCATAGAGGACGAAGTCGCCTGCGTTGCTCGGGTTGAGTTGCCAACGAACCGCCTGTTCAAGCTGAAGTGGGAAGCCCAGGGACCGTATGAATTCGCCGCCCACATCAGCAAAGTCGCATCCGATGTTGGACTGCTCCACCTCGGCTAAGGAAGTTTCCAGATAGCCCGCTTCGATAAGGGAAGACTGGGCCCGTTGGGGGACGGTGTGGTAAAGGACCAGATGGCCGATGTCACGGAACAGGCCTGCCACATAAAAACGCTCACTGTGGTCGAGGCCGCTCGATTCGGCGATTTTCCCTGCAAGGAGGGCGCAAAGCAGGCTCTTGCGCCAGAACTTGGCGACATCCATTAAGCAAGCCGGCATTCCTGAAAACGTCCGACCGACCGTGGCGGCACCGACCGCTTCCGCTGTCGCTGGGAGGCCAATGAGATTGACGGCGCCATTGATGGTGTCAACCTGTTGAGGGTGCCCATGGCAAGGATCATTGGCAATGCGAAGCAGTCTGGCTGAGAGAGCCGGGTCTCGCTTGATGATGTCAGCGAGGGTGTCTCCGGTCGAATCAGGAGCATCCACGACGTTCCGCACCTGAACGTAAATTTCCGGTAATGTCGGAAATGTCGGAATAGACGCACAGGACCGTACCAGTTCTTCAGCCGACGGCATAAAAGAGACCTCTTGGTTGTCTATAAAATCGGCTCCACCTCCTATTATCGGGCGCAAGGGGCTGGAACTGTAGTGGACCGTCCGCCACAGCTCTCGCCTATCAATTTTGTATGTCGGGTGAAGAGAACGGAAAATGAGCGAGAAAACGGCGGACGGTCCGATTCTGCCGTCGGGAGGCGTCTTCTCAGCGTTACACAACGATGGCCGCTTCGTCCCTTGCCAGGTTGGTTTGACTCGCCCAAAATCTCCGTGTTACCGTAACACGGTGAGAGGACGAGACCGTTGGATTCCGCTGGATTCCGCCAAACCGGTCGGGGAAAAATCAGGGAAGAAATGGTTCGGAAATCGCTCAAAAGTGGAGCGAAGGAGTTGCAATGAAATTCGTATGTCTGACCTGTGAAACGTACATGGCTCTCGAGAAGGTTGAAAAGCCCGAAGAAGGGTCGTTGGGCGTCTTCTTCGGCTGTCCTTCCTGCAACGCCAAGTTCTCGATGGTGACCAATGCGGGCGAAACCAACATGATGAACGTGTTGGGGCTCAAACTGGGCGCGCGCGCGGAGACGACCGACCCCACGCTGGCGTCCCTGGCGGACAAGGTGCAGAAGGCCAAATCCGCGGTCTCGGCGGCTCCTTCAAAAACGGAGGGAAAAACGACCAGCGGCTGCCCGTTTTCGGCCATGGTCGCGGAGATGGGCTTGACGAGTTCGGGCAAGCCGGCCAACAGTGGGTTGTCTGAATTCACCTGGACTCCTGACGCCAAGGAAAAACTTGATCGCCTGCCAGCCTTCGTCAAACCGATGGTGCAGAGCAGCGTGGAAGCCTATGCCCGCAAACAGGGGTTCAAGACCATCACGCTTCAAGTGATGGACGATTCAAAAAACGACTCGCCGAACGGCCTTGCCTGGTCGCGTGAGGCCGAGCAGCGGTTGGAGAACATTCCGGACTTCATTCGCCCCATGGCCCGCAAGGAAATCGAGCGGGTGGCCAGAGAACGGGGGTTGCAGACGGTGACGGGCCAGGTCATGGACGAAGCCAAGGAGAAGTTCCTGAAGTTCATGTAATCACCGCTGCCGCATCGTACCCCTTGGATCGTGGCCCGTTCAGCCTGGCTGGGTGGGCTTTTGATTTTTTATAGTCATTCCGTTCGGTCGCCTCAATTATTTTGTGTGTGCTGTGTGCGCGGGCTCTCTTCCCGCGGTTCGTTCTCTTTTCTGCATCGATGCGCTGAGAATGGAGATGGGTGGGGCGCATTGACTCTTTTGCAAGGCCTATGCTACGAGTACAAAAAAGTTGATCGCCGTTATCACACCACGGCGCCTTCGGCCGTGTTCTGAAAGGGAGCCGGTGGAGAGGGAAGCTACCAGGGGAATGAACCATGGGCGGCCATAGTCATTGGGCAACCATCAAGCGGCACAAATCGGCGCAGGATGCCAAGCGCGGAAAGATCTTCACGCGGCTGATCCGAGAATTGACCATCGCGGCTCGGTCTGGCGGTGACCCCGACGGCAATCCGCGCCTTCGTCTGGCCATCTCGAAGGCTAAAGATGCCAATATGCCCGGCGACACGATCAAGAAAGCCATCCAACGAGGGACAGGGGAGTTGCCGGGAGTATCGTACGAAGAATTCACACTGGAAGGATACGGTCCGGGAGGCACCGCGCTGCTTCTGGAAATTACGAGTGATAATCGCAATCGCACGGTCGCGGAAGTTCGCAGTCTCTTGACCAAAAATAATGGGACCATGGCAGAGGCTGGAGCGGTGTCATGGCAGTTTCACAAGAAGGGACTTCTGACGGTTGAGAAAGGGAAAGTGGATGAAGATACGCTGCTGTCCGTGGCCCTCGAGGCCGGCGCGGACGACGTCAAAGTCGGAGAGAAGATGTTCGAAGTCATCACGGCGCCCCATGATTTTGAGGCCGTGAAGAAGGCTTTGGCCGACGCGAAGATCGAAACCGCCCTTGCGGAGATCACCTATATTCCTCAAAGCACGGTCCGCCTCGATGAGAAACCCGCTGAACAAATGCTCAAGTTGATGGAAATCCTTGATGAACATGAGGACGTTCAGAGGGTCCACGCCAATTTTGACATCCCCGACGAGGTGATGGAAAAGATGGCCGTCGCGGCGGGGTAAGCATGTCTGGGATACGGACTCGTCGCCACCCGAGGGACGAGACGAGATGATCGCCTTTCTCACGGGAAAGCTCATCTTCAAGGCGCCGACCCACTTAACACTGGACGTTCAGGGGGTCGGCTATGAAGTTCATATTCCCCTAAGCACCTATTACGCGCTCCCGAATCTCAACGAAGTGGTCGCGCTCAATATCCATACCCACTTGCGGGAGGATGCCATTCAACTGTTCGGCTTCCTCTCACCGCGAGAGAAAGATTCGTTTCTCTTGCTGACGACGGTGACGGGCATCGGTCCCAAGCTGGCGTTGAACATTCTGTCAAGTATGCCGATTACCGACCTTCTCCGCGCGATCAGGACCGAAGATGTCGAGAAACTGGCGACCATTCCCGGTATCGGGAAAAAGTCCGCAGGCCGTATTGCACTGGAGCTTAAGGACAAGGTCGGCAAGATAGAGTCGATTTCTGCTCCGACGTCACATCCGGAGATGGCGGGGATCGGCGGTTTCTTTGACGATGCCCTGTCCGCGTTGGTGAATCTTGGCTACCGCCCGCACGACGTGAAGGGAGCATTGAGGCGAGTTACAAAGACGTCAGCAGACCCTCTGCCGTTGACCGATCTCATTCGCGAAGGTCTCAAAGAGCTTGCAAAGGGGTGAGGGGGTGATCGATCAACCAGCGACGGGCTTTGCTCGGCGTGCGCTCATCATCAGCCTAGGAACAATGCTGATTGTCGGGGCTGCACCGGTGAGAGGGGTCACGCAAAGCGTGCCCGAATCTCCTCCCACCATTCGGATGACCTGCGGAACGTGCCCGCAAGGATACGCCGTCACGGGCGTCACGCAAGCGCCGGAGGTTTGCAAAGAGGATGACCAGATCCTGGTTGAATGTGTGCCGTTGGGAGCAACCCCCCTGGCGGTCTGCGGATCTTGCCCGGAAGGGTATGTGGAAGTCGGAAATTCTTCAGTGCCTGCCCGTTGTGGCGGCGGAAACGGCGGACGATTGGCGCAATGCCAGTTACAGAAGATGGAGCAGAGTTTCCCAGACCCAAGCCGGGGAATGAAATTTTGCCCCCCGGATTGCGGCAACACGCCGGCACCGGGTCAAGGAGCGTTGCCGCCGCCTCCCAAATATCAACGGGTGCCCGAAGAAAAGTAAGCCTAGGTTAGGGATGATGGCCGAACGGGTTGTGACCAATCGAGCGACGGACGAAGAGCGGGCGATCGAACAGGCCCTGCGCCCTCAGGCCCTGGACGAATATGTTGGGCAAGACAAGATGAAGGAGTCGTTGCGTGTCTGTATCGAGGCGGCCAAACGGCGGGGAGAACCTCTCGATCACGCGATTTTCTATGGCCCGCCGGGGTTGGGGAAGACCACGATCGCTCACATCATCGCCAATGAAATGGGTGCGTCGTTACGGTCAACATCCGGGCTGGTGTTGGCCCATGCGGGAGACCTGGCGGCGATTCTCGCCAACCTGCAAGAGTACGACGTCTTGTTTATTGACGAGATCCATCGATTGCCGGCCTCCGTTGAGGAAGCCCTCTATCCCGCGATGGAGGATTATCAACTCGATTTGGTGATTGGTCAGGGACCGGGAACGAGGACGGTCAAGCTCGATCTGCCTCGCTTTACCCTCGTGGGAGCGACAACGAGGGCAGGATCGTTAACGTCGCCCCTCCGGGATCGATTCGGCCTTGTCTATCGACTGGAATTTTATTCTCCGACCGAGTTGGAGACCATTGTGACGCGCTCAGCCGGGGTGTTGGGCGTAGGGATCGATCGAGACGGAGCGGCGGAAATCGCCGCCCGTGCGCGCGGGACGCCGCGCATCGCCAATCGACTCGTCAAGCGGATCAGAGACTACGCACAGGTCAAGGCGGACGGCCGTATTACCAAAGCAGTGGCCCGAGACGGACTGGCGTGGCTCGGGGTCGATGAAGCCGGATTTGACGACATGGATCGGAAGATTCTCTTGACGATCATCGACAAGTTCAATGGTGGACCGGTCGGGGTCGAGTCCCTGGCGGCGGCGCTCCAAGAAGACAAAGGGACCATCGAAGAGGTGTACGAGCCCTATTTGATTCAGGCCGGTTTTCTTGATCGAACCGGTCGAGGGCGTCAGGCCACCAGACGGACCTTCGAACATTTCAACCGCTCGCTAAACCGGCTTCTGTAGCCTGATGGGGGGCTCCACGCCGAGCTCGATATGTCCCATCTGCCGTTCTCATCGGCATCCTTTGTGCATTCCCTGCGCAAACAGCCGTCCTTGCAATAGTTTTGAAGGTTCCTGTAAGATTCCTCTCTTACTTCGCCAGCTAGGCGTTGAAAGGAACCGCTGAAGACTCGTTACAACGCAGAGTCCAAGGCGTGGTGGTTATGTCCAAAGATTTGCTCGATCATCGTAATGCCATTGATCGGATCGACGACGAAATCATCCGTCTTCTCAATGAGCGATCCAAGCATGTGATCGAGATCGGACGACTCAAGAAAGAGAAGGATGCGAACGCCAATCTCCATACACAAGGCCGGGAAACGGCCATTATCGAACGATTAACCAAACAAAACACGGGGCCGTTCCCCACGGAAGCGATTCGGTCGGTCTATCGAGAGATCATGTCGGCGTCGCTGTCTCTGGAGGGGCCTCAAACGGTGGCCTACCTTGGGCCCAGGGCGACGTTCACCCACATGGCCTGCATGCAGAAATTCGGCTCATCGGTGCAGTACGTTCCGGTGCACAGCATCAAGGAAGTGTTCAATGAAGTCGAGCGGGGACGGGCCCATTTCGGCGTCGTGCCGATCGAGAATACGACGGAAGGTGTGGTCAACCACACGCTAGACATGTTCATCGACTCGAATTTGCTGATTTACGGGGAGATTCTCCAAGAAGTCACCCATCACTTACTGTCAAAATCCGTGCGTCTTGAGGACATCAAGAAGATTTATTCCCATCCACATGCCATCGCCCAGTGCCGCAATTGGCTGGAGACCCATCTGCCGCACGTGCCGGCCGTAGAGGTGGCGAGCACCGCTCGGGCTGCCGAGCTGTGCATTGACGAGCCGTCGTCCGCCGCGATCGCATCGGAATTAGCCGGACAATTGTATGGGTTGAACGTCATCCAGGCTCGCATCGAAGACAATGTCAACAACGTGACCCGTTTTCTGGTGTTGTCTCAGAAACCGTCCGAGCGGACCGGACGAGACAAGACCTCGCTGATGTTGTCGATTAAAGACAAGGTCGGGGCCCTCTATGAGCTTCTGCGTCCATTCGCCTCTCATGGGATCAACATGACCAAAATTGAATCCCGGCCGTCGCAGCGCAAGGCCTGGGAATACATTTTCTTCGTCGATGTCGAGGGACACATTACAGAGGATCGGGTCAGCAGGGCGGTCGAAGAAGTCAAGGGGCGATGTTTGTTCATGAAAATTCTCGGCTCCTATCCGATCTACCGTTGATTTATGACACTTCACATCCATCCCGATATCCAATCCCTGACCCCCTACGTTCCTGGAAAACCGATCGAAGAGCTGCAGCGCGAACTCGGGCTCGGCCGAGTGATCAAGCTTGCATCCAACGAAAACCCGATCGGGTCTTCCCCCCGAGCTCTGGCGGCGTTGGCAGGGGCGACCGATAGCCTGCATCGCTATCCTGACGGCGGGGGGCATCGGCTCAGACACGTCCTGGCCGAACGGTGGAAGGTATCGAGCGAGCACATTATCTTGGGCAACGGGTCCGACGAGCTTCTGGGGTTGTTGGCCCGTGCGTTTCTGGCCCCCAGCGATGATGCGGTCATGGCCGACCATACCTTCGTGATCTACAGGATGGAGGTCACGGCCGCACACGGCAATCCCATTGTCGTGCCCTTGACGAACTGGACCCACGATCTTGACGCTATGGCTCGGGCGATCACCCCCCGTACGAGGTTGTTGTTCATCTGCAATCCCAATAACCCGACGGGGACGATGGTCTCGGCCGATGAAGTCAGCCGGCTGATGGCTTCGGTGCCGAACGATGTGGTCGTCGTGTTCGACGAGGCGTATTACGAGTATGTCCGCGATCCACGGTTCCCCGATACGATCGCCTATGTCAGGGACGGCCGGAACGTGGTCGTGCTACGAACCTTTTCCAAGATTTATGGGCTGGCCGGGCTGAGAATTGGGTACGGGATTACGACGCCAGAAATCGTGAGCATTCTGAATCGGATACGGCCTCCGTTCAACGCGAACAGCCTTGCTCAGCGGGCGGCCGAGGCTGCGCTTGGTGACGAGGAACACGTGGCGAGAAGTCGATCCGTCAATGCCGAGGGAATGGCACAGGTCAGCCAAGGGCTTGAAGCGCTCGGATTGACTCCGATCCCGAGCCAAACCAATTTTCTGTATTTCGACGTCGGTCGAGACGGCCGGCAGGTGTTTGAAGCTCTGCTGCGCGAAGGGATCATTGTGCGGCACATTGAAGGAACGAGGCTCCGTGTCACCATCGGTCTGGCTGACGAGAACGCTGCCTTCCTCCAAGCCCTGAAAAAGGTCTTGGCGCATAAGACATGCGTGTAGGACATGATGGAAGCGCGAGGGAGTTATGATTATCGTCTTGAAACCCGATGCATCTGAAAGCCAAGTGGATCACATTATTGATCGGCTGCGGGATCTGGGGTTGAAATCGCAGATCTCCACCGGCCAGGAACGGACGATCATCGGCGTCATCGGCGACGATCGCATTTTGCACAATCAACCGCTGACGGCGCTGCCTGGTGTCGAAAGCGTGCTGCCCATCCTGGCACCGTGGAAACTCGTGAGCCGCGAGTTTAAGAAAGAGTCCACGATCATCGACGTCAATGGCGTCAAGATCGGCGGGAAGAAGATCGCGATTATGGCCGGTCCCTGCGCCGTGGAGCGGCTGGAGCTGACGGTGGGCATCGCTCATGAAGTGAAGGCGGCCGGCGCCTCGATCCTGCGAGGAGGTGCGTATAAGCCCAGGACCTCTCCCTATTCGTTTCAGGGCTTAGGGCGTGAAGGACTGGATTATTTGGTGGAGGCCAGAAAACAGACCGGTCTTCCCGTCGTCAGTGAAATTTTGGACACGAGGGATATCGAGCTGTTTCTTGAGAAAGCGGACATCATTCAGATCGGCGCGCGGAACATGCAGAATTTCGAGCTGCTCAAGGAAGTGGGGGCGTACGATAAGCCGGTACTCTTAAAGCGCGGCCTGTCCGCGACCATTAAGGAGTTTTTACTCTCCGCAGAATATATCATGTCGCGGGGCAATCAGAACGTCATGCTCTGCGAACGGGGCATCCGCACGTTCGAGACGCAATATCGTAACACCCTCGATATTGCCGCCATCCCCACGCTGAAAGAATTGTCGCATCTGCCGGTCATCGTGGATCCGAGTCACGCGACGGGCAAGTGGGATCTGGTAGCGCCCATGTCGAAAGCAGCCATTGCGGCGGGCGCCGATGGATTGCTTATCGAGGTGCATTCTAATCCCGAGCGCGCGTTGTGCGACGGGGAGGAGTCGATCAAACCTTCGAAATTCAAAGCGCTGATGCGTGATCTGGAGAATCTTGCCAAGGTCGTGGGGAGGGAGTTGTAGAAGCGTCCATGACGGTTCATTTCAAGCAAGCAGCAATCGTCGGTGTGGGATTGATCGGCGGTTCGCTGGGGATGGTGATACGCGGCAAAGCCTTAGCCGATCACGTCGTGGGTATCGGCCGTCGCGAGGAAAACCTGAAAACCGCAGTTGAAATGGGCGCAATCGACCGGTACGTGTCGGATCCAAAAGACGGCGTGCGGGGATCGGATCTGGTGATTTTGGCTACGCCTGTTGATACCTACGAACGTCATTTCAAGGAGTGGGCCCATTGTCTGGAGCCTGGAACGATCGTGAGCGATGTGGGAAGTGTCAAAGGCGCGTTGGTCGAACGGTCCGAAGCGATGATGCCGGCGGGCGTGCATTTCGTGGGCGCTCACCCGATCGCCGGAAAGGAAAAAACGGGGGTGGCAGAAGGGTCAGCCCACTTGTTCAAGGGGACGCGGTGCATCGTGACACCCACAAAGAAGACCGATCCGCAGGCCTTGGAACGGATCAAACGGCTGTGGGAGGAAACCGGATCGATTCTGCTGACGATGGACCCCCACGTGCACGATCAAATTCTCGGGGCGGTCAGTCACCTCCCCCATGTCGCTGCGTTTGCCCTGATGGTTGCGTTGGCCGATGTGCGTGATCATCGGCTCTCCTCGTTGGATTTGGCTCGTCATTCCGGCGGCGGCTTACGGGATACGACCAGGATTGCGGCCAGTTCTCCTGAAATGTGGCGTGACATTTTTTTGTGGAACCGGGACAACGTGGTGTCGTTGATCGATATGTACCAGCGGGCGCTGGATGAGCTGAAGCGCCTGATCGCGGCAGGCGACGCCGCCGGCATCGAACGAACGCTCGAGCGTGCCAAGCGCGAGCGTGAAAAACTGAACGACCCCGTTGCCGTTGCAACGTAAATGATGAAGACCGTCTTGACCGTCATGCCGGGTCCCCCTCTCAAAGGGACGATCAGCGTTCCTGGCGATAAATCCATCACCCACCGAGCCATCATTCTGGCGTCGCTGGGAGAGGGTGTCAGCACCATCTCGGGCTATGGTCGGGGAGAGGACTGCCTCAACACCATGCGGGCGTTTCGCGAGATGGGCATCCGGATCGATGAGACACCGGAATGCCTGACCGTGCACGGCAAAGGGTTGAGGGGGTTGAGCGAGCCCACTGTGCCGATTGATTGCGGCAACTCGGGGACGGGTATCCGTTTGCTGGCGGGATTGCTGGCGGGGCAGGATTTCTTTACCGTCCTGACTGGGGACGAATCGATCCGGCGCCGACCTATGGGGCGGGTGGTCAAACCTCTGCGTGAGATGGGTGCCGTGATCGCGGGGCGCAAGGGAGGCGAGTTGGCTCCATTGGCGATCACCGGAAAACAATTGCGCGGTATGACCTATGTCTCGCCGGTCCCCAGCGCGCAGGTCAAATCGGCCCTGCTGCTCGCCGGTCTCTTTGCCGAAGGGACGACGTCCATTCAAGAGCCGCGGCTGTCGCGAGATCATACGGAACGGATGTTCCAATCTTTCGGCGTTCCCTTCTCGCGGGAGGGCAACACGGTGACGCTGCGAGGGCGGCCGAGCGTTGGATGGGCGGGGCGGCAGATAGTCGTTCCCGGTGATTTCTCCTCCGCCGCGTTTTTCATCGTGGGAGCGACGATCATCCCCGATTCCGACATCACGATCACGAACGTCGGTTTCAATCCGACCAGAATCGGTTTGGTCGAAGTGCTCAAGCGGATGGGAGCCAATATTCAGGTGCTTCGCCAATGGGAAGAGGGAGGAGAACCGGTTGCCGATCTTCGTGTGACATCGGCTCCCCTCACGGGCGTAACTATTGAGGCGGATCTTATTCCACAAACCATTGACGAATTTCCCATTCTCTGCGTGGCGGCGGCGGTCGCGGAAGGGGAGACCGTGATTGCTGGAGCGGAGGAACTTCGCGTCAAGGAAAGTGATCGAATCGCCACCATGGCCGCCGAATTACGCGCGATGGGGGCTCGGATCATCGAAAAACCCGACGGCATGATCGTGCAAGGGCTTGGCCGGAACGGAGCAAACGGTCGTCTCAAGGCTGTCAGGACGGCGCGGAGTCATGGGGATCACCGCGTTGCCATGTCGCTGGCTATCGCGGGATTGACGGCCGATTCCGACACGACCATCGCTGAGAGCGGGTGCATCGAAACCTCTTTCCCGAACTTTGAATCCCTGTTGGCTCGAGTGTTGACCCACGAGGCCGGGGCGCTAAAATGACGGCGGTTGGTCGAATGGTCTCGGAAAGAAGGATGAGGGAAGCGTGATCATTGCCATTGACGGGCCGGCCGGAGTCGGGAAAAGTACCGTGGCGAAGTTGTTGGCTGCCAAGTTGGGGTTTCTCTACCTGGACACGGGAGCCCTCTATCGGGCCGTCGCCTGGAAAGTGCTGAAGGAAGGGATCTCGCCGATGGACCGTGAGCGGGTCAAGGAGCTTTTGCTTGCAATCTCCCTTGATGTCCAATTTGACAACGGCGCGATGCGGGTGTTGCTCGATGGGCATGATGTAACCGGTGAGCTTCGCACGCCGGACGTCTCAGCCGCGGCTTCCGTGGTGTCTGCCATCCCGGCCGTCCGAGAGTGGCTGCTCCCCATTCAACGCCGAATCGGCGAGCGTGGTTCCGTGGTTGTGGAGGGACGCGATATCGGTACGACGATCTTCCCGTCTGCGCCGCTCAAGTTTTTTCTGGATGCAGACGCGAAGGTGCGGGCGGAGCGCCGCCACCGGGAACTGGTCGCCGCCGGTTACGTAGGAGCGATGGAAGCGACGTATCAGGATTTAGCCGGACGAGATAAGCAAGACCGCACCCGATCAGTCGCGCCGCTGGTTCCAGCCGCCGATGCCCGGTCGATCGATACCTCCGACCTCAGTGTCGAACAAGTGGTGGAGCGGATGATGGCGGCGGTATCGGCCGCGCTGTGACCGCCATTGTGTACGGCATTTTGTGGGTGCTGGCACGGGCGATCGGCCTGGTTTGGTTCCGCTATCGGGTCGAGGGAGCAGTCCCGCCAACCGGCGGCCTGCTGGTAGCCGCGAATCACGCCAGTTATCTCGACATTCCGCTGCTCGGATGCGGGATGAAGCGCAGAGCGTGGTATCTCGGACGCAGTGACTTGTTTCCTGTTCCCGTTGTGAATACCGTGCTTCGGTCATTGGGCTGGATTCCTGTACGGATGGGGCGGCTTGATCGAGAGGCGTTCGGCAAGGCGATCGATTTGATTCGAGCAGGGAAGGTGGTGGTCATTTTCCCCGAAGGCGGTCGGAGCCGGGATGGTCGTCTGCGGCCCCCGAAAGCGGGGATCGGCGTCATTGTTTCGAAGACCGGATGCCCGGTCGTTCCGGCTTATCTAAAGGGGACGTTCGAAGCATTGCCCACCGGAGCATGGTGGCCTCGAAGACGGCCGGTGACGGTCCGGTTCGGGGATCCTATTCGATTCGAGACGGACAGGAGGAAAGAGAAGGGAGTGGAGAGCAAGCGGTTTTATGAAGAGGTCAGTCGGACAGTGATCGAGCGTATCGCCGCCTTGGGCGAGGTTCCTTCTCCTCTTGGGAGGGACGGTCTGGGAAGTGATGCGTCGGAATCGCCGATCGCCGGGGCTCGCAACGCTGAGTGAGCCCGGTGCATTCACCATCAGCACCCGACAGAGGTCGGAAGAGTAGGACGTCACATGGGGATGGCAGCCAAAGACAGTGAGGTGCAGTTGGATCGAGACGCATTGGCCGCGTTGTACGAAGAAACGTTCCGCAACCTGGAGGAAGGGACGATCACCGAGGGCCGCGTGGTCGCGCTCACCAAAGACAAGGTGGTCGTGGACATCGGCTACAAATCGGAAGGCTTGATTCCCAGCGACCAGTTTTCCCCGGAAGAGCTCTCCAATCTCAAGATCGGAGATAAGCTGCAAGTGTATATCGAGGAATGTGAGGACGCGGAGGGGAATCTCGTCCTGTCCAAAGAAAAAGCCGACAAGATGAAGATCTGGGAGGAACTCGAACGGCTCTACAAAGAAGAGAAGAGCATCGAGGGCAAGGTGATCTCCCGGATCAAGGGCGGCATGATGGTCGATATCGGCGTCAAAGCGTTCTTGCCGGGCTCCCAGATCGATCTCCATCCGGTTCGTGACCTGGATGCGCTGATCGGCAAGACTTTCCCCTTAAAGATCATCAAGATCAACCATCGGCGCGGCAATGTGGTGGTCTCCCGTCGCGTGTTGTTGGAGGAGAGCAGGGATAAAAAGCGGCAGGTCACACTGGCGAATCTCAAGGAAGGGCAGCTCATTCAAGGGACGGTCAAAAACATCACCGATTACGGGTCGTTCATCGATCTGGGCGGGATCGATGGATTGCTCCATATCACCGATATGTCTTGGGGCCGCATCGGGCATCCGTCGGAGATGTTTACGGTGGGTGATAAGGTGGAAGTCACTGTGTTGAAGTACGATCGTGAAACGGGTCGCATTTCGTTGGGGTTGAAGCAAAAAAGCGCCGATCCCTGGACGAATGTCGTCGCTAAATACCCCGTGGGCTCTAGAGTGCGAGGTCGTGTGGTGAGCCTGACCGATTACGGCGCATTCGTCGAACTCGAGCCCGGCGTCGAGGGATTGGTGCACGTTTCCGAAATGTCTTGGACCCATGAGGTCAGACATCCGTCGAAGGTGGTTGGAGTAGGAGATCAAGTGGAAGCCGTGGTGCTGAACGTCGATCCCGCGAGCAGGAAAATTTCCTTGGGCATGAAGCAGATCGCCCCCAATCCATGGGACATGATCGAGACCAAGTATCCCGTGGGCACCAGGATAGAGGGGAAAATCAAAAGCTTGACCGATTTCGGCGCCTTTGTCGGGCTTGATGAGGGCATTGACGGGTTGATTCACATTTCCGACATGTCCTGGACGAAACACATCAAGCATCCGTCGGAACTCTTTAAGAAAGGTCAGCGTGTGGAGGCCGTCGTGTTGCGGATCGACAAGGAAAAAGAACGGCTGTCGCTGGGCTATAAGCAATTGACCCGTGATCCATGGGAAGACGCGATTCCGTCACGGTACCATGTGGGAGATTCCGTAGTCGGCAAGGTGAGCAAAATCGCCGATTTCGGGATTTTCGTCGAGCTGGACGGCGAGGTCGAGGGGTTGATTCACGTCAGCGAGGCGGGGCTCGACCCGCATACCAAGCTTGAAGAAAAGTTCAATTTGCAAGACAATGTGACGGCCAAGATCATCAAAGTCGATCGGGAAGAGCGAAAAATCGCTCTGAGCCTCCGGGATCATCAGCTCGATTCCGAGCGCAAAGAGGTCGATGAGTATCACTCGGCGCAAGGAGCGCCGGACCAAAGTCTCGGGCGGGCGGTTAAACAAAACAGGAGATCGCCTCAGACCGGCGACTGAGGTGAGTCGTTGCAGGTCAGGCCGGCGGTGGATCGTTCCGTTGCTCATGGATGGCACGCATGGAAGAAGAGACCGGGCAAGTCGATCGCCCTCGAAGACGTCGGCCGCTACGTGCCCTGTTGTTGGCGCTCGTGGCTGGTCTGGGGCTGATGATCGTTATCAACGTCTTGTTCCCCGATCTGGACTTATCGAGTGGGGATCGGATCGCGTTGATTCGGGTCGAGGGGATTATCCTGGATTCCCAAGAGACGATTGGCGAGCTGAGACGGTTCAGCGAAAACCCGTCCGTCAAAGCCATCGTCGTGCGTATCGACAGTCCTGGGGGAGGAGTGGTTCCCTCTCAAGAAATCCACGATGAGATCAAGCGTATCCGGATGAAAAACAATAAGGCGGTCATCGCTTCCATGGGAAGTGTCGCGGCGTCGGGAGGTTATTATGTCGCTGTGGCGACGGATCGAATTGTCGCCAATCCTGGCACGCTGACCGGCAGCATCGGTGTGATCATGGAAACGGCCAACATCGAAGGGTTATTGCAAAAAATCGGTGTCGAGGGGGTTGTCATCAAAAGCGGCAAATACAAAGACGTTGGTTCGCCGCTTCGCAAAATGAGCGATGAAGAGCGGGGGTTGCTGCAAAGCGTGATGGATGACGTCCATCAACAGTTCATTGAAGCGGTGGCCGAAGGACGCGCAATAGAAATGACCGATGCTCAAGCCTTGGCGGACGGAAGGATTTTTACCGGTCGTCAAGCAAAGGACGCCAAGCTTGTTGACGAACTTGGTGATCTGGAAGACGCCATTCAGTTGGCCGCGGACGTCGTCGGGATTGAGGGGCCGCCCAAGGTTGTCGAACCACGTCGGCGATTTTCCATTCGTCAGATGTTGGAATCCAAGATGACAGGGCTCCTCCCTCAACTTCACGTTCACCCGGGCGTCAGCTTGAAATATTTGATGGTGTTTTGAGGCCAACGCATTGAGCCGTCAATGATTCAAGAGGGAGGGACATGACAAAGGCACAAATCATCGAACAGGTTTCAGAACAAGTCCCCACATTGACGAAGCGGCAAGCCGAAGTCGTCGTCAACACGATTTTTGATTGCGTCAGAGACTCGCTCAAGAACGGTGATAAGACAGAAATCCGAGGATTCGGCAGCTTCAGACTCCGAGCGAGACGCATGAAGGAGGGCCGCAATCCCAAGACCGGCGCGACGGTGGCCGTGCCGGCGAAACGAGTTCCGTTTTTCAAAGCCGGGAAAGAGTTGAAAGAACTCTTGAACAAGTAACTGTCAAGGAAGGTGCGGGCGAACCCATGTCGGATGTACGGGAGCAGGTCGCGACCGAAGTGTCCTGGAGCGCCGATGCGCTTGAGCGATTGGAGCGGGCGCCGATTTTTCTCCGCGGCATGGTGCGCCGCTTGGCCGAAAAAAAAGCGCGTGAGTTGGGGTATGTCGAGATTACGGGAGCAATCCTCGACCAATTCAAAAGCCAAATGATGGGTGGTGCGGGCGGATGGACGGGAAGCCACTCGGCGGGCGAAGCAGGTGCGAGGAGCCGCCTCCCATGGACCGCCGCCGCCCGTGAACGGCTGGCGAGCGTGCCGGAGTTCATGCGTCCAATGATCGAACAAATCACCGAAGAGATTGCAAGGGAGCGGGGCCACTTGGAAGTCAACGTCGAGCTGTACGACAAGGTTGAATCACTTGGCGACTCACCTGACGGTGAAGAGACGACGATGGAGTGGACCGATGGAGCCGTAGCGATGCTCCAGGAGAAACTGAGCCAGACGCCTCCCATCGCGGTCGAGTTCGTTTCCGATATGCTGAAGCGCGACGCGGAGGATTTGGCCAGGCAGAAACGGGCGAGTCGAATTGATGAAGCCACCCTGCGCAATCTATGGGAATCTCCGCTTGGCCGAGTTGTATGGACCGACGAAGCGTGGAAGCGACTCCAGTCGTCCCCCGACTTCGTGCGCAGCGGGATTCGAAAGGCGGCGGAGCGGAGGGCGAGAAAGCTGGGATTGCAGGAGATTGACTCCGCCCATCTGACCGCATTTAGAAATCAAGCGATGATGAAAGCGGTCAAACGTATTCGCTCGTTCGGCTATCGCGAGCTGACCTTTGATGCGTTTGAAACGGCGCTTCAGCGGACAAAACGTCTCCAAGGAAACGACCAGGCGCAGAAACGACTCCAGGAGATTCGCAATCATTTCGCCGATCCCTCGACGAAGAAGCCGGAAGGAGACACATTGGGGGCTGAACTAATGGATCGTTTCCGGAAGTATCTGAAGGGAGAAGGATCGCTGCCGTAATACATCGAGCAGACTCGACAGACGTTGCCGTTCTCTCTCGATTCCAAGGTGCCATGCAAGAGACCGCAGTGGACCATCCCGATGGGAAAATCACCCGATACCTCGACGCGAAGGGTAAACTCTCAGGATGGGCTTGCAGGTGGAGGGCGCCGCTAATTAGGAAGCCGTGGTAGATTTGGGCCAAAACTTGTGACGAATTTGGGGTAACGGTTCATTTTCAAAATTTGGAATATCGTAGAGACAGCGGTCGATGGTTGCGACTTCTTCTTCGGTCAATTCCAACGTCACCTTTTTCTTCCAAAATTGATCGAGCGTGAAGTAATCCCCCGATTGAGGTTTTTCCGCCAATAACGCCTTCATCTTTTGAAATCCCGCCGAGTCAACGCCTCCGATGCGTCCCTTATTTCGATCGTGGCACCAACGCAGCACCTCTGCGATCCCATACATAGTAATGTCGATTTTTACCGTATCACCCATTGCTGTCCTCCTCCAAGAAAGGGAGCCGATTGTAGCGTAATCTTAACCTGAAATTCAAAGGCCCTGACATTGTCAGGGGAAAGATCCCTTTCGTATACTCGGTGGCGACCCCTCTTGTCGGGTGAAGAGGGCCTGGAACTCTTTGAGGAACGATCGGCCGGTCGAGCTTCATGGTGATGCGGAATACATAAACGACGAACAAGAATATGGATTGGAAGAAGACGCTGTCTATCATACGGTACAAACGATATCTCGTCGCCGTTGTGATCGGTCTCGGGTTGGGAGTGTCGATAGGTTGTCCAAGAACGGAGCAGTACAATCCTCCCGATCTCTTTTATTATTTCGCCAGCTACAAGGTCGGGAAAAACCCCACGACTGTCACCACGGCCGATTTCAACCATGATTCCTATACTGATCTTATGACCACCAACATTGCGAGTAACACGTTGTCCATCTTGTTGGGTAACGGCGACGGCACCTTTCAGGATCAGATCCAGCTTCACGTGTGCCAGGAACCGCGCTCGCTTGTCTTAGGCGATTTCAATCA
This sequence comes from Nitrospira sp., assembly GCA_024330965.1. Lineage (GTDB taxonomy): Bacteria > Nitrospirota > Nitrospiria > Nitrospirales > Nitrospiraceae > Nitrospira_D. Next base: position 137,816 of record JANDJL010000004.1, on the reverse strand, counting down.
CGACTTTCATGAGGACGTGGCCCTTGCTTGTTCGGGTGGAGATGAGATCGAAATTCTGTTCGGTCACGGGGACGGCAGGTTTACGGAAGGTCCTCGTTATCCGGTCTATCGTGCACCCGTTTCCCTGGCGAGTGATGACTTGAACGGTGATCAGCATCCTGATTTGGTCGTCGCGTTACGCAATGACAAGGTCAAGGTGTTTCTCGGCAATGGGTCCGGCGAGTTTCGGCCGGGCGCTCAGTATGAGTATGGAGACACCCCGACGTCCGTCACGCTGTCCGATCTCGATGGCGATGGAAAGCTTGATCTCATTGTCACAAATGGTGGTCCTATGTCGAAGGGGGTGTCGATTTGGCTAGGCAACGGAGACGGGTCGTTTCGAGATCCTAAAGACTACCCGGCAGGCAAGCGACCGTTGGGAGTCACGCTGGCTGATTTCAACAACGACCGGCAGAGCGATCTCTTGGTGATCAACGGGGAAAAAGACAGCATCACCACGCTGCTGGGCAACGGGAACGCGACGTTTCGTCCTGGGCACGACTCCGGAGCCAATGCCGGACCCAATTGCGGGTTGGCGCGCGATTTCAATGGCGACCATCTCGTTGATGTGGCCATCGTCAACCTTCAGTCAAGCGATCTGTCCATTCTATTTGGGAAAGGCGACGGGACATTCCACTATCCTCCGCGGAATTATCGAACGCAAGCCGGGCCGTTTGCGGTCACATTATTCCGCGCGACCACGACAGGAACAGAAGAGCCAGGTTTGGCCATCGCGGACAATGGAAGCGGGAGTGTCTCAATTTTTCTCCATCGCGGCTTGAAGCCGTCGTCACCATCGAGCGCCAGGGCATCGAGCGGCAGGAGAGCGTAGCGTCTCTCAAACGCGTCTCGGCTTGACAGCATCGAGACCCTCCGATACAGTTGCCCGCAAGCCTATCCTTATGGCAAGCGATCACAACGATGGCGCTTCGATCGTTTCTTTGGTGGTTCATGATAGGGGCGCTGCTGACCCTCTCCGTGCTGATGGTTCAGGGCGGGGTGCGTGATTTGTGGGAGGGAACCCAGCGTGCCGGTGAAACGAACATCTTCGTGTATTTTGGTACCACGCTGTTTGGGGGCGGATTGCTCGCCGGGTGCGTCGCGCTGATCATGAACCGACTTCGGTGAAGTAAGCCCTGTCTTAAAGAATGCAATGTTTCAGGTGTAATGGGTGCATGACGATCGAGCGACATTACACGTTGCTCAACCGAAGGATCCATGCCCGGTGTATCAACTGTGGATTCTGGATTGACCTGGCTGATTTGCTGAGGTTTTTCCACAGGGTGATCGACAGCGGACTCAAAGGGCAAAAGGTTCAGGAAACCTTGTCGCTGTAAAAGGAGGCGTCCGATCTTGAGGCAAGAGGTTCAGGCGCGTTCGGGCTTCTCGTTGTTGGTGCGGCGACTCATGCCCGATCTTGGACGGATCGCACGGCTGGCGATGCTCGGTTCCTTTCTGCCGCTTGTGTCGTCTGTGTTGGTTCACGCCGAAACCGTCGTCCCAAACAGAGAGGCCGTCTATTCGGCTGCCTCCTTCCCCCATGCGCTTCCGTGGAGAAAGGTGCCGGCTCACAGCGTGCTCTTAAAAGATCTCAAGTCCGGTCGAGTCCTGTACCAATACGAAGCGGGCAAACGGCTCTCTCCCGCGAGTTTGACCAAAATCATGTCGGCACTCGTCATTCTTGAGAAAGGACACCTGGGCGAATATGCCACCGTCAGCCGGAACGCCGCCGCCGCGCCCCGGAGCCACCTTGGATTGCGAACAGGCGAAGTGTTTCGCTTGGAGGATCTGCTTAAAGCCATGTTGATCGTTTCAGCCAACGATGCCTGTTTGGCGGCCGTTGAGCATGTCGGCGGGGATGAAGCGCGATTCGTTCGTCTGATGAACGATAAGGCTGCCGAACTCGGGCTGGACAACACACATTTCAACAACGCCTGTGGATTCGACGCCCCCGATCACTATTCCACGGCCGAAGATCTTGCCAAACTTAGTGAAATCGCCATGCGGTATCCGGTGTTTCGTGAACTCGTTCGCGAGAAGCGGGATCTCATTATGCCCGTCAGCGGACGTCGATCGTATCTCTTGCACAATACCAATCGCCTGTTAGGACGTATTCCGGGCGTCGAAGGGGTCAAGACCGGATTTACCTCCAAAGCGGGGCGCTGTCTCGTCGCGAAAGTATCCCAAGATGGGAACGATCTCCTCTTGGTGATTCTTAACTCCAATCGTCGTTGGATGATGGCCGAACGTCTGATCGATTTCGGCATCCGCCTCGCAGGTTCTGCTCGATAGTCGCGACTCGCGCTCTCCACGATGATCTCCGTGAGATCGCCGTTCCAGCCTGCATGGCTCAATGGATGCTCGCCGTTTCTCGGTTCGTATACGGTTGGCATGTGAAGGGAACGCAACTCCCCCCTCGCATCCGGCTCAGTTTTGCCGTTACATGAATCCGAAACCAAGCATCGACTCACAGGGGGGAAACATCATTCCGCGCCGCACGGTCTTCGTCGTGCGGGCATAAGGAAAAGGGGAGCGCAGTGACAGCAAGTGGTTAGCGGGGCTGGGCAAACTCGATGTTCACGTCCTTGCCCAAGTAGTTAACTTGAAATCCTTGTTTATCATAGGCCAGGATGGCTCCCATGACGTTTTCATCTCCATAGTCTTCTGCACCCAATACCTTCCGGATCTCATCCGGGCTCTCGCTATTCAAGACGTTGCGAAAAATGCCCCTCGTTTTGTGCGCAAAGCGGTTGTTAATAAAAATGAGATCAACTTTTCCATCTTGAACGCGGACGCCGGCCATCGGTCCCGTTGGCTTCCGTTGATCAATCAGAAAAATAAAGCTTGCCTCCTGCTCGACCTTGACGCCGGAGATTGTCCCGCTCATCAGCGACTCGACGGCCTTGGTCTCCGAGTCACCGAGCTTTACTCCAAATAGAGAAACGTTCATGCTCGAAATGCCTTTGGGATCCATGACATCGTCCTGGCTTAGTTCGTAGGGTTCCGCAAAGACCGCGGGGCCCAAGCCGAGCATGATCCCTATTACGAACCAAGCCACCCTCGTTGCACGGCGATTCCCCATGTTCGTCTCCTTTGATTGCGCTGTCTGTTGTTCGAGAATCTGCAAGTGCTTGCGGACCGACGGCCTTGCAGCGATCCGTCGACGGTACGGTGTTGATTGTAAGGAGGAGGCGCGCCGCAGTAAGAAACCAAGCCGGCGAGACATTCGGTGAGACATGACGGCACGGGAACGAAGGGTCGAAGACGGCATGGATTCTCACGTCAAGGATGTGCGGCTGTCTGCAGCAACAGTTCGCCGAGCTGGCGAAGACGGATAAAGTAGGCGAGAGGGGCGGCGTCCAGATCCTCCGTCACAGAATCAAGCTCCGTTAAGCAGTCTTTCAGTATCGCCAATCGCTGGTCGTCAAGTCCGTCCGGACTATCGAGATAATATATCACGCAGCCGCTGATGACCGTGTCCAGGGTCATCAGTTGGCCTTGATGCGAGCTGGAAAAAATGGGCCAGTCCTCTTGGCGGTGCTGGTTCCATGCAGTCTCGATTTGTTGCTTCATCATGAGATCCTCCGGCGTTTAATCGGCATCCGGCCATCGTTCGGCGCGATTCGCCTCGCCGTTATGGATAAAGACCTCGCTGGAGATGTGCCTGCGCCACCTGATCGATTCCGCTCATGAGCGCCGCCATGCGCATCGACGTCTTTTGTCGCCGAGACAATTCGAGTGTGCGGTGAAAGGCCGAGGTGATCAAGTTTTGAAGCCGCCGTTGGATGTCCTCGGCGCTCCAAAAAAACCGCTGTAGATCCTGCACCCACTCGAAGTACGACACGATGACCCCGCCCGAATTCGCCAGAATGTCCGGAACGATAAAGACACCTTTCTCCCCCAGAATGCGATCAGCATCCAGCGTGGTCGGACCATTGGCGCCCTCGACGAGAATTTTGCAACGCAGGCGGGATGCGTTTTTCGCTGTGATCTGCTCGGACAGGGCGGCGGGGACGAGCACTGTACAGTCCAGCTCCAAGAGATCGTCGTTGGTGATAGGCTCGCCCATCTTCGTTTCCTGAAGGGGCTGCCCTTCTTCGCGGTATCGGCGGAGTAGTTCTGGAATGTCGAGCCCCTTGGGATGATACAACCCGCCGGTGACATCGCTGACGGCGACCACACGGGCTCCCTGTTGTTGCATGATGCGCGCGGTATGAGAACCGACGTTTCCAAATCCTTGGATTGCCACCGTCGTATGTTCAATGGATAACCCAAGATGGCGCAGCGCTTCCATGGTCACATAAACGACTCCGCGTCCGGTGGCTTCCTCGCGGCCAAGGCTGCCGCCGAGTGATAGCGGCTTGCCGGTCACGACGCCTGGGACGGCATAGCCGACCTGTTGACTGTAGGTGTCCATGATCCACGCCATGACTTGGGCATCCGTTCCGACGTCCGGAGCCGGGATGTCCTTGTCGGGACCAATGAGCGGAAAGATTTCCGCTGCGTATCGCCTGGTCAACCGCTGCAATTCCGAACTGGACAACGTTTTTGGCGCCACCCGGATGCCGCCCTTGGCTCCTCCATACGGCAGGCCGACCAAGGCGCATTTCCAGGTCATCCACATGGCCAACGCCGCCACCTCGCCGAGGCTCACGTCCGGATGGTAGCGAATGCCTCCCTTGGAGGGACCGCGCGAGGAATCGTGTTGAACCCGATAGCCGGTAAAGACTTCCACTCGTCCGTCGTCCATGCGGACCGGCAGGCTGACGACAAGTGAACGCTGGGGCAGCTTCAGCCGCTCGCGCAGATTGGGGTCCAAATGTAGAGCCTCCGCCGCCTCGTTGAATTGCGCCACCGCCAATCGAAACGTATGGGTATCGAGTTCCTGCATAACGTCTTGTCGCTAAGCGTGAGAGACCGCGAGCCATGAACGTTCATCGAAGGCGGCGGTTTGATCGTCTGGAATCTGCACCGTCGTGGTCCATTCGATGCCGAATACTTCGCTGAAGAGCTCGGCAAGGTCGCGTTTGACCGTTGCAACCGAAAGGCCCGTGACACCCAGATGGCTCATGGTGGTCATACGGCAATCCGCAAGACCACATGGTCGAATGAGTCCGAAAGGCGAGAGGTCCATATCGACGTTCAGCGCGAATCCGTGCAGACTGACACCTTGTTGGATTCGGACGCCGATGGAAGCAATTTTCGCAAGAAAGGGAGAAAGAACCCAGACGCCGGGCTTTTGAGCCAGACGGTAGCCCTCGATGTTCCAGCGGGCGAGGAGGCGAAGGATGACTTCTTCCAAAAGCCAGACCAGCCGTTTCGGTCCGGCCGCGTAGGTAGTCACCTTGAGCACGGGGTATACGACCACCTGGCCGGGACCGTGAAATGTCGCCGAGCCTCCCCGGTTGACGACTTGCACATCCGCGCCGGTTGCACGCAAAATCCGTTCGTCAGTGGGCCGATCGTCGGGCCGAGTGCTCCGCCCCATCGTATACACGGGGTCATGTTCTAGGATGATGATCGTATCGGGTCTCTTATTCAACAGGCGCTCTTGATGCAGCCGTGATTGGAGGATCCATCCGGTGGCATAAGAAACCGGGGTGTTGAAGAGAAGAAGGATCCCGTTCTGAAATCGGTCATCCACGTTTGGATCTCGGGCGTTCTGAAGAGAAACGCCCAACGATGAAATCACCTCGGCACCCATGCGACGAGCGAAGGAGGTTTCGATTTGACTGCCCGCTTGACTGTTCATGGAAGCGAATCAATGTCACCCAATGCAAGCGAGGTACGATCCGATCCCTTGTGTCCGTCGAGATGCGGTCATATTGTGGCATAACCGATTGCCATGGGGGAAGCACCATTTGTAACACAGAGCAATCAGGGGGCTCCCCCCTCCAGGGAAGATGGAGATGCCGGTCGCTGACTATTTGATGGCCGCGAACAGTTCTCGAATAGCCGGCGTCTTGAGTTTTTTGAGCGCCTTGGCCTCAATTTGGCGGATCCGTTCTCGTGTCACCGAAAGGTTTTGACCGACTTGCTCTAGAGTCTTGGCTTCGTCGTATCCGATGCCGAACCGGAGACGAATCACTGTTTGCTCTCTCGGCGTGAGTGTGCCGAGGATGCGATCCACCTGCTTCGTCAACTCGGCTCGGTGGACATGGGCGTCGGGAGGAGTCGCAAGCTGATCGGGAATCATGTCCCCGAATTGGGTGTCTCCGTCTCCGATCGTCGCGTCCAGCGCCGCCGGTTCTTGAAACGCCTGCATGGTTTCTTGAAGCCGCTCGGGCCTCATACGCAGGGCGTGAGCCACCTCTTCCAGGCGAGCAGGCCGTCCCAACTGTTGCCCCAACCGGCGGGTCACGCGAAGAATGCGATGAGAGGCTTCGGTTTGATGAACGGGAACACGGATCGTCCGGGCTTGGTCGGCAAGCGCGCGGGTGATGCCCTGCCTGATCCACCAGGTCGCGTAGGTGCTGAACTTGTACCCTTTTCGATATTGGTATCGCTCCGCGGCCTTCATTAAGCCGATGTTGCCCTCTTGAACGAGGTCGAGCAGGGCCAATCCTCGCCCCGTATAGTGCTTCGCGATATCGACGACCAGACGGAGGTTGCAACGGACCAGTTCGTCCTTGCTGCTCTCAAGGATGACTCTCGCGGACTTGATTTCTTGTAGCGAGGCCTTCACTTGTTTTTCGACCGCTGGCGCAAGTCGGGCCTCACGGCTCGGCGGTTTCAGCATGGCCGCGAGGGTCTGTTCCGCGGTATCGAGCGCCGTTGCGGATAACCCGCTCAGCCGTTTGACCAACTGCAACGTCTTGAGGGACTCCTGGAGTCCTGGGATCGGCTTGGTTCCATCCAGCGACTTGACGGCCAAATGCAACGCCCGCCGAATTCGCCTCGTGCCTTCGTCGATCCGTTTCGCGATCGCCACTTCTTCGTCCCGGGTCAACAGCGGACGCTCACCGAAGGAACGGAAATACAGTGACTCCATGAAAAACGCCCCGGTGCCGCGCCGTTCCTCGGAGGCCGTCGGAGATGCTTCTTCATCGTGAGGAAGTGACTCCATCCGCTCTCGAGCGATCGCTTCCAACAAGTCGCTGGCTTGCCGACTGTCGGTATCCGGTTCAACCTCGACCGTCTCGGTGTTGCCGTCGCTCTCCATCAAGCGAAATTCCTTGTTCTGCATCACAGCACCTCTTTTTCTTTGATGGTCGTGCCTGTCATGTGTTGACTTCTCTTTCTTCTTTAGATGCCGAAGATGGCCCAGAAGATTCAGCGGGTTCGGCGACTTGGGCTTTCCCGGACGAAGCAAAAGGGATGCTAAATGGTAAGATGAGAACGACACTCCGCCATCATCTCGGAATTCCAGCACTATTAGAGGGATTTAATGAGGAAGCGAAGGGGTGGCTGTGGCGGCCGTGCCGCAACTATGGCAGATCGCCAACTGTTGGCGAGAGGCTCCAGCCGCTATTTTTTCTCGGTCGCCGACAATCCCTTGATGAAAGGGGCGAGCGTATCGACCGGGATGGGAAAGATCGTCGTGGAATTCTTCTCCGCCGCGATTTCCACCAAAGTTTGGAGATAGCGCAGTTGAAGCGCGGCCGGATTTCGACTGATCACGTCGGCGGCGTCGGCCAATCGTTGCGAGGCTTCAAATTCGCCGTCGGCATGGATGATCTTGGCGCGCCGTTCCCGCTCCGCTTCGGCTTGGCGTGCGATGGCTCGTTGCATTTCCTGCGGGAGATCCACGTTCTTGACCTCGACGGCCGTCACCTTGACGCCCCACGGCTCCGTTTGCTGGTCGATGATCCGTTGAAGGTCCGAGTTGATTTGCTCCCGCTTCGCCAAGAGGTCGTCGAGTTGGCTTTGGCCGAGGACGCTGCGAAGGGTCGTCTGCGCCATCATGGACGTGGCGTAGAGATAATCCTCGACTTGCACGATCGCCCGTTCCGGATCGACGACGCGGAAATAGATGACGGCGTTGACCTTCACGGTGACGTTGTCTTTCGTGATGATGTCCTGAGGGGGGACGTCCATCGTGATCGTGCGGAGACTCACCCGCAACAACCGATCGATGAACGGAACGATGACGACGAGCCCCGGGCCGTTGCCTCCGATGATGCCGCGCGACAGGCGGCCGAGGCGAAAAATCACGGCGCGCTCGTATTCGGGAAGAACGTTGAAAGTCAGTTTGCCGATCGCGATCAGGGCGATGAGGGCCAGCACCAAACCAATAGGACTGAACATGGTTATGCCTCTTTCTTTTGAAAAACGGGGGTCACGTACAGTTTCAACCCTTCCACGCGGAGGACCTTCGCGGTCGCGCCCGGTTCAAGAGGGCTATCGCTGACGGCGTCCCAGAGCTCTCCATGAATCATCAGTTTGCCGTCCGGGTGCAAGGCCGTTTTGGCCACCCCAATGGCGCCGATCATCCCTTCGCTTCCCGTTTGCGGTGACCGACGCAGAGCGCGGACGCCCATTCCGACGATGAAAAGCGAGACTGCGGCGGTTGCGATGATGACGGGAACGATCACGGACCAGGAAATCCGAAAGAATTCCGCGTCCGATTTGATCAGCATCAGCGAGCCGAGGATCATGGAAATCACCCCGCCGATGGCCAGCAGTCCGTAGCTTGTAACAGTGGCCTCGAGAATGAAGAACACGATACCGAGGATGAACAGCAGCACCCCCGCGTAGTTGACCGGCAGCGACTGTAGCGAATAAAAAGCCAAAATGAGACTGATCGCCCCGACAATTCCCGGAAGGATCGCTCCGGGGTTGTAGAGCTCAGCGAGAATGCCGATGGTTCCGATGGTCATGAGCAGATAGGCGATGTTGGGATCGCTCAGTGCCTTCAGCAGCTCAAGCCGGAGTCCCATCGGAAATTCCCGTAGAGACGCCCCTTCGGTCATGAGCGTGACCGGTCCGCTGGACACCGTGACCTTCCGCCCATGGAGGTGTTTCATCAGAGCGGGAACATCCTCCGCAATCAAATCGATGATCTTCAATTTCAGGGCTTCCTGCTCCGTGGCCGACACGCTTTTGCGAACCGCGTCCTCGGCCCACGATACGTTTCGCCCCCGCTGTTCGGCGATGCTTTTGATGTACGCGACGGCATCGTTCTCGACCTTTTCTTTCATCGTCTTATCCATCTCGCCGCCGCCCATTGCGACCGGGTGTGCCGCTCCGATGTTGGTTCCGGGCGCCATGGCGGCGACGTGGGCCGCCAGGGTGATGAAGACCCCGGCCGATGCGGCTCGCCCTCCGGACGGCGCGACAAAGACGATGACCGGAATCGGGGAACCGGTGATGTCCTTGACGATCAGGCGCATGGAGGTATCCAGCCCGCCGGGCGTATCGAGTCTCAGGATAACGGCTTGGGCGGAGGTCGATTCAGCCGCAGCAAGCGCGTCATGGATATATTCGGACGCGACGGGGTTGATCACTCCCTCGTAAGTCGCGACGAGGACTTCACCGGCATGAGACTCAGGCGAGCCCAAAAACAAAATCGCCGCACACAAGACAAGGCGGCAAACGACCCCCAACGTGTCTTGTGATGAAAGCCCCGGGCGTATGGGAAGACGGCCAAGCATTACGGACCTTCGCGTACTGAACAATCATCTTCTAACTATCAGTCAGGCAAGGTGATTTGGATCTTACGGCCCCCTTGGCACCCTGTCAAGGAAGGCCCTTGGTTGCAATCCCCGGAATGAACCTCCTAGAATGCCCGCCATGTCATTGTTTTCCGACGGTGAACGTATCCATCTTGTCGATCACAAGGGGCGTCAGTATGCGCTGACGCTGAAGGCGGGACACACATACCACTTCAGCGGGCAGACGATCGCTCATGACGAGATTATCGGGAAACAGGATGGCATCGTTGTCGTGCTGTCTGGTGGGAAGAAGATGGTGGCTCTCAAGCCTACCTTCAGGGATTATGTGCTCAAAATGCCCCGCGGCGCGCAGGTGCTGTACCCAAAGGATCTTGCGCTCATTGCCATGTGGGCGGATATCTATCCGGGGGCTCGGGTCTTTGAAGCGGGAACCGGTTCGGGAGCACTCACCATGGCGCTTTTGCGTGCGGTGGGGCCGAAAGGGCTGGTTGTGACGTACGATGTGCGCGAAGATTTCGCCCGCACCGCGCTCCTTAACATCGATCGCCATCTGGGGCCCGTTCACAACCTGGTGGCTTTGCGCAAGAGCGCCTACGAATCAATCGAGATGCCGGAGGATGGGATTCCATTTGATCGCGTAGTGCTTGATCTTCCTGAACCGTGGCAGGTAGTGCCGCATGCGGCCAGGGTTCTTCGGTCTGGTGGAATATATGTGAGCTTTGTCCCGACGATCCCGCAAGTCATGCAAACGGTCGAGGCGTTGGAGCGGGCGGCGACGTTCGCCATGGTGGAAACGTTTGAGTCATTGTTGCGGACCTGGTCGGTGCAAGGCCGAAGCGTGAGGCCGGATCACAGGATGGTCGCCCATTCCGGATTCATTACCGTGGCAAGAAAAGTAGAAGCCGGTTTGCCCCCTGCGGGAGTGGAACAAGCCGATACCGATGACGTCGTGAACGCAGAAACGAAGGGCGAAGCGGAAGGGTGAGCACGATGCAGCGATTGACGGGGAAAGTCGCCATCATTACGGGCGGGAATGCCGGGATTGGGGAAGCCGTGGCTAAACGATTTGCGGCAGAAGGGGCGTCGGTGACGATCACGGGACGCCGTCAAATGGAGTTGGATCGGGTGATGAGGGCCATTCGCCAGTGCACCGAACACGTTTTAGCCGTCTCCGGCTCCGTGACGGACGAGGCGCACGTGCAAGAGGTCGTGCGGGCCACCGTCGATCGCTTCGGTCGGATTGATATTTTGGTGAACAATGCGGGAATCGGTGATTTCGGCAAGCGGTTGCACGAGATCGATGATGAGCGATGGGGAACCGTTTTTGACGTCAACGTAACGGGTGTGTTTCGCATGACGAGGGCGACGATCCCCCAGATGCTGAAACAAAAGGCCGGCTCCATCGTGAATATCTCGTCCGTCGCCAGCTTGGTCGGAATTCCCGGATTGCCGGCCTATGCCGCTTCCAAAGGGGCCCTTGACGCCCTCACCAGGGCGCTGGCTGTCGACTATGCCCAAGACGGCATCCGTTGCAATGTTGTCAATCCGGCGCTCATCGATACACCGATGGCGGCGCCGCTGATGGCGAATCCGGCGATGCTGCAATCGATGCTCGCTCAATATGCCATTCGTCGCGCCGGAACTCCTGATGAAGTGGCGAGCCTGGTGCTCTATCTGGCGTCGGACGAGGCCGGGTGGGTGACCGGAAGCACGTTTACGATCGACGGGGGAATGACCATCTACAAGGGCTAGGCCGGCGGTCATTTCCCCGCGTCTGTCACAGAAAATATGGAGATCGGTACCCACACTCGGTTTTGCGGCGTTATCGGCAATCCCGTCGAGCATTCTCTTTCGCCGGCTATTCACAATGCGGCTTTTCGGTCGCTCGGCATCGACTGCGTATATCTGGCGTGGAAAGTCGAAAGGATCGGCGACGCGATTCGAGGCCTCCGGGCGCTCGGGAATTTCCGCGGTGCCAGCGTGACTATTCCGCATAAAGTCTCGGCTATGCCGTTTCTGGATGAGATCGAACCGACGGCCGGCCGGATCGGTGCGATCAATACGATCGTGGCGGAGGAGGGACGTCTCATCGGGTATAACACCGACGCCACCGGCGCCCTGCGTGCCCTGCGGGACGGGGGCGTCGCGCTGGCCGGCCGGCGCATCGTCATGCTTGGTTCGGGAGGCGCTGCGCGTGCCATCGCCTTTGCGCTGGCGGCGGAATCGGGTGCGGAGAAGCTCGTCATCCTCGGTGTTGATGACGCCGAACGAACGGCGTTGGCCGATGATCTTCGATCCAAGACCGCCTTCCCTGTTGACGATGACACGCTTGATGAGAGTACCCTTCGTCGGGTGGTCCCTGAGGCCCATGTCCTGATTCATTGCACGCCGCTCGGCATGTTCCCCAAGGCGGATACCTCGTGTGTGCCGGCCTCCTTGCTGCATGCCGGCCTGGCCGTGATGGATATCGTGTATAACCCCAAGGTCACGAGGTTGCTCACGGACGCCCGACGAGCCGGCTGTCTGACGATTCCCGGTCTCGAGATGTTTCTTCATCAGGCGGTCGCGCAATTCGAACTATGGACGAACCGACAGGCCCCTGTTGACGTGATGCGCGCGGTGCTGGAGTCCCATTTCACATGAACATCGTGCTGATCGGCTATCGGGGGACCGGCAAGAGCACGGTAGGAAAGATCGTGGCGTCCCGCCTGGGGAGGATCGTGATTTCGACCGACGCAGAGGTGGTAAAACGGGCCGGACGGAACATCCCCGAGATCGTTGCGCAACATGGGTGGGACTACTTCCGTGATCTCGAATCTCAGGTGTGTCGTGAGCTGGCGGAGAGGGAAGGTCTGGTGATCGACACAGGAGGTGGGGCCATCCTGCGTCCGGAGAACGTCGAGCGTCTTAAGCGAAACGGCGTCCTGTTTTGGCTGACAGCGTCCGTTGAAACGATCATCCGGCGTATCAGCCACGATAAGCAACGGCCGTCGCTCACCGGGACCAAGTCTTTCGTTGACGAGGTAGAGGACGTTTTGCGCGAGCGGATGCCCGCGTATCAAGCCGCGGCGGATCACATCATCACGACGGATGGGCGATCCCTCGGGCAAGTTGCGGACGAGATTCTCGCCCGTCTCTAGTCAACCGGCGGATCATGTTCTTGACAAGTCTTCTTCCGACGTGCTTCTTGTAGATGTGATGCGCCCGTAGCTCAGTTGGATAGAGCGCCGGGCTTCGAACCCGTAGGTCGCAGGTTCAATTCCTGCCGGGCGCACCACACGAAGGGCGCGCGTCGTCTGGATTCGGCATGCTCGCTGGCTTTCGGAGCCGAGAGGGGCCGTTCTGGGAAGGGGGGGCCATGTGCCTCTCAACGGATGCGCTCTGCCGGGCTCGCGAACGAGCTCGATGCTGACTCTCGACAAGGCTTCCTCCTGTGCCTTCTTGCCTCAACTTGTCCAACCACACCATTTTGATCACACGGGCATGGTGGTTTCATCTGGAACCGCTAACGCGGCATAGGGAATCCCGACGAGACCAAACGGAAGAATTCTGGCATAATTAAGAAAGTCAGGAAGAAAAGGTAACTTTGGGTATGCAAAGATACAGGTCAATAGAGCGGAACGAGGTCCGCTGCCCGGATTGCGAAGAAGAGCATTGTCATGTGAAGGGAGGGGCCTCGTGACTCTCCGTGGAGAAGGCCGCTTCAGGCTTCAGGAAGTAGGCCGACGCATTCATGGATCTGTCGGTTCGGGTAATGGGGGGACGACCCACCCGAGGGGAAGGAGATAAACTATGATCCCCATCTTGCAGGACATAAAGGCGGGATTCTTTTTAGCCCTTGCCTTGGCGATGGTGGTGTTGATTTGTACGATCGCCGGATTGGGAATGGTGCTACGACCGGTTCGCTGGTCTGATCGGAGAGGATATCGATAGCGCTCGTCCTCGTATACTGTGGCCTAAGGGCGGGAGCGGCGGAATCTCGCATGACGAGAAATGGGTCTGGGGTTCTCCGCTCCCGAAAAGGAACCCAATCCTTCATTTACGCCTGCGAATAAATCCTCTTTACGACACGCTGAGACCAGTTCTCCACATTTCTCTTCAATAATTCTCCTCATGGGGCCGCTTCACGTTCTACGTCGACGCAATCTTCTTGTTTTTATCGTTATTCCGGTTGGGGAACCTTCAAGAGATCCCTGTAATATCCGCCATTTGCCGACGAGGAGTCGGCCCAGAGGCGTTTTTTCTAATCGATGCTATATTTGTCGTGTTTTGAGCGGGAGATCCACAAAACGCAGTGCCTGCCGCGCGGGTTGCGCCGGCGCACAAGGAGCTCAAAGGGCGGAGAAAGTCTTGATCGGGAGGCAGGAAAGGTATGAATCGATTTGTCGCCAGGTCCGGTGCTGTTGTGGTGGCAGGGGCGATCCTCATCATGCTTCAAGGCTGTGGGACGAAATGGGTGCAATCTGACGGCGAACAAGCAGCGCCTTCTCTTTCCAATCAAGGTTCGGGAGGGGAGTTGCGCGGTTTTTCTCGCAATCCCTCACAAGAGCGAGTGACCGGAGACGGCTCCGTGCCCGGCGCGTCTTCGATGGCGACCGCCCGCCGGTCGCCAGAACGAACCATGGAAGAGCTGGAAGCGGAAAAGGCCGCGGCGGAAGCCGGTCTCCAGGATGTCTTTTTTGGGTACGACGAGTGGACGATATCTCCGGCGGGAATCGAAGCGCTCGATCGGGATGCCGCCTATCTCAAGAATCACCCGGATGCTGTGTTAAGGGTTGAGGGGCATTGTGATGAGCGCGGGACGAGCGCGTATAACTTGGTGTTGGGAGACAAACGGGCCAAAGCCGTCCGTCGTTACTTGGTTGAGTCCGGTATAGGCGAGAGGCGAATCGCGATCGTCTCTCTCGGCAAGGAACGGCCCTTTTGCTTTGATCATGACGAAGCCTGTTATCAGCAGAACCGTCGCGGTCATATGCTGCTCAATCTGAAAAGATAGCGGAGAAAAGACAGCGACGGCGTGTGAGGTGGATCCTGCGTGACTCTGCCTAGAGGACAGAGGAGCAAATGAGAGGGGAAGAGAGCCGTCCGCGGTCTTCGGGCGGAGTCTTGGACGAATAGGTGAGCGTAATGGACTGGAGGAAGAGAAAAATCGCCTCAAAGATGGGAAGGCCGGCACAGGTGTCGTCCTGTTCGTCGGATAGACTTCAGGCTCGGGACAGACGCGACCAGCCACGATTTCATGCCCAATTCCGCAGCAGCCTTTCCGGGCGGCATCAGGAGGGGTATGGGCGAACCCTGAACATCTCGGTCGGGGGCTGTAAGATCGAGAGTGATCTGATGGTTGCGGAGGGGGCGACCCTTGAATGTCGGATCCACGTTCCAGGACTGGATTGGCCTCTGAGAATCGATGAGGCTACGGTCAAGTGGACGGACGGCAAGGTATTCGGTCTCAGGTTTTCCAAAATCAGTCATCAAGAGCAGGAAAAGCTTGAGATGGTTCTCGATGACCTTGAGCGCGAGGCGTAGTCGTCTCCCATCCGAGCGTCTGTTGACCGGGGAACGTCAAGAGAAAGGGAGTCAACACAACGTTGCCACGTGTCTTAAAATCGTTCGACCATTCCGGACGCACTGCTCACCGATGGACGGCTCACCGAATTTGCTCCCTCATCGCCGGATAAACACCGTTGACAGAGGTGCCGCGACTATCAGAAAGTACAGCCCCCAAGGTTCCAGTGGTCATTGCCGGATAATGGAACCATGGAGGTGGATGGATAGGAAGGTTCGGTGTCGTCAACGAGGGTCTGAAAAAGGAGGAAGGGGAAGTGGAACAACGTTATGTGGTGACGGTGAAATTTCTTGTAGAGGCGGATTCGGCGGAAGACGCGGAAGAAATGATTGAAAGTGCATGCGAGAAGGCGGCGGCATCGTTCCCTGGGATGAGCTATGAGGGCATTGAAGATATTGAAGAGGGCGAAGAGGAATAAAAACTTCCGGTCGTGATCGTAGCCGGCCCAACGCATCATCGGAGACGCAACGACCTGAAGATCTTCTTTGAGTCGCAGTCGATATGGAAACAACCGCCCGCTCAAATCAGCCTCGGTACGATGTGGCGACGCTCGCTGGAGGCTGTTTCTGGTGTCTTGAAGCGGTATTCGACCTGGTGCGAGGCGTTGAGTCTGTGGAATCAGGGTATACGGGAGGGAGGACCCCCGCTCCGACCTATGAATCAGTCTGCACTGGTCAAACCGGGCATGCTGAGGCGGTGAGGATTACGTTCGATCCCAGCGTAATTTCCTATCGCGATCTTCTCGAGATCTTCTTCGCGATTCACGACCCCACCACGCTCAACCGACAGGGTAATGACAGCGGAACGCAGTATCGTTCAGCCATTTTCTACCACGATCCGCTTCAGCGGGAAATCGCCGAGCAGATGATTCACGCTCTGACTGAACAGAAGCAATATCCAAACCCCATCGTGACCGAGGTGGTGCCGGCCTCGCAATGGTATGAGGCGGAGGCCTATCATCAAGAGTACTTTCAACGAAATCCCTTCCAAGGCTACTGTCAGTATGTTGTGGGGCCGAAAGTGGCGAAGTTCCGCAAGGAATATCCCAATCGTCTGAAGGCCTAATCCTCGTTTGAGCCTCGGCCTACCCCCTTCGTTAGTATCTCCCGTATCGATCCGAACACAGGCGGTTTTTGGAAAATTTGGCGCGTGTGGAGCCGCACCTCCGCGTGGACCGGACAAAAAGGCCATTCACCAGACTGATTGCCCTGTACATGCCCCACAATCGAGGGATTCGCAGGATCGTCCGAAATGTGGGCGATGATCAGGGGACTGTTGGGGTCGAGCAGGCATGTATCGTCATTGCGGCCCGAAACCGTCAGTGGTTTGATGAGCTCGACCCGTTGCTCTCCGTCGGAAAAGACCGTATCGCCTTCGTGAAGAGGGCTGGGTGGGGCAAGGGAATACAGGACAAGCGGGGCGAGCAAAATCAGAGCGGCCACGCTCGCGATCGACCAGAGTGGAGGTTCGTTCGGGGGATCTTTTGTAGCCAACCATACCTCCTTCTCGTAGGCTCCCTCAGAAGGATCTGTGATGTATTTTCGCATTGTACATCAGAGGCCACGCTTCTTGCTGGTTTGTGTGGGTGTGGTGTGAGAAAAGGGCGAGGACGATGAACGAACCCAAAACCACCCCAGCATTCGTCATTTTTCACGCAGTCAGTACGCCATGAACGTGCTCAGAGCCTGTGATTGATCCTGTGGAGGTTTGTCATTAGACAAAAGGATGGGTTGAGGCAAAAGGATGGATTGAATGGATGGTGGAGAGTGATGAACAACCGTCGAAGGGGAGACCGTCTTCCTGGAAGAACGGGCAAATGTCTCTGTCGTCATGTCTTCATCACCGGTTGGCTTTCTGGGCGAGTCTCCATTCGGGTATGGGGCAAGGTTGGGCGAGTATTGCCAGTCGATCAGTGCGGAACTGCTCGATAGAGGCTCTGTCGATCCCAAGTCTTAGGAGTGATTACCGACATCCTCACTCAGTGCCTAGCCGTTCATCTGCAAACAGCGCTTCTGCGGGAAAAAGCCATGGGGCCAATGCATGACGCCCTCGCGTGCACGAACTAAAAAAAAGAGGGAAGGAAACCCGAAGCACTGCCTCTCTTGAACCATCAACGTTTGATTCACAGGCGGATTGGACCTCATCGGCGATGACGGGCCTGGAACCGTATACAAAGTCATGAAGAAACTTCAATGGATTGCACGAGCCATGCGATTGCCGCGCTGCATCGGGGGGAAGCAAGGCTCTCAGTGCTGCGCGATAGCAAAACCGCTTATGGGGAAGCAGAGCCGACTCCCATGGACCGGGAAGGAGTTAGTTGGTTGGCCGGCTCTGATTGGACAACAGGGATCGTATTTGGTTCAGGTTGATGATCAACTCAGGCCGATTAGGCCGGAAGAGCCAACCGAACCAGGTGTCAGAGGGTGGTTGAACGAGCGCGGAGGCCGGTTCGAAGTCCAATTTCACCCGAAGCGGCGAGATGGAACGCAACGGCATTAAACGGTCGTCGTAGGTATCGGCTGTTCCAGGATCCGGCGAGTAGTGGGTCTCAGCCCGATAGTTGCTTATGATGAGATGGAGAGTATCGCCTTTCACGAACATCCCGCCAGAAGTCACCCGTCTGATGACCGTGGTTTGTTGGGTGGCCTGATAGAACGTGATCACCTGTTCCGGACTCGCAGCTTTTAAAGCTTGAACCAAAAGTGGAGCGAAGAAACCGATTTCGGAGGCCGTGAAGGCAAGGTGTCGCGGGGGCTCTTTGTCCTTCTCGCTGAAGAAGGGGATTGATGGGATCAATTTGGACGGTTCATTGATCACGAGGCCACCGAGGATGGCGGCCATCTCGTCGGTTGTGACGTAGGCTGGGTGGGAATGGTCTCCTCCTACGGTGTGATCGATCTCCAATCGAACAAACCGCGTTGGACTTTCATAAATAGCCTGGGTGATCGTATGTTGGGTCTGACAGGCGGTGAGCCCGAGCCCCAGGGCCACTCCGTACAGAAGAATCAGAGCGCGAAGGTTCATCATTTACCACCCGTGGTTGAAGGGATTGAAGACAAGCAACGTTCAGACGATCGACTCCGCTGCGTGTTCGAGATTACTGGCATATCGTATCACGTTTCATGGTAGTGTGGATCCTTCATGGCGAGAGTCGAACTTGACGAATTCAGCGACGAGAGGAGGGAATCTTCAGGTCCCGTTGATGACGGTGTCAAAGGTTGCTTCGATCAAGGAAGCTCTCTCCCGTTTGGCCAGAGGCACTGGGCGGGCGGTTGACTTCGATACCTCGGCCACTGGAGCCGAGGGCGTAACGGTCAGACTTCTTTCCATAACGATGGACGCTCCTTCTGGTTCCTTGATGATCGTTGAACGGAACTCGCCGTTCACGCAGACTTTCGCGGAAGAAGCTTGCGCTTCCTGATGTCAAAACTCAATGATGAAGCCAGATATTGGCATGGCTCCACTCACCATCAAGACCACACTGTCCCCCGTTTCGCAATCACTTGTTCTGCTTGCTGCTTTCGATCTTTGCAGAACATAGCATCGAGTTATTTGAACACGAGGCCTGCATCCGGATGATTCCGGTCAGCGAATATCGCCAAGGTATCGGTTGCGAGAAGAATCTCCGTTGATTCGTCTCCTTATCGTTTCCAAAACTCTTCGGATTTTGCTGGGGGCAGCGGTTGATCACCGATGCGCTCTTCGCATAGGCATGTGATCTGTGGGGCGGTAGACGGCTCGAGCCGAATGTTTGCCCTATCGATAAATTCCTCTGTCCACAGAATCGCTAATGGTGGCGGCCATGTTCAATCTCCAAAAGAGGAAGCAGCCTCCAAGCAATAGTCTCTTGCGGGCGTCATTTGAGTCTGGTCAGTGTGCAGAGTGCACCGTATGGTTTGCGATCCTGCATAGCTCCCTGAGCGAACTTGCCTGTTACAATCATGAAAAACTGACGGAGACAGGCCGCGGTCCTTTCACCTCCGTTCCGTCAAATCTCGCAAAGGGAGGTCGGTACAAAACCGCCAAGGTCCTGAAAACTGTTCGGCTGTCGAGCCCGAACCCTCACCGTAAATCAATGGAGATGCATTCTGGGTATGTCCTCGTATCTTAGAAATTTCCTCCCTGTTCGCCTCTCGTAGGCCGTAAAGGAGAAATACTTAGATCTCCTCCTGCTGACATCGTCAATGGGGGTTGTCAAAACACGGTGGAGGCCGAACCCCCCCGCGACTTGCGCCACAGCATCCCCATGCTCAACGTGGCTCTGCCGTTCGTCCGGTTTCTCCGCCGCCGACGTAGTGGCCAAAGTTTCGTTGGTCTTCCTGGGAGAGCCTCAAGATATTCGCTCTCCCGTTCTTTGGAATCCGCTCGTGGGAATCCCCTCGTGCGACGACTGCATTAGGTCTTGCGAAGACTCGTCCAGGGCTTCGTTGCTTCTCGATCCGCCAGAGGACATGATGGATTTGGTGATCCTGCAACTCCAACAGCAGTTCCTTCCAGCTCATGAGGCCTCTGTCTTCTCAGACCATCCCTCACCTTTCTTTATGAGAACGGGCGATCTAGCAACAAAGAGAATCTTGTGACCTCACATAACGAGGGGGCACCCGTCCAAGTGGGAAGAGTTAACAAAATTAAAAAAGTTAACAATTCTGTAATTCGAACAGAGATCCGCTGTAACAGGGCCATAAGAATAGATACCGCCCGGTAACGGCAACGTCCATCCAGATCAAAGAAAGTGAGCAAAGAGATCGACAGGGGGCCAGGACGATCTTGCTGTGCAACGACGATGATCATCGGGCAGTGCCAATGAAGTCATCAATTCACGGCTCGTGGTTCATGGGAGAAAGGAGACGGTCAGGATGAATCGAGTGTACTTGACCCTGTTGGCAATGGTTTTTGTTGTGCTGTTTCAATCCATAGCTTCGGCCGATGATCATCCGCTCTGGGATCTGTTACGCGAAAAAGGTGTGATCACCCAAGAAGAGCAGTCTCGTCTTGAGACAGCGGAGGAAAATTCGAAAAAAGAACAGGAGGAACAACAGGTCAAAAGTTTGCTGGGGCGCCTGCCGATCGCCGTGGGGTATGGAAACAAGGGGTTCACATTCAAAACTCAGGATGGAAGATTCGGCCTGGCGATTCAAAACCGCTTGCAATTGCGCTATGCCTATCCCTTCGATAGTGACCCTCGCTCGGTCGCTGACCTTGATCGGGAGCAGAGTTCCTTTATGGTTCGTCGCGCGCGGTTCAAGGTTGGCGGCCATGCCTTCTGGCCCTGGATGACCTGGTATATGCAGTATGATTGGACCCAACCGGTGTTGCGTGACTTTTATCTGAATTTAGGAAAATTTGAGTGGGCGCAACTTCGGATTGGTCGTGGCAAGGTCTTGTACAACGACGAGCGCGTGGTGTCTTCGGGCCAGCAACAGTTCGTCAACCGGTCGATCGTGAACGATGTCTTTACTGTTGATCGGCAACAGGGAGTGCAACTGTTCGGTCGCCTGTTCCCTGGCACCTGGCATGATTTTACGTACTATGCGGGTGTCTTTACAGGGCGGGGTGTGGGGTTTCGGGATAACGACGATAAGAACATGATGTATTTCGGCCGATTGCAGTGGAACTTTCTGGGTCAAGAACTGCCCTGGTCGCAATCGGATCTCGCCATGAGCGAACGTCCGATCGGTGACGTGTCGTTCGCGGCGGCGA
This sequence comes from Nitrospira sp., assembly GCA_024330965.1. Classification (GTDB taxonomy): domain Bacteria; phylum Nitrospirota; class Nitrospiria; order Nitrospirales; family Nitrospiraceae; genus Nitrospira_D. Next base: position 116,897 of record JANDJL010000004.1, on the reverse strand, counting down.
CGAATATCAGCCAATGCACTGCGTTCGAAACCGATCGAGACAGTTGTCGCGCGCTTCGAGGTTTTACAAGTCCGTCGCATGCCCGAGCGGGACAATATCGGGTGGATCAGATGATGGCGGAGTTCCGGTTTCGATGGCATGGGGTGTCGCTCACTCACGAGTTTCACTGGAAGCAGATTGTCGATACGACCTTACATGTCTACGATCCCGGGAGAAAAACCAATCTCACGGGAAGCTATACGGCCCTGGGATTCTTCCCGCACTACTTTATATCTGCGATCCCCAAGGAGTTGGAGTTGGCGGGGCGCTATGCGTTTGTGGATCCGAATCTGAGTAAGCACAATGATATTCAGCAGGAGATGGCCGGAGTGGTGAACTGGTTCTTTCATGGCCATGCCAACAAACTGTCGCTGGAGGTGGCACGTCTGTCTGTTGCCGATCCACTCCGAGCGGAAGATCGGGCCGAAGAACGAATACGTCTCCAATGGGACATTTCATTTTGATCCAGTGGGAGTCTCCGTCCGCGAAGAGAGGGAAATCAAGGCGTGAGAGCCGAGCTTCGCAAGCTCGAGCTTGCGAAGTCTGGTTCCATCAACAGCACCAGGTGTAGGTCCGGTGACTGTGCAGGGGCTTCCGTTCAACCGACCCCGAAATATCTGTGACCTGCTGTCTCCTGGTCTTGGCTCCGAGACTGAGGAGTCGCGAAATCTCTGGGCGCAGGCCAGGAGTCAGCAGTCGGTGAAGGAGGGGCGAGGGCCCCTTGAAGGCCGGGGCGATTCCCCCAGCCGAGAGGGCAAAGGAGAGATCAGCAGATTTGCCACCGAGAGACGAAAGAGGCAGAAAACCGCCTTCATCCTTCATGGTACGGGACAAAGGGGAAAGACAAAGGTCCGGCTCGCCTGAACTGAATCCGACCAAAGAAAGGGCCTATTGCTTCAACTGCCGTAAGCAGACCACAGCATGAATGCCGTCTCCATAGGTATGTGTCTCTTTCTGAGCCCACGATGCTATGGCCCCCTCTAGTGCACGCATCCTCATACGTCTATGGGATGGTCTGTGGAGCGTTGGAGTTCTTCCACCGTAGGTTATATGGTGTGGACTAGGATTATTTAACTAGAGATGGCTGATAGTCCAATCTTGCCTCACTCGCCAGACGAATAGCGATGTGCCAGGGCTTCCGCGTCCAGAACGAGCCGAATTCCCCGTTGCGGGTTGAATCGATCGTCTCGCGAGATTCGTGGAACAGTCGACCAGGCTGAGACTCAATCCGCTCCAGTGGACGATGGCGGTATGATGCCTGGTATTGCTCGACATCTCTCCAAATTCTTGTCTTCACTCTGTGGTTACTCAGCACGATATGAAGGGCATCGCCTCTCACAAATATGCCGCCAGATGTCGTAGCTTCATATTCTGGAGACGGGTGCGTTGTTTGAAAAAAGGTCACCATTTGCTCCGGTGTTGCCTGACGCAACCCTTGCACAAAGAGCGGCGTAAAAAAGGCCGTTTCTTCCTCAGTAAAGACGCGGTGGCTCTTGCCAGATCCCCAAGCGGCAAAGGTTCCTTGTTCAACGTGAAGCCCTCGTAAAATGTCCGCCATGTCCGCTTCGGTGATGGTCGCAGGGTGATCATATTCCTTTCCTTTGTGGGTATCTGACATTGCCTGCAGGGTGACACTTCGATTAGAATCCTCGAAAATTGTCACCGTCTGAAGCTGCGGAGTGGCGCACCCCCATACAGTAACCCACATGCCGATCCCCAAGAGCTGTCTGAATCTGGTGCGGACGTTCATCGTTCCATTATCTCATACCGTATCTCATACCGGCTGATGTCACCGAGCGAAATTGACCACCTGCGAAGGCAGGTGGAAGGGAACAGTGTGGATTCTACGCCACGTTTTGCAGGGTTTGTCACGAGGCCGAAGACAAAGCACTGAATCACAAAACGGCTCACTCACCGCGACAAGGCCACGATACTAGAAGCTCATTTAATACACATCTGTGGCTGGGTCAACGAGGTATTACAGAAATTAACATACAGTTAACACATTGGTGACATGCTCGCCACGCACAGAACGTAAAAAGTCTGAGCCTTAGGCTTTAATGACTGTTATCAAGACCGGTATCAAAATTGAGCTTCAAGGTCCAGGGCATCTATAGGCTTCTACAATGGAGGAAGAAATGCGACCTCGTCCATGGTCAGGTGGATGGATCAGCGGCATGCTCGTTGCCGTGTGTTTGCTTGTGTGGCCGGGCGGTGACGCTGCATCTGAATCGGCTCCGATCGTAAAGATCGATGGATCAAGTACCGTCTATCCGCCCACCGAAGCGGTTGCAGAAGAATTTCAAAAAGCCCATCATGGCCGTATAAAAGTCACGGTGGGAATTTCCGGCACCGGTGGTGGGTTCAAAAAGTTCTGCCGAGGCGAGACCGATATTAGCAATGCCTCCCGGCCTATTCTGAAAGAGGAAATGGAAGTCTGCCAAAAGAACGGCATCAGTTACTATGAGTTGCCTATCGGCTTCGATGCCCTGACCGTGGCGGTGAGTCCGAAAAATACGTGGGCGACAGCCATGACGGTCGAAGAGCTGAAAAAAATCTGGGAGCCGGCGGCGCAAAACAAAATTACCAAATGGAACCAAATCCGTCCCGAGTGGCCCGACGCCTCCCTCGTCCTCTTCGGGGCTGGCTCGGATTCCGGCACATTCGATTATTTCACAGAAGCGATTGTGGGGAAGGCTAAGTCCAGCCGCGGCGATTACACAGCCAGCGAAGACGACAATGTCCTGGTGCAAGGTATCGAACGTAACGTATACTCGTTGGGGTACATTCCCTTCGCCTATTACGCCGCCCAGCAAAAGAAATTGAAGGCGATTGCGATCGTCGGAAAGAACGGACCTGTGCTGCCGAGTCATGAGACGGTGAAAAACGGCAGCTATCAACCGCTTTCTCGCCCTCTGTTCATCTATGTCAATGCCGCTGCTGCAAAACGACCGGAGATCCGGGAATTTGTCGAGTACTATTTGACGCAAGGACGGGAGCTCATTGCAGAGGTTCGCTATGTTCCCTTACCCGATCAAGCGTATGCGATGGCTCGTGAGCGATTTGCCAAGGGCGTGGTCGGAACCGGGTTTGGAGGAGAGCCGGAGGTTGGGTTGCCGGTCGAAGAGATCTTGCGACGTTCTCCGAAACAGTAGTCAGCGTCTCATCAGGGCGTGTCTTCTATGGGCTGTGTGCTCTCTTGTGGCTGACGTCGCTCGCGTCGGCGACAGGGCTTGCTTCCTATGGAGATAAGAGAAACAGTTTCTATCAGTCACTCGTCTGTCATGGAATCGGCGAGTCATCGCCGTGCCCGTCGGCGACGGGAGTTTCTGATCGAGGGAGCCCTTTTGCTCGCTGCGCTCGTGTCGGTGGCGGCGACCATCACCATCCTGTTCGTCTTGGTCTTTGAATCGGTAGGTTTCTTTGAAACGGTTCCGTTGCTCGACTTCTTGACCGATACCTTATGGACTCCTCTCTTTGACGATCCTCACTATGGAATTCTGCCGTTATTGGCCGGGACGATTGTCACGAGCGTCGTCGGATTGGTGGTCGCCATTCCGGTTGGAACGGTCTCCGCGGTCTATCTTTCAGAATTTGCATCGGCGCGGCTGCGGGAGATTATCAAACCGGTTCTGGAGATGTTGGGGGCGGTCCCGACGGTGGTCTATGGCTACTTTGCGCTTCTGGTAGTGACGCCGGCGTTGCAATGGATCTGGCCGGAGCTTCCTGGTTTCAATATGCTCGGTCCAGGAGTCGTCATCGGGATCATGATTCTCCCGCTCGTGATCTCCTTAAGTGAGGATGCGATGCGGGCTGTGCCGATGATGTTGCGGGAAGGATCCTATGCCATGGGGGCGACACGGTTACAAACCGCGTGGCGAGTGGTCGTGCCGGCAGCCACGTCGGGGATCGTGGCCGCCTATGTGCTTGGTATCTCGCGTGCGGTCGGCGAAACAATGGTGGTGGCCATCGCGGCTGGACAGAATCCAAACCTGACGTGGAATCCCATGGAGCCGGCCGCAACGATTACTGCTTACATCGTCCAGGTGGCGCTCGGTGACCTTCCCCATGGGAGCATCGGCTATCAGAGCATTTTTGCGGCTGGCCTTGTCTTGGCCGTGATGACCTTCGCCTTTAACATAGTGGGGCACCTCATGAGAAAGCGATTTCGGGAGGTGTACTAAGGTGATTAGGCGGAGAAAAATAGCGGAAGCCCTGTTCAAGTTGCTCAGCCTCAGTGCTCTGGCATTGGCGATCGGTACACTGGTTCTCTTATTTGGAGCGCTGATGGTCGATGGTCTCGGGCGACTCGACTGGCAGTTTTTGACGTCCTTTCCTTCTCGCCGGGCCTCACAAGCCGGTATCCTCCCTGCGATGGTCGGTTCGACGTTAGTTATGTTGGTAACAGCCTGTGTGGGGATCCCCATTGGGGTTGCGGCCGGGATTTATCTCGAGGAATATGCGAGACGGACGTGGCTTACAGAGTTGATCGAGGTGACGGTAACGAACTTAGCCGGCGTACCCTCGATTATTTTCGGTTTGCTCGCGCTGGGGTTGTTCGTTTATACGCTAGGACTCGGACCGAGCATTCTGACCGCGGGGTTAACCTTGGCCTTGCTGATTCTCCCAGTGGTGATCGTGACCACCCGCGAAGCGATCAGGGCCATCCCAGTTCACATCCGTGAAGCCGCCTTTGCGTTGGGTGCCACCAAATGGCAGACCGTTTCCGACCATGTTTTGCCTTATTCGGCGGCGGGGATCCTTACGGGGGTCATTCTGGCACTGAGTCGAGCTATCGGGGAGACCGCCCCGATCGTCACAATCGGTGCCCTTACGTTTATTGCGTTTTTGCCGCCGGCACCGGTCACATCACAGCCGCCGTATGTTTCATTCGAGTGGTTGATGTCTCCCTTCACGGTGGTGCCTATCCAGATGTTTGCCTGGGTCTCCAGGCCCGGCGAGGATTTTGCCGCGAATGCGGCTGCCGCAGGTCTCTTGCTGGTCGGCATGACCCTCGTCATGAACGGCTTGGCGATCTATGTTCGCTATCGAATGCGCAAGCGCGTATCGTGGTAATTCCGACGTCATGACTCGACCGACAGACAGCGCGTCCAGCGACTCGGCCGGAAGGAACGAGTGGCCGAAGCCACTCAAGGCCGAAACACACGAATTGAGTTTTTTCTATGGCCACCGTCAGGTCCTCAAGCGGGTGTCGGTGCCGATTGCAGAAAGCAACATCACGGCGTTGATTGGGCCGTCGGGGTGCGGCAAGTCCACGTTTCTCCGTTGTTTTAATCGCATGCACGATCTCTACCCCGGGACCCGTTATGAAGGGGCGATCGTGCTTCATCCTGATAGCCGCAATGTTCTGGGCCGCGAAGTCGATCCGATTGAAGTGCGGATGCGACTGGCCATGGTATTTCAGAAGCCGAACCCCTTTCCCAAGTCCGTGTATGAAAACGTGGCCTACGGTTTGCGTGTGCGGGGAGTAAGAGACCGTCGCGTGATCGATGAGAAGGTCGAACAGGCATTGCGAAGTGCCGCCTTGTGGGAAGAGGTGAAAGATCAATTATCCGCTTTGGGGACCTCCCTCTCCGGAGGCCAACAGCAACGGTTGTGCATTGCTCGCGCGCTGGCGACCGATCCGGAATTGCTGCTGTTGGACGAGCCGACGTCGGCGCTCGATCCGATTGCGACAGGCAATATCGAGGAATTGCTGCAGGATTTAAAACGCCGCGTGACAATTCTGATCGTGACGCATAATATGCAGCAAGCAGCTCGAATTTCCGATTGGACGGCCTTCATGTATGTGGGAGAGCTCGTGGAATTCGGCCCGACGAAACGGCTGTTTACGACCCCCGCGAAGAAGCAGACCGAGGATTACATTACGGGACGGTTTGGCTGAGCCCCATGACGCAACGGCATTTTGACGAAGAACTCGCCGAGCTGAAAGCCAAATTGGTGCGCATGGCGGGGCTGGTGGAAGATCAGATCGATAAGGCGCTTGAAGCGCTGATCAAACGGGATTCGGAACAAGCAAGTCGCGTGATCGAACGAGATCACAAAGTCAATGCGTTAGATGTGGAGATCGATGAGGAATGCATCAGCTTGTTGGCGCTCCACCAACCGGCCGCGCGGGATCTGCGATTGGTGACGACGGCGATGAAAATTTCGACGGAGCTGGAGCGGATCAGCGACCTGGCCGAGAATATCTGTGAGCGGACCATCGAATTAAATCAAGAGCCGCAGTTGAAACCGTACATCGATATCCCCAGAATGGGCAACATCGCTCGGGTGATGGTGAAAGAGAGCATCGATGCTTTTGTCAAGGAGGATGCAGCGCTCGCCAGGAAAGTTCTCAAGGACGACGATTTGGTCGATGATCTGATGGAACAGATCTTCCGCGAACTCTTGTCGTTCATGATCGAGAACCCGCACACGATCTCCCGCGCAATCAGGCTCAGTTTCGTCGCCAAATACCTTGAACGTATTGCCGATCACGCGACCAACATGGCTGAATTGGTGGTCTATCTTGTCGAGGGCAAGATCATCCGCCATACGGCGCCCTCCCCTTCCTCCTAGGCAGGAACGGACAGCGTGCGAGCCGTCCGTGGCTGTATCTTCGTTTGACCTTCGTTTGAAATGACCTCTGCCCTGTGCTAGCATCGCCCCATGGGTGCGACTACCTCTGCCAAGCGGGGCGAGTCTCGCCGCGGTTCCAACGCTTCTTCCCATCTCCAACGAGAAGCCGCCGGGGTCATCGCGATTGCGGTGAGTCTGCTGTTGTTCCTGAGCCTCCTCTCGTTTGTGCCGGGCGAGGCGACGACGCCGGCGACCGGTGTCGCGTCGTCTCATCAACCGAAAAATCTCATCGGATCGTTCGGCGCTTTGGTAGGCGCCGGGTTTTTCCATCTGATCGGAGGAGCGGCGTATTTGTTCCCCATCTTGTTGGCCCGGCTGGGAATCCGCTGCTTCTCCCGCAATCCTGTGAATATCAGTTTCCGAACGGCAGCGAGCTCGCTTGCGGCGGTGTGTTTTTTGAGCGCGTTTCTGCATCTGGAAGCGACGGGGGTGCCGACTGTCAGCAGTGGGGTGATTTCTCGCGGTGCGGCCGGCGGCGTAGTCGGACAGTTTATCGGGAACGGATTACGAGCGGTATTCGCGGGGACGGGCGCCCACATTGTGATCATCGCGGGATTCTTGGTCTCGCTCTTGTTTACCGCTCCGCTCTCGCTCGGCGAAGCGGCTCGGCGCATTCGGGATCGAGGCAGAGCATGGCTGGAACGGGCGGGCTCCCGACTCTCGGAACGTCGAGACCAGGACTCCAAACCGATCGGCGGTCGTGAAGAAGAATCTGAAAATCGGAAGGTGGCCCAATCTCCCGCGATGATCGGCGTAGGCCGTGAACATGTCGAAACCGACGAAGCCGCCGAAACACCGGAGCCGGCGGGCGGGCTCAGCGGGAGCGGCGGCAAGCCGGCCTTTGTCTCTTCCGTGGTTGGATCGGAGAGAGAAAGCCGTGTCGAACGAGAACGTTCCCGTGTTTCCGTGGAACCTGGCGAATATCGCCTTCCTGATCCGGCGGTGGTTCTCAGCGATCCTCCCGTTTCGGCGGCCCGCGTGTCCGACGAAGAGCTGTACGCTCAAACCGAAGTGCTCTCAAAAGCCTTGGCGAGTTTCGGCATCGAAGGCCGGGTGACGGATGTGCGGCCTGGTCCGGTCATCACGATGTACGAATTCGAACCGGCGCCCGGCACGAAAGTCGCCCGCATTGTGAATCTGGCGGACGATCTCGCGCTCGCGCTCAAGGCCGTGAGCCTCCGTATCGTGGCTCCACTTCCGGGAAAATCGGTGGTCGGTATCGAGGTGCCGAACGCATTGCGCGAAACCGTCTCGATCAAGGAGGTCCTGATGAGCAGTGCCTTTGCCAGGGCGCGCTCAAAACTGACGTTGGCGCTGGGGAAAGACATTTTTGGAGCGCCGGTGACGGCCGATCTCAGGACCATGCCGCATCTGTTGGTGGCCGGCGCGACGGGTACAGGGAAGAGCGTTGGGCTCAATACAATGTTGCTGAGCATTCTTTTTTCGGCCAAGCCCAACGAAGTCAAATTGTTGCTCATCGACCCCAAAATGCTGGAGTTTCAATCGTACGAGGGGATCCCCCATCTGTTGCGACCGGTCATGACCGACGCCAAGTCGGCGGCGAAAGGGCTGGGATGGGTCGTGGGCGAGATGGAACGACGGTATAAATTGCTGGCGGAGGCCGGTGTCCGAAACATCGACGCGTACAATCGCAAAGTGGCCGGACTGCATGCGGCCGTTGCGGAAACACCGCCTCCATCCGTCGAACAGCCGGAGCTGCCCATGCAGTTTCTCTCGGAGGAGGAGCGGCTGTCGGCCGGAGAGTCCGCGATTGCCGTCGGCGAGCCGGGCTGCACGCAGACGAAACCGACACCTCCGGAGCCGTTGCCCTACATTGTGGTGATGATCGACGAACTGGCCGATTTGATGATGGTGGCTCCCAAGGAAGTGGAAGACAAGATCGCGAGGCTGGCCCAAATGGCGCGGGCGTCCGGTATCCATCTGGTGCTGGCGACGCAGCGGCCTTCCGTCGACGTGCTGACGGGCTTGATCAAGGCGAATTTCCCCGCGCGCATCGCCTTCCAGGTGTCCTCGAAAACCGACTCGCGGACGATTCTAGACGCGAACGGGGCGGAGGCCTTGCTCGGCAAGGGCGACATGTTGTATCTGGCTTCCGGTACTGGTCGGCTCGTTCGTTTGCATGGGTCTTTTGTGTCGGACGACGACGTACGGGCGGTCGTGGAGTTTGTGAAGCAACAGGCGGCGCCTGCCTACAATCAGGAATTGCAATCGCTCAGCGGCGACGAAGCAAGGGCGGAAGAGGAAGCAAAAGACGAAGTGTATGAGCAGGCCAAAGAGCTGGTGCTGAGCACTGGGCAGGCATCGGCTTCGCTCCTTCAGCGGCGGCTGCGGGTCGGCTATCCGAGAGCCGCTCGCATGATCGAGCGAATGGAAGCGGAAGGCATCGTGGGAGCGGCGGGTCGTGACGGGCGGCGCGAGGTGCTGGGGCGTCGCGGGCCCGTGGGAGCGGTGGAGGGATGAGTCGTCGTCAATGGACGTGGCTTCCGTTGGTTTTGTGTGTAACTGCGTCGGCTTGGGGGGCGGAGGAGCCTGCTGATCGTCAGGCGGTTCAGGAAGTCCGCGACATCGTCAAACATATCCAGGCTCGGTATGAGAAGACCAAGGACCTCCAAGCCGACTTTGTTCAAAAAACCAGGATCGAAGGGTTTGAGCGGCCCGTGACGTCAAGCGGCAAAGTGTATCTGAAACGGCCGGGGCGATTGCGATGGGACTATCTGGAGCCGGCAAACGAACAAATTTATGTCACCAATGACGATGTCAAGGTGTATGTGCCAGAACATAAGCAGGTGTTAGTCGGAAAATTGACGCAGATGGCGGCTTCTAAGGCGCCCTTGGAGTTATTACAAGGGGCCGGCAAGTTGGAGGAATCTTTCGACGTCCGACCGACGGAGGGGAACGAGCGGGGTACGGGGGGGCTTCGTCTCATCACGTTGTTTCCAAAGACCAAAGACCACGAATCGATCAAAACCATTCAGAAGATTGTCATCGAGGTGTATCCCAAGACATATTATATGCGGACGGTGTCCCTCTATGAGGCCAATGGCAATGTCTCGACGTTTGAGTTTTTCGATTTGAGAGCGAATGTGGGTTTGGCGGACGAAAAGTTCGACTTCGTCGTCCCCTCCGATGTTGAAGTGGTCCAGGCCCCAGTTTTGAGCGGACCGTAGGCAGAGGGGGGCCGTCGGCGATTCCTGCGCGGGAGGATCGTCAATGCGAGAGTCATCGAGAGCGAAGTCGATAGTGAAGAACGGGTACGGCCGGTCGTGGAGACCGATGACCAAGATGCTGAAGGGCGGACGTCCATGATACGCGAGGCGAGCACTGTGGTGGAAGCGGTCGATCAAGCGGTGGCGGCGTTGGACCTCGACCGGCTACACGGGGAGTATTGGGATCAAGAGGAGTTTCTGGTCATCAAGCAGTTTTTGCCGCGGGCTTTTGTGGAGCAGGTCCTGGTGCCGCAGGCGCAAGGTGTGAAGGGCGACCTCAATCGCAACTACATTCCTGGCCATAAGAAGGGCGGAAGCGTCAGCTATTATACGGTTCAGGAAAAAGCGCCCCGTTTTTTGGATATCTATCGCTCGGAGTCGTTCAAGCATTTCCTCAACCGGCTCACAGATGCGGACGTGATGCTCTGCCCGGACAATGATCCTCACGCGTGTGCGCTCTACTACTACACGGAGCCAGGGGACCACATCGGATTTCACTATGACACGTCGTATTACAAGGGGGCGCGCTATACGATTTTGATGGGGTTGGTCGACCGGTCAACGTGCTGCAAGTTGGTATGCGACCTTTTCAAAAATCATCCGACGAAACCGCTCCGCCATCTTGAGCTGGTCACCGAGCCCGGAGACCTGGTGATTTTCAACGGCGACAAGCTTTGGCACGCCGTCACGCCTCTCGGAGAGGGAGAAGAACGGATCGTGCTGACCATGGAATATGTCACGAACCCGGACATGAATCCGATCAAGCGGCTCTACTCGAATCTGAAGGACTCCATCGGCTATTTCGGCCTCAGAACGGTTTTCAAACGGGCCTGGTCCAATCCGAACCACTCGCGATGATTTCTGGGAACGCCTTGCTGATTCCCATCCTCTGCCTGGCGGCTCCGGCGATTTATTGCTCAAAGATGAAGGTGTTTCATCGCGGCTGCGCACAGCACGATAAAAAATCCCATCCAGAGCGCGGCGCGCTGAAACGGAATGACTTCGTAAGTCTCACCCTCTTCGGCTTGGTCATCGGATTTGAAAATCACGGTGTACAAAAAGAGCGTGAGAAGGCCGAGCACGAGAAGCAATTTGATGCAAAAGACGATCAAATACTTGGCGTGATGCTGCACGCCGGCTCCTGTTTGCGACGTGATGACTTGATTGACATAGTGCAGATTGATGCCGCCGGTAAACAGGAGAACGACCAAGAGCATGCCCGCCACTTTCTTATAGTGGCGGTAGAAGGTGTCCGTGATCGGTTTGACGTGCTCCCTCGGTACGGCCTTTTGGAGGCCTGGTGTGACTGCCATGACAAGAAAAGTGAGGCCGCCGATCCAAATGATCGCCGAGAGAAGATGGAGCCAGTGATTGAGAATCGGAATGAGCGTGTTGAGATCAAGAAAGATCTGTTGGACGGCATCCATGTGTAATGTGCCTTGAAAGATAAACGGTCATGCTCAGCTTGTGTCTGAGCCGAGCCCGTTCGTGCGATAGTCGCCGCCTCCCTCGCCGCTATGCCCTATAACTTGAAGACCGGTGCGTCGTTGCCGAATCGCTTCTTGCGCAATTCTTCCATCAGTTCGACGGTGATCAGGGAGATGTGATTCTCCCGAGCGTGTTTCTCAACCCCCTTTTTCACCATGGCTCGAAGAAAATAGGGAATACGGCTGAGGCGTATCGACGATGCCTCGTCCCACTGGATCGGGGCGTCTTCCGGTGTATTGAACGCCACTTTGATTTTTTCCCCACCCTTGGGGGTGTACAGGCACCACGGATCTTCGTCCAGCCAATCGCCGTGATCGACATAGGGGCGTGCACGGCACCCTCCGCAAATGTCAGAATACTCACAGTCTCCGCACTTGCCCTTGAGCTGAGGGTAGCGGAACGAATGGAAAATGTCGGAGTGATTCCATAGATCCACGAAGCTGCGCTGCCGCACGTTTCCGGCTGAGAGGGGCATGTAGGGACAGGGAGTCACCTCGCCGTTCGGCGTCACGCGAGCATAGTTGGTGCCGGCCAGGCAGCCGCCGCCCATATAACCAGTTGCCTTGGTGAGGGGAGAGTTCGGATCTTTCTCATAGGCCAGCCGTTTGAAGTGCGGTGCACATCGGGCGCGGACCAGCATACCTTTGTAATTGTCCTGGCACTTGACCAGGTAGCCGAGCGCTTCCTCGTACTGAGCCGGCGTGATATCGGTCAGTTCTTCTCCCCGCCCCGTGCACACCATAAAAAATACGTTGAACACGCGGGCTCCAAGCTGATGGGCCCACTCGATGGCTTCGGGCAGTTCGGAATAGTTCATGGGCTGGACGCTGAAGTGAATTTGAAACTGAAGGCCGTTGCGCTTGCTGGCTTCGATGCCGGAAACCGCGGCGCTCCACGCCCCCGGAACACCGCGGAACGCGTCATGTTTGGCCGGATCCAGCGAGTCGATGCTGATGCCTACCCCCATCACGCCGATCTCGACGAGGGTTTTGGCGATCCGATCGTCGATCAGCATCCCGTTTGTCCCCAGGACGACCATGAAGCCGGCGTTCACGGCATGGCGGGCGATGTCGAGGATATCGGGCCGCACCAGCGGCTCTCCGCCCGTGATAACCAGCAGACAGCCTTTGTTGACTTCGGCAATCTGATCGATAAGCCGAACACATTCTTCGGTGGACAGTTCGTCATGTCCGCCAGATGCCCTCGTTGTAGCGTCAAGGTAGCAGTGATCGCATTTCAGATTACAGCGCTTGGTCAGGTTCAGCGCGATGAGATAAGGTTTGAAGTCATCGACGGTTCGTCCCTCCCGAAGCGGCGAGGGAGAGCGGTCGCCGAGACTCTGGAACTGTGAAGAGCCTGGCGTGGGGGATGGATTCAGAATGGGAAGTGGTTTGCCCATGCGAGCCAATCAATTATAGCTGTTCTGCCGCGCAGGCGGAATAGGACGAAGAACGTCTCTCCGGAGTTGTGTCATGGAGAGATGACGCGAGATGAGCTAGGCACGCCCTTTTCCGGTCAGATCCGCGATCATACTTTTGAGATTCCCGGTTTTCATGGCCTCGGCCATGTAGCCTTTGGCCTGTTCGATCCCTTCGTTGGCGACTTCCAGCGTAATGTGGGTCACGCCGATCTTTTCCGCGTGTTTCAGAATCAAAGCCTTTGTGCAATCCCGCATGAAACCTTCCGGAGCCCGTTCCAGCCGTGCTTGCGCTTCCGCGGTCCAGGTATAGGGGGAAGCATCGGCCTGCTGTTGGACCTTCGTCTCATCAGGGGCATGAGTGCCGTTGCCGTGCGAGGCGGTTTCTCCTCCTGCAAGTCCCAGCTTGGCGGCCGCCTCCGCGGATATTCCTGTTCCCTTGTTGGAGAAGATGGGGCGGTAATCCTCCGACGCCGCCTCTTTAATCATGGGGGCGGCGAATTCCAAGGTGACGGTGGTCATGCCGAGTTTGCGAGCGGTCTTCTCGATCTTGGCCTTAGCTCGACGCCGCTGAAAGCCGGCCGGGACAGCCCGGATGGCTTCTTTTGCATCTTTTGTCCACTGCATGGGGACGTCGTCATAGGCCACGTCCGTTTCCAGCCCGCCTTCAGCCTTGGCCGCCGCTTCGAAGATCGTCTTGTCCACTTGCTTGAATCGCGCGCCATCCGCGCCGCAGACAGGGCATTTCACCGGCGTGTCGCCTTTCCCGATGTAGCCGCAGCCGTCGCACACGAAATACTGTTGATTCATGCGATCCAGATACGCCCGTGTTGAATCGGAGGCCGCTGGCTTCTCCTCGACAATTTGCGTCATGATGCCGCTCAAGGTCGCGCCCATTAGGTCTTGAGCCACCGCGTCGTCGGCTTGCATTTTGTCGCGATTGATACCGGCTTGATCGAGACTGCCTCCCAGCGCCCGCATGGCCTCCATGGCTCCCTTGGGCAGGATATGACCGACTGCCGCATCCACGACCGTATTGCTGATAATCGTATGGCCCTTTTCGATCGCGTAGCGGTGAATGGCGGTCTTGGCGACTCCGCGGGCGAAGACGGGAATCTTTTCCATACGGCGGAGAGCTTCTTCGGTCCAGGCGATGGTGTACTCTGCCTGCGTATCAATCGGCGGCACGTACTTTCTATTCGAGACGAGAATGTTACAAGGCGCGCTGCGGAGCAGATTTTCCGTGTTGCTGCCGATGTCCATGTCCTCGTCGCTGTGCACTCCGATACGGCCGACGACCAGCAGGGCCGGGATGTCTTTGCGGACATATTGAATGATTTTCTCAAACGCTTTTCCATCGAGGAGGGTCGTCTTGAGGTCCGATTGTTCCGCCTGGGCGATCTCGCGCGAGATGTCGAGGTGTGACTGGTAGATTTTGGCCAAACCGCTGTCGATGATTTCTTCGTGCAGTTTTTCCTGCTCTTTGAAACGGAACACCTTGCCGGCTTCCTCGTTCAAGACGCCGGAGATGCTGTGAAAGGCGGCGTAGTGGAAGTAGGGGTCGAAGGCGGAGATCGCCTCGACCGGCATGCCGAATGCCTTGCCGAGTTGCAGGGCGGTCATCAACCCGCCGAATGAATAGGGGCTACCGTCGACCGCGACCACGATCTTGCCCGTTTGCATCGGTTGGACGTTCTTGACGATCAGCATGTCGGAGTTGCGCACGCGACGGACTACCCGCTCCGTGTTGCTGCCGATCACGCTCTCCTTGACGGCCCCCACCCCCAAGGCCCCCATAATCACGAGATCGTAACCGTTGGTGTTGATGTCTTCGGACAAGACTTTCCAGTTGCGTCCTTCAAGAGAGCGGCGTTCGATCGGCAGGTTCGATTCCGAGCACTTCTTGTCCACGTAATCGAGGTACGAGTCCGTGATGATTTGAAGCCCGCGAGTGATCAATGAATCGTGAATTTGGCGCTGGCGGTCGAGTTCTTTCTCGTCGTGATACTCTTCCGGCAGACCGGCCTCCATTTGCTTGAAGCGTTTATCATGCATTTTGGCGGCATAGACGTGGCTGCCGATGATCTTGGAACCGAATCGTTTCGCCAGGTGGATGCCGATGTCCACAGCAGCGTTGGAATGGTCGGAATTATCAACCGGGATATAAATGGTCTTATACATGAAGGACTTCCCCCAGGCCCTGAAGAGTACTATGTCCGCGTCATGGTGTGAGAATCTCAGTTTGAGACCGCCGCGCGAGCGGTCTCCGAAGAAATGGAATGATAGCATCGGGCTGAATCTGAAAGCAAGGCGCTCCTCCCGTGCGGAGCCGGAGAGGGCCGTCCACCGGTCGTCAAGTTTCAGGGCCGATCGCGCAAGAAGAGGATCAGTGTGTGACGGAGGAAATCAGCCGATGGAGGGTATGTGGGATTCCGCCGTCGGTTTGGACGAGGAGGCTCGTCGGCGCGAGAGGAGGATTTCTTCCAAAGAGAGCAAGGCATCGCGCCCCGAGTTCCCCTCAAGGCCGTTGCTCAGACTCTTGTCTGCGTACCTCTTCGACTCGGCTTCCGATTGAGATAGAGACCCCGTCCATGTGCGGGGATCTCGACTCCCGTGTTTCCGTTCCCAGGCGCGCAGACAGGCCTTGGCGATGATCGTGTTGAGCGGCGCAGGGTTGTACAACAGCTTCCGGATGCTGGTCGGTGTCAGCATCAAAGGATTGTAGCCGGCGGACAAATATCCCTCGGCCAACAGCCGCTGTTCCAGCTCAGTATTCGGCTGAATACCTAGGAAGAACATCAGGGGGAACACCCGTTCCTCGCCCAGGATGGAGGCGACCACCTTGTAGGACTCCACGCTTTGCAGCAGCGTCTCTTCCGTCTCCTTGGGGCTATTCAACGAATAATTCAGAATGATCTTGCCTTTGAATCCGGCCTCCGCCAGATAGCGGCAGCCGTCGTACAGCCGCTCCAGCTTAAACCCCATATGCAGGTTGTTCAGAATCTCTTGCGATCCCGACGTGATGGCGACCTCCAGATCTCCGACGCCCGATCGGACCATGAGTTTGGCCAGCTCCGGTGTAATCAACGAGGTTCTGACATAGCCGGACCACTCAATCTCCAACTTCTCCACGATGATGCGCTCAAGAATCTCTGTGCATTGCGGGTAGGCCTCTCTCCCTGTGATGAATTGGGCGTCGGTAAACCAAAAACGGCGCACGCCCCACTGGTGATAATGTTGCGCGATGTCCTTCACCACCATGGCCGGAGGCCGGTAACGAACTCGTTTCCCCTCGATATATGGATACAGGCAAAAGGCACAGTCGTACGGGCAGCCTCGTTTTGATTGAACGCCGATCGATTCGCCGATGTAGGCCTTGTATTGAGGAAAAATCGAGGTCAGATAGGGCAGATCGACGGTCTGGGCGTCCAGCAGTGCGGGAGATCCTTGCGTGCCTTTGCGTATCCGTGTTCCCTCTTTAATGATGTATCGTTCGTCTGCAATGGAGCAGCCCTCGACGACTTTAAGGATGGCGTCTTCTCCCTCGCCGAGAATGCCGATGGTGCCTTCCGGCAGTTTCTCGATCAACTGATCGGCAAAGGCCGTGAACGCCCCGCCGCCGATCATGATCTGGGCCTTGGGGAATTCTTTGCGGATTAGCCAGGGGTACGACAGGATCGTATAAATGTGGCGGTAGTAGCGGTACAGTTGTTTCACGCCCTCGATGGAAGCGACGATTTTCTTGAGCGGATTGCTCGCGAAGTAAAAATTGAACGCGTGTTCCAGTGAGGAGTCGCCCTCATGGGGAGAAAAAATTTGGATATCTCGCCAGGAAAAACAGACCAGATCGGGTTGACAGTCCGTGGCGGCCTCCCGAATCGCTTGACTGCGCTGCGAGAGAGGAAACAACGACAAATCAAGGATGCGCTGGCGGATCTCGGGCTTCCGTCGGTGAATGAAATCGGCCAGATAGGTGATCCCGATGGGGTAGACCTTCTTGCAGGGGAGGAAGATGTAGAGGATGGATCTCATATGCCTGTCACTCGTCATCGTCCCCTGCGAAAGGGGCCCACCTCTGGATTCGTCTCATCTTGATGAGTGACGACTGACTAATGACGTTATTTTGTCGCCACATGGATCGCGACGATGCCTCCCGTCAGGTTTCTATATTCCACCTGCTGGAATCCAGCCTCGCGGAGAATCTGGCACAGTCGTTCCTGATCCGGAAACGTGCGGATCGAGGCCGGGAGATACTCGTACACGCCGGTCGAATCGCGGGCCACCTTCGTGCCGATCCACGGGAGCAGCGTAAACGAGTACCAGTCATACAGGGTCCGCAGCCATCCATAGACGGGGCGGGAGAATTCCAAACAGACGAAACGGCCGCCGGGCTTGAGAATGCGGCGGATCTCGGCGACGGCCAGCGGCAAATTGCCGACGTTTCGCATGCAGAAGCCCGTCGTCACTGCGTCGAAGGTGTCATCCACAAATCCCAACCGTTCGGCGCTCGCCTGCAAACAGGTAATCTTGCCCGTCAACCCTTTGCCAGCCACCTTCTTGAGCCCTTCGGACAACATGGCGCGGTTCAAGTCGGACGCGATCACGTGCCCGTTCGGTCCCATGCGCGGCTCCACGAGAATCGCCAGGTCGGCGGTGCCGGCTCCCACGTCGAGCGCCATGCCACCTTCGACCGGCGTGACATACGACGCGGCAATTTTCTTCCAGCGATGATGAAGGCCGAAGCTTAAGAGCGTGTTGTTCAGGTCGTACACGCCGGCAATGGCTGTGAACATCCGTTGGACAGCCTGTTCCCGTGCCTGACCGGACCAGGTCGAGACGACCTTGGCCTCAACTGGTGTTCGAGGCGCGGCAGGCTGGTCCTGAGTTTTCAACATAGTGGACCGTGGTAGCACCCGGTTGAAGGCGGTGTCAAGCCGGCGTGCCCTCCGCCTCCGTGTGCGACACGTCGCGCCCGCTACGGATTGACGATCCGGTGTGAGTCCACGACCGTCGATGCGGAGCTTGGTCTTGTGGGCGAATGCACGGGCGCCGTCAGCGATACTCCTCTTGTTGCCGTGGGGGCCATGGACTGCTTCCTCCGCTCGCCAGATCCCGGCCAATTGCCATGGTATAATCCGGCGCGGTGACAATCACTGTTGGAGTTCCCCCTTCCTGTCATCTCTTATCGGTGGGGGAAGAGGGAAACGCCCCCATGCCAGGCTCGATCATCGTCAAAGGTGCCCGCGAACATAATCTCAAGAACATCGATGTTGAGATCCCGCGTGACAAACTGGTTGTCATCACCGGCCTGAGCGGATCGGGGAAGTCGTCTTTGGCCTTCGACACGATTTACGCCGAAGGTCAGCGACGGTATGTCGAGTCCCTGTCCGCCTATGCGCGTCAATTCCTGGAACAAATGGGTAAGCCCGATGTCGATTCGATCGAAGGGCTGTCGCCCGCCATTTCCATCGAGCAGAAGAGCACCAGCCACAATCCCCGCTCCACGGTCGGGACGGTCACAGAGATTTACGACTATCTGCGCCTTCTGTTCGCCCGGGTGGGCCGCCCCTATTGTTTTCAATGCGGCGAGGAAATCGCCGCGCAGACCGTGCAACAGATGGTCGACGCGGTCGCTACGTTGCCGGAGGGGACCAAGTTTCAAATTCTGGCGCCGATTGTCAGAGGACGAAAGGGGGAATATCGCAAAGAACTGCTGGAAATGCGCAAGGCCGGCTACGTCCGTGCCCGTATCGACGGCACCATCGTTGATCTTGGTGAAGACATCGCCCTCGACAAGCAGAAGAAACACACGATCGAGATCATTGTCGACCGCCTTGTGATGAAACCGGGCGACGCCTTCATGCGGCGACTTGCCGATTCGGTTGAAACGACGCTCAAACTAACCAGTGGATTGGTCGGGATCCTCACCGAGGACGGGAAGACCAGGCTTTACAGCGACAAACTGGCCTGTATCAAATGCGGCATCAGCTATCCGGAAGTGACACCGAGAATCTTCTCTTTCAACAGTCCCCATGGGGCGTGCCCGGTCTGCGACGGCATCGGATATCAAATGACGCCCGGTCACCCCGAGGAAGAGGATTTCACCTTGCTCGACCTGTGCGAGGCCTGCCGGGGGACCAGACTGAAACCGGAAAGCTTGGCGATCAAGATTGAGCAAAAGTCGATTGCCGAGGTGACGGCTCTCTCTGTGAGAGCGGCGGCGGAGTTTTTCCTGTCGCTCAAGCTGACGGACCGTGAATTGGTGATCGCACACCGTATTCTGAAGGAAATCCGCGAGCGGCTTGGCTTCCTGGTCAACGTCGGGCTCGACTACCTGACGCTCGACCGTCCTGCGGCCACGCTGTCCGGTGGCGAAGGACAACGGATCAGATTGGCCACGCAGATCGGCTCCGGCCTCGTGGGGGTCCTCTATATCCTCGATGAGCCGTCAATCGGACTCCACCAGCGGGATAACCGCCGCCTGCTGCAAACGCTGCTCAGGCTGCGGGATCTTGGCAATACCGTGGTCGTCGTCGAACACGACGCCGAGACCATGCTGGCGGCGGATTACATTCTCGACATGGGGCCCGGCGCGGGATCGCACGGGGGGCACATCGTCGCCAAGGGCACACCACAAGAGGTGATGGATGCTCCCCATTCGTTGACGGGACAGTATTTACGAGGAGCGCAAACCGTTGCAGTGCCGCGGAGACAACGAAAGCCCAAAGGATTTCTCTCTGTTGTAGGCGCGAGCAAGCACAATCTGAAGAACGTGACGGCCAAGATCCCCCTTGGGCTGCTCACGTGCGTGACCGGGGTGTCCGGATCGGGCAAGAGCACCTTGGTGCTGGAGGTGTTGTTCCATTCGCTCTCGCAGATGCTCTATCACAAAAAGCCGAAGATCGATGGATGCAAGGAACTGAAGGGGGTCGAGGCGCTTGACAAGGTGATCGATATCGATCAGTCGCCGATTGGCCGCACGCCCCGCTCCAACCCTGCGACCTACACCGGATTGTTCGGCCACATCCGCGACCTCTACTCAAATCTTCCTGAGTCGCGGGTTCGAGGCTATAAGCCCGGGCGCTACAGTTTCAACGTGAAGGGCGGGCGCTGTGAAGCCTGTCAGGGTGACGGTCTGATCAAGATCGAGATGCATTTCTTGCCGGATGTGTACGTGACCTGCGAAGTTTGCAAGGGCCAGCGGTACAACCGGGAAACGCTGGAAATTCTGCACAAAGGTAAAAGCATCGCCGATGTGCTGAACATGACCGTGGACGACGCGCTGGAGTTTTTCGAACACATTCCCTTGATCAAAGCCAAGCTCCAGACCCTCCATGACGTCGGGCTGCACTATGTGAAATTGGGGCAGTCAGCCACGACACTCTCAGGCGGAGAAGCGCAGCGGGTGAAGCTCTCACGGGAACTTTCCAAGCGGGCGACAGGCCGGACGTTGTACATCCTTGATGAGCCCACCACAGGCCTCCATTTCGCTGATGTGCAACGATTGCTCGACGTGTTGGATCGGTTGGTGGAGGCTGGCAATACCGTACTGGTCATCGAGCATAACCTCGACGTCATCAAGAACGCCGATTGGATCATCGACCTCGGTCCTGAGGGTGGCGACCGCGGCGGTGAAATCGTGGCGGAGGGGTCGCCCAGGGAAGTCGCCGTGTCTAAACGGTCGTACACGGGGCAGGTGCTGCGAGAGGCGGGGTTGTAAGGATGTGCGTGCTCGGGCCGTCGAAGAACGCCGAGCCCTCAAGCTTCCGAATCGCAAAAGGGCCCCTTGAACGGTTGGGTCCGTGCAGGGGGAACGAGGATGAGCGCCGGGCTCCGATCGCCTAGGCCGGGAAGACCGTTCCCAAAGAATGACGAAATGAACGACGAACCCGACACGAATTGTGCTTGACCGTTCGAACGAGGAGCCAATTTCATGCGTACCATCATTCTCTTGACCATCTCGAACATCTTCATGACCTTTGCCTGGTACGGGCATTTGAAATACAAAGACACGCCACTATGGACGGCGATCGTCGTGAGTTGGGGCATCGCGTTTATCGAGTACTGTTTTCAGGTGCCGGCCAATCGCATCGGCCACTATGAATTCACCGCTGCACAATTGAAGACAATCCAGGAAGTGATCACGCTCATCGTGTTTTGCGTCTTCTCCGTGCTCTACCTCAAGGAGCCGCTTAAATGGAACTACCTGGCCGGCTTCGGCCTGATGGTCGGTGCCGTCTTCCTCATCTTTAAGGAGTGGTGACCATGTCGTTACACGAGCACGAACCGGCATCAAGAGGCGGGCTGCCCGGCGGCCCCGATGACTTCGAAAAGTTGGGTGTCTTCTACCTCGGTCGTCCCTATGACCTGGTCGCCAAGCAACTCAAGCCCGGCTGGTTCCTCTACGATTCGAAGGATCTTGTGACCCACGCGGTCTGTGTCGGCATGACCGGAAGCGGAAAAACCGGTCTGTGCCTCGCGCTGCTCGAAGAGGCAGCGATCGATGGCATCCCGGCGATCATCGTCGATCCCAAGGGTGATCTCGGCAATCTCATGTTGACCTTCCCTTCCTTGAAAGCAGAAGACTTTCGTCCCTGGATTAATGAAGATGACGCGCGGAAGAAAGGCCTCTCACCGGATGAATACGCGGCGCAACAGGCTGACCTGTGGAAGAGGGGCCTGGCGGAATGGGGGCAAAGCGGAGAGCGGATTCGACGGTTGCGCGAAGCGGCGGAGGTAGCGATCTACACACCGGGCAGCAATGCCGGTTTGCCGATCTCGATCATGAAATCGTTCGAAGCACCGGCGGCCGATGTGCGCGACGAGGCCGAACTGCTGCGCGAGCGAATCAACATGACGGTGACGAGCCTGCTGGGGCTGCTCGGCATCGACGCCGATCCGATCCAGAGCCGTGAACATATCCTGCTGTCCACGGTCTTCAATCACTGTTGGAAGAACGAAGAAGACCTCGATCTTGCCTCATTGATTCGTGCCATTCAAACACCGCCCGTGACCAAGATCGGTGTGCTGGACATCGAGTCCTTCTTCCCCGCGAAGGAGCGGTTCGCCTTGGCGATGAAGCTCAACAATCTGCTGGCAGCCCCGGGATTTCAGGTGTGGCTCGAAGGGGAGGCCCTTGACGTCCAGTCCCTGCTCTACACGCCGGCCGGCAAACCGCGCCTTGCCATCTTGTCCATCGCACACCTGAACGATGCCGAACGGATGTTCTTCGTTACGTTGCTGTTGGGGCAGATGATCGCGTGGATGCGTGCGCAATCAGGCACAACCAGCCTGCGAGCGATCTTCTACATGGATGAAATCTTTGGCTATTTCCCCCCTGTGGCCAACCCGCCGTCCAAACAGCCCCTGCTCACGTTGCTCAAACAGGCGCGCGCGTTCGGGCTCGGCGTCGTGCTGGCCACACAGAATCCGGTCGATCTTGATTACAAGGGCTTGGCCAACACTGGCACCTGGTTCATCGGCCGGCTTCAGACCGAGCGGGACAAGGCGCGGGTGCTCGAAGGGTTGGAAGGGGTCTCGGCCGGTTCAGGGCAACGGTTTGATCGAATCCGCATGGAGCAAATCCTGGCGGGCTTGGGCAACCGCATTTTCCTGATGCACAACGTGCATGAGGACGAGCCCGTTGTCTTTGAAACCCGCTGGTGTCTTTCCTATTTGCGCGGACCGCTCATGCGAACGCAGATTAAGACGTTGATGGATCCGGTAAGGGGTAAGGGGTTAGAGGTGAAAAGTGAGGGGAAAGAGAAATCCACTGCTTCGCCTCACTCCTCATCCCTCACTTCTCACGCCTCGCGTCCGATGTTGCCGCCCGATGTGCCGCAATGCTTCGTGCCGTTGCGCGGCACCAAGACGAGCGGATGCGAAGTGGTCTATGCACCGATGCTTCTCGCATCGTCACAGGTCCGTTTCGTCGACCTCAAACTCGGCCTTGAGGCCATGGAGTCGGTTACGGTGGTGGTTCCGATGACAGATGGTCCGGTTGCGGTGGATTGGGATCAAGCAAGCCCTATTGACGTGGCCGTCGGGGATCTCGAACAGGCTCCGGTCGCCGGTGCACACTTTCTTCCGCCGCCCGCCGTCGCTGGTAAAGCCAAACACTATGTTGAGTGGAACAAGGAGTTTGCCGCTTGGCTGTATAGGACGAGGCAGATGGAGGTGCTGAGGAGCCCCAGCACGAAGGAAGTCTCCAAGCCCGGTGAGTCGGAGCGGGACTTTCGCCTCCGTCTGCTCCAGCTCGGTCGAGAGCGGCGGGATCAGATGGTCGAAAGCCTGCGGAAAAAGTATGCTCCGAAAATCGCCGCGCTCCAGGAGCGGATCAGGCGGGCTGAGCAGATGAAGGCCAAGCAGGAAATGGAAGCCCGCACCAGTAAGGCGCAGGCCGCGATCACGGTCGGGGCCTCCCTCCTCGGGGCCTTTCTTGGGCGCAAGACGATCAGCGCCGCGAATATCGGACGGGCCGCCACGGCGATCCGCGGGGCCGGTCGGGCCATCAAGGAATCGAAAGACGTCGGTGCGGCGGAAGAAAACCTTGCAGCCCTTCAACGGCAGTTGGCAGACCTCGAAGCGCAGTTCAGATCGGAAAGCGAGGCGCTTGCTGATGCCGTCGATCCGTTGAATGAAAAGCTTGAATCCATTCCCATCAAGCCCACCAAAACCAACATCGCCGTGAAGCTTGTGGCTCTCGCCTGGGTCCCGCACTGGCGTGATGCCAGTGGGGTTCTGGCACCAGCATTTTAGCGCGTTCAGTTTTTCTCACTCCGTGCCGAATAAGAGAAACGTGGCGATTGAACTGCCCTGTCCGGCCGGAGTCAGCCAATGACTATCCTGATGCTTGACGACGATCAATCCCTCAGGGATTCCCTGAGTCGAATTCTTCGGGGAAGGGATATAACGGTGCTGGAAGCCGCCGAAGGCGGGGAAGGGCTCAAGGCCGTCAAGAACCATCCGGTCGATATGGCGCTAATCGATCTCTTCATCCCGGATTCCGCGGTTGACGGACGATCAGGGAGAGGCGCCATGGGCGTACGGCGTGGATTGGATGGCCAGCACGGTGTGGTCAGCTGGCCCCTGTGAGGTCTGACGGGCATCGTCCGCCTCGGCCAACTCTCAGAACCCTTTACGCGGGAGCAATTGCTTGAGGCGGTGGAGAAAAAACTTTGCGCAAATCTAGCGGATCGGAAGGAATGATCGCCGCGGTCGTCGCGCTGCTCGTTCTGGCCATGGCCGGTCTCTTGTGGCAAGTGTTTCGCTTATCCGGCAATTTGTCCCGCGGGTTGGTGTTGCAGGGGACCGAGCTGCAGCAGACGGTTCTCCTGCTCGGCATCGTCGGCGTCGCGGGCCTGAGCGGACTCATCCTTGCCGTCGCGAGGATGCGACGCGGTACGAGAGTATTGGAGTATCTCGTCAATAAGCGGACCGCCGAACTCGCGGCGGCCACTCAACGGGCCAATCAAATGGCTCAAGACAAAGCTCAGATCCTGTCCACGGTGAATGCGTTCTTTATCGGAGGACGCATCAGGGACGGTCTGTGAATGGACCAGCCGGGCCGAAAACTTGTTCGGTATTCCCCTGCCTGAGGTATTGGGACGAACCTTTCGCGACGCCTCGATCAACTGGAATTGGGGGCCTATTCTCGACGCCGTCGATCGGGTGATCAACACTTTGTCAACGGTTCATTTGGACAAGGTTCCCTTTCGCGCACGCGACGATCGACAGCGGTTCCTTAAACTGACCATTTCACCGCTGTGCAAAGATTCCGGTGTCGATGCGGTCATCATGGGTGAGGACATCACGGAACGTCTTGTGCTTGAGCACGATCTGGCCCAGGCGCAAAAGCTGGAGTCGATCGGGCAACTGGCGGCGGGAATCGCCCATGAGATCAACACGCCTATTCAGTTCATCGGCGACAACATCCGCTTCCTGTCCGACTCCTTCACCGGCCTCCTGGCCGTCCTTGACCGGCATCGGGAGCTCCTGATGTCCGCCAAATCATGGAATTGCCCGCCGGACCTGATCGAAGCCTGTGAAGCCGAGACGCAGCGAGCCGATCTCGATTATGTGACGGAGGAAATCCCCCGAGCCATCGCTCAAACGACGGAGGGCGTCGAACGGGTTGCCAAGATCGTGCGCGCGATGAAAGACTTCGCCCATCCAGGCAGCGATGAGAAGGTGCCCGTCAATCTCAATGCAGCTATTGAAAGCACGGTGACGGTCTCGCGCAATGAATGGAAGTATGTCGCCGACGTCAAGACTGATCTGGACCCGGACCTTCCGCCGGTTCCCTGCCTGTTGAGCCAGCTCAATCAGGCGATGCTGAACATGATCGTGAATGCCGCTCATGCGATCGCCGAGACAGTCAAAGTCGCTGGCCAAAAGGGGCTGATCACGATTGCGTCTCGCCGGGACGGCGACGCCGCCGAGATTCGTATCACGGACACCGGGACCGGCATTCCCGAAGAGATCCGGCCCAAGATTTTCGATCCATTCTTTACGACGAAGGAAGTTGGAAAGGGGACGGGACAAGGGTTGGCCATCGCACGGTCGGTTGTGGTCGGCAAACATCAGGGCACCATTGCGGTGGAGAGCGAGGTTGGCAAAGGGACGACGTTTATCATCCGGCTCCCGCTGCATCAACCAGGGAGCCACCAAGACATGGAGCAAGCGGCATGAATGCGCACGTCCTGTTCGTCGATGATGATCCAAGCTTCCTGGACGAGCTCCGCCGGGCGCTTTATGCGCACCATCCAGAATGGTGCGATGAAGTTCGTCTCAATTGCAAAGCGGTGCTCCAAGAAATGAGTGCAACGGCGGCGTCGGTATAGGGGCAGAGGAAGGTTTCATACCGTGATACGACTCCTGTTTGTGGACGATGAAACGAAATTGCTCGATGGGCTCAAGCGGTCGCTGCGCTCCATGCGGCACGAATGGGACATGACCTTCGTGACCGGCGGCAAGGACGCGCTGACGGCGTTGGAGCAAGCGCCGTTTGACGTCGTGGTGTCGGATATGCGCATGCCGGGAATGAACGGCGCTCAGTTGCTGGACGAAGTCCAGCGACGATATCCGCAGATCATCCGGATCGTGCTGTCCGGCCAGTCGGACCGACAGATGATCTATCAATCGATCGGCGCGTCGCATCAGTATCTGGCGAAACCGTGCGAGACGGAACATCTCAAGGCAACCATCCAGCGGGCCTGCGCGCTGCGCGAGTTGATCGGAAACGAGTCCCTCAGACGGCTGGTCGCCGGCATGCGGCAGATTCCTAGCCAGCCGACCCTGTTTGCAGAGATCAAGAAGGAGGTGGAGTCCGAGACGTCTTCACTGAAAACCATCGGCGCGATCATTGCCAAAGACATGGGCATGACGGCGAAAGTGCTCCAGCTTGTCAATTCGGCCTATTTCGGGCTGAACGGCGCGGTCTCGACTCCGGAGCAGGCGGTGAATCTGTTGGGGCTGGACACGATTCAGGCGCTCGTCTTGACGGTCCATGTGTTCTCCCAGTTTCCGAAAACGATGGAGGGGGCGCTCTTTCAGATCGACCGTCTGTGGGCCGAGAGTCTGGAGACCGGCTCGCTGGCGCGGATTCTCGCGAAGGCCGAGAAAGCCTCCGATCGGGAGATCGAACAGGCGTACACGGCCGGGCTCCTCCACGATGTGGGCATCTTGGTGCTCGTGGCCAACGCCCGCGACAGGTACGAGGCCACCCTTAGGACCGCGTCGGAGGAATGCGTTCCAGTATGGGAGGCAGAACAGCGGGAGTTCGGTGTCACCCACGCGGAGGTCGGGGCTTATATACTGGGGCTCTGGGGGTTGGAGGCTCCGATCGTGGAGGTGGTGGCGTTTCACCATCGCCCGGCCGACTATCCTGGAGCGGCTTTCCATCCGCTCACGGCAGTTCATGTGGCCGACGCGTTGCGATGGGAAAGGATGGCGCCAGCGAGCGGCGGCCAGCCGTCGACGATCGATCTGGCATACGTGGAGAAACTTCATCTTGCCGACCGGTTGCCGTATTGGCGCGATCTGGCTAGCCGACTTCAGAAGGAGACGGCGAATGACTGACGCGATTCTCTGTGTGGACGACGACGCGAATATCTTAGACGGGTACAAGCGCCATCTTCGCAAGGACTTCAAGCTGGAAACCGCCATCGGGCCGGAACAAGGTCTTCGGATGGTCGCCGAGGCGGGGCCGTTCGCGGTGGTGGTGTCTGATCTGAAAATGCCTGGCATGAACGGCATTCAGTTCCTGACCAAGGTCCGAGAGCAGGCGCCGGATATCGTCCGCATCCTGTTGACCGGCAACGCGGACCTTCAGGCGTCGATCGATGCGATCAACCAGGGACAGATCTTCCGATTCTTGACCAAACCCTGTACACCAGAGATGTTGGCGAACACGCTCAAAGCGGGTCTGGCGCAGCACCGCCTGATCACCGCGGAACGCGAACTCTTGGAGCATACCCTCAGCGGAAGTATCAGAGTGCTGTGCGAAGTGCTGTCGTTGGTCAATCCGGAAGCCTTCGGGCGGTCGTTCCGCATCATGCGGTATGTCGAGGCGATCGCGGCTGAACTCCACGTCAGCGAGCTGTGGACGATCAAAACCGCCGCCATGTTATCCCAGATCGGCTGTGTGATCCTGCCGGAAGCGGTGCTCAAGAAAGTGTATCGAGGCGACGCGTTGACGCCAGAAGAGTCCCAATTATTCAATCAACATCCCTTTGTGGCATACGATCTGATCGCCAAGATCCCGCGAATGACAAGAGTGGCGGAGATCATCAAGTGTCAGGACAGATATTATGACGGAGTCGGCGCGCTGGGCGACCATCGGAAGGGCGAGGCGATTCCAATGGAGGCCAGAATTCTGAAGGTCGCGTTGGACTTCGATGCGCTCGAGTCGGCTGGCAAGACGAAGGTTGAGGCGTTCGATCAGCTGAAGCAACGGAAAGGCTGGTACGATCCGACGGTGGTCGACGCGTTGAAAACGGCATTCGCCCGGGAGATCAAATATGAGATGCGGACGGCCACCGTGGCCGATCTTGATAAAGGCATGATTTTGGGCGAAGACGTCAAGTCAAGTACCGATGTGCTCCTTGCATCAAAGGGCCAGGAAGTCACTCCATCCATGATCATGCGTCTCAAAAATTTCGGGGAACTCAGCGGAATTCGACAGCCGTTTACGGTGCTGATCCCGATAGTCTCGCGAGACTGCGCCGGACGTCCGGCCGATCCACGAAAAACCGCATAGACCCGCATTATTCAGTGTGGTTCGTGACGAAACCGCCTGGGTGTCGTATCTCGTCATCAGGAGCAAAGGTTTCAGGTTGCACGAGGTATTGTCTCCAAACTTGAAACGAGAAACCCGAAACTTGGCAGCGAGCTACGTTTCACGAACGACGAGAGACGCTCCATTCATGCTTCTTCGCCTTCTGCATGATCGTGTCGGTCCAGGCCAGCAGGATGGCGGACCCGAGGAAGGTGAGGTGGATGAAAATTTTCCACTTGATGTGTTCAGGGTTCTCGTTCGCCACATCCACGAAGGCTTTCAGAAGATGGATGCTGGAAATGCCGATCAATGAGGCAGCCAACTTGACCTTGATGGTGCCTGGATCGACGTGGCTCAGCCAATCAGGCCGGTCGGGATGGGTCTCCAGGTCGAGCTTGCTCACGAAGGTGGCGTAGCCGCCTATCACGACCATCGTTAAGAGATTCGCCACCATCGTGACGTCGATCAGTCCCAAGACTCCCAGCATGAACACGGTTTCTTCCATCTTGTGGATGTGAGTTGCCATTTCCCACAGCTCGACTAGGAATTTGTAGGCATAGAGGAGCTCCGCCACAATGAGGCCGGCGTACAAGGGGGCTTGAATCCATCGACTGGCGAAGACGATGACCTCGAACCAGTGCTCCGCACGCGAGAGTGGCACGGGAGGGGGCGAAACCGTCCTCGGAGGGGTGGGTGTGATGGAATCGTCAGCCATATCGGTCCTGCTTCTGGCGTTCGTCTCGGTGCGGGCCGTATCGTAGTCAGGGGGCTTGGAAGGTGTCAATCCGGCTCGCGGATGCGATGGGAAACGGCCAAACCTGTTTCTTCGTCGGCATCGGCGGGGAGCCAACACCATGTCGTGGAGCAGGGGAAAAGGAGGAAGTTGTCAATCACCTGTTGCCAGCCATCGCGAGAGCACCCGTTCCAGGTCCTCACGCCTAATCGGCTTGCTGATGAAGTCGTTCATGCCGCAGGCCAGGCACTGCTGGCGGTCGGCCTCCATGGCATTGGCGGTCATGGCGACGATAGGCACGTGGCGTGGAGTCGTCATGGGTGGAGCGTCGTTCGTTGGGGGCGGAGATCCGAGAGTCGTGAGCCCATGACTGCCGGCGGTCGGCGACGGACGTTCCTCGTTTTCACGAATACGCCTAGTAGCTTCGAACCCGTCCATCTCCGGCATCTGACAATCCATAAAGATCAGGTCGTAAGGGCGGCGTGCGAGAGCGGCCAACGCTTCACGGCCGTTGCCGGCCACGTCGGCCCGGTGCCCTAATTTCTCCAACATCCGCACGGCGACCTTTTGATTGACAGGATTGTCGTCGACGACGAGGAGTCTGGTCGTGGCGCTGGTTTCGGCGACATCATGTCGTGTGATCAGGGTCGAGGTCACGGAAGGAGCCTCAACACCAGTGTTGCCGCTGGTGGTGGGTTGCCCCATCACCAGGCGCAGGCACTCGTACAGTTGTGCTTTGCGGATTGGTTTGGTCAGATAGCCAGAAAATCCTGCCTCCTGCGCCATTCGTGCGTCGCCTCGTCTTCCCAGCGAGGTCAGCAACACCAGCTTCGTGTGGTTCAAGGCAGGATTCGCCCGAACAGCCCGGCCGACGTCCAGCCCATTCAATTCCGGCATATGGTGGTCGATGATGGCCAGGTCAAAGGGACGCCCTTCCATGGCGGCTGCGTGCAGGAGCGAGAGTGCCGCCCGGCCGTTCTCCGCCGTGCCATAGTCCATCTCCCAGGCGGTGGCATGGTACTGCAATACGGTGCGGTTGGTGGCATTGTCATCCACGATGCAGAGGCGCAAGCCGCGGAGACTCTCCACCGACGGCTTGGGGGAATTGGAGCCAACAGGAACTTTCTCCAACCGAACGGTAAACCAGACTTGGGTTCCGGAGGAGGGGAAGGAATGGAGCCCGATTTCGCCGCCCATCAGTTCGACGAGTCGTTTGCAGATGATCAGTCCAAGCCCCGTGCCCCCGTATTTACGAGTGGTGGACGCATCCGCTTGCGTGAATGCTTGAAACAGTTTGGCTTTCGCCTCTTCCGTCAAGCCAATGCCGGTGTCGATCACTTCCAGCCTCAGGCGCACGGTGCCGTTGAGTTCCTCTATCGGGAGCACCTGTACCAAGACCTCGCCCGTTTCGGTAAATTTGATGGCGTTGCCGATGAGGTTCATGAGGATCTGGCGCAATCGTCCGGGATCGCCCTTCACAAGGGTTGGGACGCCCGAGTCGATCAGGGCTGCAAGTTCCAGCCCCTTTTTGTGGGCCAGGGGCGCCAGCAGTTCCAATGTGTCATCAATCGTCACCCGCAGATCAAACGGAATGCACTCGAGCGCAAGCCTGCCCGCTTCGATTTTGGAAAAGTCCAAGATGTCGTTGATGATCGAGAGCAGCGTATCCGCCGATGTGCGCAGGGTCTTGACATAGTCTCGTTGCTCGCTGGTCAGGTCGGTTTCCAAAAGCAGGTCGGTCATGCCGATGACGCCGTTCATCGGCGTGCGGATTTCGTGGCTCATTGTCGCGAGAAACTCTGCCTTGGCCCGAGCTCCCGCTTCGGCTTGCTGCTTGGCGATAAGCAGATCCTGCTCCATCTGCTTGCGGGCGGTGATCTCGGTCATCGTTCCCATCATCTCGAGGGGCATTCCGTCCTGCCTCCGTTTGGTGATGCACCCGCGGATGAAGAACCACTTCCATTGCCCGGATCGGTGTCGGATGCGATGTTCGATCGAAAGTTCCGATGAGCGGCCCTCTAGATGATTGCGGAGGGCCTGCTCGACGTCTGGTCGGTCCTCTGGATGGATCCGCGATTTCCAATCCGAAATGTTGTTCAGCGGAATTTCTTGATCGCTCAGGCCCAGCAGTTCGATCCACCGCGGACTATAGTACGCACGCTGGTTGACCAAGTCCCAGTGCCAAAAACCGTCTGTGGCGATGGTCAGTGTGAGGCGGAGCCGTTCCTCGCTCGTTTTGAGCGCCAATTCGGCTTGTTTGCGATCCGTAATGTCTTGGATCTGAGAGAAGAAAAATCGCGGCGTCCCGTCGGGATTGCGGACCAAGGTGACGTTCAGAAGCGCCCAGACCACTCGGCCGCTTTTATGGAGGTAGCGTTTTTCTAGCTGATAACTCGACGTTTCTCCGCTTAGCATCCGCTCGGCCAGGGCGATGTTTGATGCAAGGTCGTCCGGATGGGTCAAGGCTTGAAACGTCGTATGAGTCAACTCCTCCACGGAGTATCCCAGGATGTCACATAATGCCCGATTCACGAACAGCCAGCGACCTTCCGGAGAAACCAAGGCCATGCCGATGGCGGCCTCCTCGAACACGGTGTGGAAGGTGAGGTGATGAATGTCGGACAGCGGGGTAGACATAGAGCGGGTGTCGCGCGTGTTGAACGGCGCAGGCTAGCTCTCATCGACGCTGAAACGAGGTCGGGTACCGTATCCTGCCGTCCAGCGCCGTTTCCCTGCGCGTGGCTCTCCGGTTCACTTACTCCTATCGGCTGGGATGACTGAATCTTGAGGATAGGAGGAGGCAAGGAGGCCTCCGGAACCTTTGAAACTCGCCGCGTAAAACGCGGCCAATTGCGACCGACGCCCGATGTTGAGTTTCGTGCAAAGCTTAGCCAGATAATTTTTGACCGTCTTTTCGCTCAATTGAAGAACGCTTGCGATTTCCCTGTTGGTCAGGCCATCTGCAATCAATGGCAACAGTCGTTGCTCCTGGGGAGAGAGCAGCGGACGTTTGGGTCGGCTCATCGAGAAGCGGGAGTCCCTGGACTGCGGTTGAGAGAGATCGGCTAAGCGTGGATCGATCAAGGTGTGACCATCGGCGATGGTCCGAATGGCCCGAACGAGTCCGTCTGAGGCGATATCCTTGAGTAGATACCCGTGGGCGCCGGACAGGATGGCTTCCGTGACCGTGTGGTCGTCCGCAAAGCTGGTCAAGAACAAGACTTTGGTGGAGGGAGAATAGGAGAGGATCTCGCGCGCGGCGTCAATGCCGCTGCCGTCAGGGAGGCGGATATCGAGAAGGGCGAGGTCTGGTCGCAGGCGCTCGCACAGGCTTATCGCCTCTCTCATCGACGCTGTTTGTCCGACGACCTTGATGCCAGATGTAAGGTTGAGCACCGCGCGAAGGCCGATGCGCACGACTTCGTGATCATCGACGATGACGACTCGGATCGTTTTGGGCGTTGTGGCTTTTAGAGCTTTCATGCGAGTTCCTTAATAATCGGGACGTCAACGATGATGTGCGTCCCCTTTCCACGTTGGCTTTCGAGTGTGAACCGTGCGCCAAGGCGTCTTGCGCGGGTTGCCATATGGCTGAGGCCGTGGCCCCGTTTCCGTCGTTTCTTCGGGTCAAAGCCGATTCCATCGTCTCGGATTTCCAGACGGATTGAGGCGCCGGCTCGGCTTACCCGCACCAGGCGCCGTTTCGCGCCGCTGTGTCGCACGCTGTTGCTCAGGGCCTCCCGCGCGATGTTCAGCAGGTGTTCTCCTTGCTCGGGCGTCACCAGGGAGATTGCGGACTCTTCAATGTCGAATTCGGGCGTCGGTTCCCCCGCCACGGAGGACAATGCAATTATTTGCCGCAATGCTTGTCCAAAATCCACGGCCGGCGGAGAGGCCTGCTTTAAGCACGCGATGTACTGTCTGACGTCGCTGACAAGCCGGTTCAGTTGATCAATCGCCTGCACGATGTGGGTCTGTGATTTCTTCGAAGACCGAGCCGACGAGAGTCGGTTTGCCTCTAATTGCATGCCGATGGCATACAGAGATTGAAGGATGTTGTCGTGAAGGTCCTGGCTTAATTGTTCCCGCTCTTCTTTCGCGCGGGCCCGTGTCATGGCAATGCCGGCCAGGTGGGCGGTTCGTTCCATGAGGGCGAGGTCTCCAGCAGTTGGATGTCGGGGCGCTCGGCTATAAATCGCGAATGAACCGAGCACTTGTCCCGAAGGAGATTTGATCGGCATGGACCAGCAGGAGCGGAGACCGTAGGCAAGCGCAAGGTCCCGCCAGGGAGCCCACAGCGGATCGGTGGCGATGTCAGAGGCGATAACCGGCCGGCCTGTGTAGGCCGCCGTTCCACAGGAGCCGACCGAGGGGCCGATAGGGATGCCGTCAGCGAGCGCCACGTAGTCCGGCGGCAAACTGGGGGCTGGGCCGGGCCGGAGGCAGTTGCGCCGTGGATCGAGGAAGACGATTGAACACAGCAGGTGCGGGGCTGTGGCTTCGACCATCGTGCAGATGGTTTCCAGAACCGAGGAGAGGGGGGCGTCGCCGGCGATGGATTCGAGGATCTGTTTCTCCTGTTCGAGCAACCGTTCGGATTTCCTCTGTTCGGTGATGTCCTGCACCGCTGTGAGAAGCAGCGGCTGGTCCCGGTTGGGCAACTGAACATGGGTGACCTTGACGGAGACCCAAATGGTGTCGCCGTTCTTGCGGACATACCGTTGTTTCACGGTGAAGTCGGCCTGTTCAGTGGCAAACCGGGAAGCAAGGCGAAGGCTCTCGTCGAGGTCATCCTGGTGCGTGTACAGAGCAGAAGTCTGGCCGATCAACTCTCTCTCGTCATAGCCCGTCAGCTCGCAGAATGCTCGGTTGACATGCAAGAGGCGGGTGTCTCGATCGGCGATCACCAGGCCCACGGGGGCATTGGCGATGAACCGATGGAGGGCAGCCTCGCTCACCCGTAACGCCTCCTCCGCTTGCTTGCGGATGGTGATGTCGCGGGTGATGCTGAGCGTGCCGGTCACGATCCCTGCGTCGTCACGAAGGGGAACGGTATGGGATTCAATGTGTCGTTCCCGCCCGCAAAGGTCGATGAGGCGACAGGTGAGGACACCACGTTCCCCGGCGCAGACCATCCGGTGAAACCGTTCATACGCGGGGCGGTCCTGCGGGTGAATGAATGACAAGATCGGTTTGCCGAGGATGTCCCGCTCTGATACCGCTCCCAACATGGCGAGGCCGGCTGGATTCATGCTGGTGATCAGACCCTCGGTGTCGGCGGTCTTGACACACTCCGGCTCGCTGTCGATGATCATGCGCAGGCGTCGTTCGCTTTCTCTGCGAGCAGCCTCGGCCCGCACCAAATTGGATTGATCGACAAGAATGCCGATGGCTGTCTCGAAGCCGTCATGTCCCGGTCGCTCTCGCACGTACACCGGCCAGAGCAGTAGGTCGAGCAAAGTCCCGTCTTTGCGTTGGCGGCGTAATTCAACGGGGGCGGTGAGTTCTCCGCGCATGCCGGCTTCCCACAAGAGAACGGCGGTTTCCTCTTCTCCGGGCGGAATGTACGGCAATTCTTTGCCGATGACTTCTTCCTCGGACCAGCCGAACAACTTGGTGGCGGCGGGGTTCCAGCTTATGACTTTCGCCGTATGATCGAGACTGATGATCGGAAGGGGGGACTCATGAATGAGGGTTGCAAGGAGGCGAGTGGTTCTGCGGTGCTCGGTCACGTCTTCGCAGGCGATGAGGATCATCAGCCCGCCGTCGGGACTCACAATCGCTCGGGCTCGCTCGTGCACCCAGAGGCGGGACCCGTCCTTGCGGGTTTTTTGGATTTCCCACGTGAATGTTCGAAAAGGGTGACCTGCGCATTGTTGAAGCTGAGCTAGCACGGTTTCTCGATCGGATGCGTCGAAGACCATCAGCACCGATTGGTTGACCAGTTCGTCCACCGTGTAACCAAGCTGCGCGGCTCCATACCGATTGACCGAGACGATACGACCATCCGGTGAGAGCGTGAAGTACATGGAGGGGTTATCGTCGTACAGGGTGCGGAACCATTCTTCACGCTGCCGGATGGTCTCTTCCGCGCGGAGCCGCTCCAGTTCGGCTCCTGCCCGCTGCGCGAAGACCTTGACAACGGCGTGCCCTTGCACGGGCTCGAACAAAAACGGCTGCTCGTCCATGATACAGAGATGACCGGCCGTTCGACCGTCCTTGCCCGAGAGGGATGCTCCCATGTAACTTTCAATGCCGTATCGGGTGAGATATGAGCTGTGAGGGAACAGCCGGCATGCTTCCTTGGGGAAAAAAACCGACCCCCGTTCCAGGACGATCTGACAGGGTGTGTCGGCAAGGTCATACTCCAGCGGCTCGATGATCCGGCCGCGAGACCACCCGGCGACGACCCGTAGTCGATCCGTCCGCCCCGGGGCCAATTCCGTGATCAACACATGCGAGACCTTCAGAATGTCGGCGAGGCGACGGCTGAGCTGATCGAGGAATGCTCGCCCTTCAACGGTTCCGTCGCAGGAGGCCAGAGTGCTGATGGCATGGTTGGTCCACGTGAGGGTAGCGACCTCCCGTTCCAATCGAGCGAGGCGCGCGCGGATGGCCGTCAGTTCGTCATGGGAGACCAAGAAAGACTGCTCGTCCCCGAAGCTGGTGATCATAGCGGACCATCCTTCACTCAATGGCTAGATCGCAAGAGGTTCGTAATGAAAAAGAACGAATCAGTCTAAAGTCTGTAAAAGGGAAAAATCCAGCCGGTCGTAACCGGACGGCTTCAACCAGAGGGCGGAGGAGTCCGATGGGAGGCGGGACGAGGAACTCTCGTACAAAGGCAACGGGGCTCTGAAAGAAGTGCGGGGAAGACCTTGCAAGCGCTCTCCTGGAACTGAATGAGGCAACGAGAAGGTGGGCTCCGGCCAGTTGATGAGCCGGTGCAGTGGATGAGATTTAGAGGGAGATCAGTGTCGGCTCCAGGAAGAATTCGACCGTGATGCGCGCTCGGTTGCCGTTCATGGTCTCCACGCGCATCGTTCCTCGGAGGGATCTCGCTCGATGTTCCAGCGATCGGATGGCGTCTCGGATCTGACTATGTGTTATGCCGGTGGCGATGTCCACGCCGTTGTCCACAATATGGAGGCGGATTCTCTGGCCGTTACGCCGGAGAGAGACGGAGACGTGGGTGGCATGAGCGTGGCGGATACGGTGTCGCACGCTCTCTCGCACGAGACAGAGGATATCGCGCTCTTCTTCCCTCGTGAGAATCTCAAGAGCGGCTGATTGGAGGCACAATGTGATCCGAGCGTGGCCGAAGTCGTCGTACGCTGATTTGAGATGATAGAGTTCGGCCGTCAGGTCGAACTCTTCCTCCCTGTCTCCGGAAAGAGCACGGACGATGTGCAAAAGTTTTCTCGCGAGAGAGTTGATTTGAGCGGCAATGCCGCTTCGCTCTCTTCTACGGTGTACGAAGGTGGTTCCCCTCTGGATTCCGATTGTTTGCGTCAAGGGGAGCACCGAGACGAGTTGTTGCAGGGCACGCTCGCGAAACCTGGAGCTGGAAGGGGGATGACGAGCGGAGAGAGCGAGCAACTGTTGTGTCATCGCCGTGAGCGAGGACACGAACTTCCTGCCGGTGAGATTGGAACAACCGGTCAGGAGGGTGAGTCGGCGATTGGTTTTTGAGGGGCCGGTTACGTGAAGGCGAGTTGAGTCGAGAGGGGGAGGCCGGAAACTTGAGAGAAGACGACGTGCGGGTCGTACTCCGAGGCTGCCGTATTGGTCCGTTGGCTTGCGAACGCTGTGAGGTACGGTGTCTGTTCTCGTCGTTCGTCGCGGCGTCAGCCTCCCAGGTTGTGTCCGTTCCTCCTGCTGGCTGGTCATGACCGGCTTCGATCCAAGACCCTACTTCGCCTGTCAGGGCGGGATCTAACTGTGCGAAGAGGAGCTGTGTTTACGGAGTGAAACATGGCGTGCTCTCCCGGACACCTGTTAAGAACAAGAAGGCTCCTTTTCTCTTACCTTCCCCAACCGGATTGATCCTCGCACTGTCTCATCATCGGTGGGTCGCCACTTATTATTGACTTGGCGGCGGAGCCGGTTGCCATAGGGGAAGATTGGCTTTCCTTGATGAACCAGGCGACGGCTTCAGCACGGCGTTTCACGTGGATTTTGAAAAAGATATTCGCAAGGTAATTTTTGACCGTCTTGTCGCTTAAGCGGAGGTGAGCCGCGATTTCCTTGTTGGTTTTGCCTGCCGCGAGCAAGGGCATGATGAGACGTTCTTGCTTGGACAGTTTAGCAAGGCCGTTGCTAAAGGGGGCCGCAAGCGCCCCCGATCGAACCCAATTGAGCGTTTTTTGAGTCACGCGGGGGTCGAGGTAGCCGCGACCGTCCGCCACCGTACGGATGGCTTGCAGCAGATCTTCCAATCTCATGTCCTTAAGAACGTATCCGTGAGCGCCGTTCTGTAAGGCGGCGATGACCGTGGCGTCTTCGGTATGGCCGGTCAACACCAAAATACGGGTCTGGGGAGCCGAATTGTGGAGTCTCCGGCAAATGTCCATGCCGGTCGCGTCCGGGAGGTGGAGGTCGAGCAGGACCATATGGGGGCGCAATCGCTCGACGAGGGGAATGGCTTCAGCCGCCGTCCCCGCTTCTCCTACGATGGCGAGATCGTTCTCTCGCTCGAGAAACGCGCGCAGGCCTTGACGGACCATCTCGTGGTCGTCGATGAGAACGATGCGAATAAGCGGGCGTTTCATGCGAACGTCAAGACGGATGACAGTGATAGATCGATGACGACGGTGGTGCCTTGCCCCTGTGTCGATGTAACACGGAGAACTCCACCCAGCTTCCTCGCGCGGGCTTCCATGTTGGTCAGTCCGTAGCCCCGCCGGCAATTGCCGTTCAGCGTGAATCCCCGCCCATCATCGACGACACTGACGCGAAGCTTCGATCCTCGCATACGGAGAGCGACGACGACGTGAGTAGCCTCGGCATGACGGGCACAGTTGCTGAGGGCTTCCCGCACGATGTTCAGGATTTCTCTCTGCTCTTCGCTGGTGAGGTTGCCCACCGCATCGGGATCGAGATCCAGTCGAATGGCGAGCCGTCCTCCCTGTTCATAGGTCTCCCGAAGCGAAGTCAGTTCCGCCACGAAGTCAAACTCTTGGATGGTTCCGGCTTCCAGGGATTCGATCATGGCTCGAACGTCATGAATCAGATGGTTCAATTGGGACACGACATGCAGGTGCGACCGGGCGGATTCCTGGGATGGATCGGGATTCGGATGACGGGATGCCTCAAGGGTTAAACCGATGGCGTACAGCGACTGCAAGATGCAGTCGTGGAGGTCCCGCGTAAGCCGGCGACGATCTTCCAGAAGAGCATTGACCCGGTGCTCCATCGCTTTGAGCGCGCTGGCAACATCGTCTTTGCCGAACGTCTTCACATAAGAGCAGGGAAGGACTTCACCTGTCTCCAGGGGAAAGCCGCCATCCGCGCGGCGGTATTCCATGTCGGGCCAGCCGTCTCGAGTCCCTTTGAAAACGCCGAACCCTTTCTTGCTTTTCTCCACGTCAGATCCTCCTTCCTTCACCGGTGAAAATGCCGAAGACGTTGATTTATCGAGAGAAATGAGTCTATAGCCGCATTGTCATGCCACTTTATGGACCGTTTGGCGGAATGTACGTGAAGACCGTTTCTCTGTCACCTGGCGAATCCGCCAGGTGACCTCTTTTCAGCAAGATGGAACCATCGATCCCATCCACCAAATAACTGCCCTGACGGGGCGCAAGCGAGGAGGGAGCGATGAGGGAATCGGCGCTGGGAGAGGAAAAAGACCTGTCGTTCTACGAAGAAGAATTGTTGGTCAAGACCTTGACCGATGAGGAGGAGTTGCGGCAGGCGTACCGCTTGCGGCATCGGGTCTTCGCTGAGCGGTTGAAATGGGTGTCGGAGCGACCCGATCGACTCGAAGAAGACATGTACGACGCGTGGAGTACGTCCATCGGAGTGTTTTCTCCGGAAACCCGTTTGCTAGGGATGGTCCGCATGACGCACGCGCCCGTTCCCTTCATGATCGAAAGCGAGTTCAGCGCGTGCTTGGTGGGGAACCACCGCGTTCGGAAGACGCCGGACACAGCGGAGATTACGAGACTCGCGGTGGACCCGTCGATCACGGAGCGGAGGCTATCCGGAAGATTGCTGAAAACGATATTCAAGGGAATGTACCAATGGTGTCTCATGCACGGTGTGCGCTACACGTACATGGTGGTTGAACACAAACTCTTGCGGGTCGTCCAGCGGATCGGATGGCCATGCCGCCCCATCGGAGAGCCGGTTGCCATCCCGCCTGCGGAGGTACTCTCCATCGGAGGAGTGCTCGACCTCGACGAGTTTCGAGCCCAGGCGTCGATCTTGCGCCCTGCTAT
This sequence comes from Nitrospira sp., assembly GCA_024330965.1. Taxonomy (GTDB): domain Bacteria; phylum Nitrospirota; class Nitrospiria; order Nitrospirales; family Nitrospiraceae; genus Nitrospira_D. The sequence continues at coordinate 77,632 of JANDJL010000004.1, read as the reverse complement.
GTTGGAGTGGCTCACGAAGACAGACCGTGTGCCATCTGTACCGGCGCAATCGATGGCGGAGGCGCCAGCGGTGCCGGTCGTGGCTTGAGGAAGGTGTGTGATTAAGGAACTGACGAGGGGAGGCATGGTCAAAAAAGCGGGATCTCACGGGGAGTGGGAACTGCTTCTGGCAAATGACCGGGCGTCACACCGGGAAATGGGACCCTGCCCTCCCAGGTGGTGGTCGACTCGGTCCATTACGCGCTCTTAGGCGATGCGGCCCATCTTTCAAGATGGATCACGCGAGACGATCCGGGCAAGCAATCGATGAGGGAGCTGCTACGGAGGAAGGCCCTAACTGGCCGATGGCAACCCATGCAGTGTCGGCAAGCCATGTTCGATGGCGATGGCGACGGCTTGCGAGCGTGATGTGACTTCGAGTTTGGAAAAGATGCTCTCGATGTGAAATCGGACCGTCCGTTCACTGACCCCGAGAATTTTGCCGATTTCCCAGTTGGTCTTTCCATTCTTCATCCAATTCAGGATCGTAACTTCCCGCGACGTAAGTTCTTTGATGCAACGATCGGTTTTGGGCGGTGCTTTGGGGGCCGTTCTCAGAAGGGCTGTGTGGACGTGAAAGCCCAGATATTCCACGAGCGGGATGAACCGTTCGGCGTCTATTGATTGCTCGCTGGCGAACGAGCAGAATGTGGCAAGCCCGCAAGCTTCGTCAACGGATCCGGTGGTGATCCCATCACAGAGGCCGAACTGCTGCGCGGTTTCAAGAAATTCTTGCCCTTTTTCGGAAGAGAAGGGGTGGCTTTGATAGACGGCCTGCCAATGTCGAGTGCCAGGCGATTCCAAGGCTGTCTTGAAAACAGGATCGACCTCGACGAAATTGTTTTTCCAATAGAGGTAGAGCCATTCGTCGGGGAAATTGGCGTTGACGATATTGCTAAAGCCGGAAAACCCTCCGTCAGGTCTCAGGCGAACAAGTCCTCCCAGTGATTTGGTGAAGGGGAAGTACTTCTGAAAGAGAAACAAGACCTCCCGCACCTGCTCGGGGGTCATGGCTTGGGAAATGTAATGGATAATCTCCAGAAACTGTTCACACTCCTGCTTGGAAAGATTGCGGAAGATGTTTCGCGGAAACGGTCGCTGGAACGCCATGATGTTGTAATCTCCAGCCAGGAAGAGGTACGGACACCTTAGTTTATATGGGCAACGAAATCAAGATAGCGATCGGTTAAATATACGTAGGGCCAAACGGCCCTATTTTCAAAGGGAATTCGATTCCTGGTATCGATGTGTCCGTGCAAGAAGGCCGTCTGATGTTGGCGAGACCACGGCGCATGGAGATGATTAGCGCTGAGCCGAGAGCAGGGACGAGCGGCATATTTCTGCACGGCACCGTTGGAGTCGTGGTCATGCTGATATTCTGGATCGTCCTGTTGTATCCGGAATCGGCGCATGCGCAGGCCATTCGATTTCAGCCGCAGGGGGCGCGCGCTGCCGGTCAGGGCAACGCGTTCGCGGCGGCGGTCGATGATGCCTCGGCCGTTCACTATAATCCCGCAGGATTGAGCCGGGTGGAAAGGATACAGAGCGTAGCGGGAACCAATATGGTCGGAGGATCCGTTACATTTAACAGTCCGGCCGGCCGCGAGACCCGTGGCGATTTCAACGGCAGTGTCAACTGGCCCCCGCCGAGTTTCTTTTATCTCAGCGCCAATGTGGGGACACTGGGAATGTCCCGTCTCTCGGCGGTCACCCTTGGTGTGGGAATCACCTCGCCGTATGGATTGAACATTCGTTATCCCATCGATGGCCCTTTTCGGACGATCGTAACCTCCGCCGCCCTCCCCTTGATCGACATCAAGCCTACAGCGGCGTATCGAATCAGCGACAGCTTGTCGGTGGGGATGGGCGCCGACATTTATACCTTCGCCGGCTTTCTCGGCGAGGGTCATGCGGAGACGAAACTGATCAGCGATTTCACGTTCGGCATTCCGCCCGGCGCGTCCATTGAATTCAACGGAAAAGGGACCGGGGTGGGGGGCACGTTGGGGGTTCACTATGCGCCCCTGAAAAACGTGGAAGGAATTCCCGTCATCGCTCTCGGCCTCGTCTATCGCAGCCGGGCGATTGTGCCTCTCAACGGCTCTATCCTGGCTAACGGAATCAAGGTCGCCGATGCTTCGACGGAACTGGTGCTCCCCCACATCGTAACCGGCGCCATTGCCTATTGGCCGATCCGCACGAGCGGACGAGAGTGGAAGATTGAGCTTGATGTGGAATACGTGGCATGGAGTGCCAACACCGATCTCGACATCCGACTTCAGAACGGAACGACCGTCCGTCAGCCGCAGAATTGGAAAGACGTCCCGGTGATCGCGGTGGGGACCGAGTACCGATGGTTGAACCCGACGTGGTTGCCTCACTGGGAGGTGGCCGCCCGGACAGGATACACCTACACGGGGGATCCCGTTCCCGACCGAACCTTCAACCCCGCGATGATGTCATTGCCGGCGCATACGTTCTCTTTCGGCGCCGGTTTTCTCTGCAAGGGGGCTGGACGATTGCTGGGATTGATTCCTTGTAGCGGAGCGTCGTCTTTATGGCCCAAGGGAATCGGAATCGATCTCGCGTTTCAAGAATGGGTGTACGAATCGCGCACGGTCGTGGGCAGCCTCGTCAGTCCAACCCTCAACGGCACCTATCGAGCCTCCGTCCATCTCGGATCGATAGGCGTGCACGTGCTCTATTAACAAACTAAGAAGCCGTGATCGTCCGCGAGGGAGATCTTACGAAACGTTCCGGTCTTTTTCGCCAAGTGTCCGCCGAAGATTGACGATAGTCTGGGGGGCGAGACCAGCCTCGCGAAGAGACTCGTCGCCGGCGGAAGCCAGCTTGTCCAAACTGCCGAATCGGGTGAGCAATCGGTTCCGTCGGGCTTCGCCGATTCCGATGACGTGATCGATCCCGGACGTCGTTAACGACCGTCCACGGAGGCGACGATGGTAAGTGAGCGCGAAACGATGAGCTTCGTCTCGAATCTGTTGAAGCAGATGGGTCGAAGGCGAAATCGGGGAGAGAAGAATCGGGTTTTTTCTGCCGGCCAGAAACACGCGCTCGCCTTTTCCTCCGCGGGCCTTCGCCAATCCCAGGATCGGCAAGTGGGGGAGCCCGATTTCCTTGAGACCTTCCATGGCCGCTGACAATTGCCCCAGACCGCCGTCGATCAAGATCAGGTCCGGACGGGAAAGGCCTGCCGTCATGGTGCTTGGTTCACCGCCGGGCGCGCCGTACCGTCGCACCACTGCTTCTTTGATGCTGGCAAAGTCATTGGCGCCGCCGACGGTCTTGATCTTAAATCGCCGATAATCAGCCTTTTTCATCTTGCCGTCTTCCCAGGTCACCATGGAGGCGACCGAGAGATCGCCCATGGTATTGGAAATGTCAAAGCCCTCGATCCGACGAGGCGGGCGGTCCAACCTGAGCATCCGTTGAAGCTCCGCGCCGGCCTGTCGGTCACGCTCTTCTTCACGCAGATGGTCGGCGACGGCCGCCGCTGCGTTTTCCTCGGCCAGGAGAATCAATTGGTGCTTGGTGCCTCGTTCCGGAGCGACCAGGCGAACCGACTCCCCCCGCTTGTCGGAGAGCCACTGTTCAATCACGGTTGCATCTTCTAGGGCGGCCGGGATCAGAACTTCCCTGGGCGGCTGCCCGTCTTTGTTATAGAACTGCTCGATGGCTGAACGAATGAGTTCCTCATCTGCCACGTCGGCTGATTGAGGCCAAAAGAAATCCTTGCGACCGATCAGGAGGCCGCCGCGGACGAACAAAATCTGCAGGTCCACGGCGTTGCCTTGCCGCGCCAGCCCGATGACGTCCTGATCGACGGCCGAGACCTGCGTCACCCGTTGCTTTTCTAGCATCCGTTCCACCTTGAAGAGGCGGTCGCGCAACCGAGCCGCTTCCTCGAAATCTTCGCGCTCAGCCGCCCGTTCCATTTTCTCTCGCAGATCGTCGAGCAGTTCGCGATCGCGGCCTTCCAGGAATTGACGGACCTGTTTCACGATCTGATGATACTCTTCTTTCGTCTGGTTGCCGGTGCAAGGCGCCAGGCATCGTTTGATTTCGAACTCGAGACAGGCTCGCTCCGCCTTCCCGTCGATGTCGATCGAACAGGTCGCGAGGGGGAAGACGTGTTTGATCACTTTCAGCGTTTCCCGCAGGGCGTTGGTCGGTGTATAGGGGCCGTAGTAAAGGGCTCCGTCTTTCTGGACACGGCGCACGATGGACAGTCGCGGGAAGTCGTCTTTGATCGGCAGCCGGAGGTAGGGATACTGTTTGTCATCGCGAAGCACAATGTTGAATCGAGGCTTATGGCGTTTGACCAGGTTGCTTTCGAGAATCAAGGCTTCCAGCTCCGAGCGAGTCACCATCGTTTCTATGTCAGCGATTTGGCCGACGAGAAGCGCCGTTTTGGGGCTGTGATCGGCGCCGCGCTGAAAATAGGATCGAACGCGATCGGCCAGGACCGAGGCTTTCCCGATGTAGAGAATGGCCCCCTGGGTGTTCTTGAACAGATACACCCCAGGCTGCTGGGGAAGGTGAGCGAGTTTGGCATGGAGTTCGTCGCGCATCATTCGTCACATCTCGATGAAGAAAAGAATACCAGGAACGGCGCCTGCATTTCTTCCTGCTTGACAGTTGATGGGCGTCGAGGGAACGGCGTGGAGGTTATCGTAACGATCTGACAAACGAGGGGCTGAGCGTGCCCCTTGCGACCTCGGCCACAGGCCCTTTCATGGTCAGGCTGAAGTCGGGAGCGACATCGATGAGCAGGGTTCCGCCCGGCATCTTCACCGTGACGGGGCTCTCGACCAGGCCCAAGCGAACGGCGGCGCTGGCAGCGGCGCAGGATGAAGAACCGGATGCCTGAGTTTCGCCGGCTCCTCGCTCCCAGATCAAAATGAAGATTTCCTTGCGACCGGTCGGGACGGCCAACTGGACGTTCGTTCGTTTGGGAAACAACGGATGGGTTTCCAGGGCTGGTCCCAGCTCCAACAGATCCTCGCGCGACCAGGACTTTCCGGAAGGGTTGAAGACCACGCAATGGGGGTTCCCCACACTTACGCCGGTGAAGGTCAACGTGCGACCTGCGGCATTGATCGATTGCTGAATCAATTCTGGGACATCGAGTGTGCAGGGAAGGGCCGCCGGCGTGAACGTGGCCCGCCCCATTTCAACCGTGGCTTCACGGACGTCACCATGACGGTCGATATGGAGAGTGATCGAGACAAGTCCTCCTTTGGTTTCGACCGTGAACCGCCGTTTTTTCGTCTTGCCGGTTGCGTGGAGGTAGCGGGCAAAAATGCGAAGGCCGTTGCCGGATTTTTCGGCTTCGCTGCCGTCTGGATTGAAAATCCGCAGGCCGAAGTCGGCTTTCTTCGAGGGGGCCAACGCGAGAATACCGTCGCTGCCCAGTCCCCAATGACGGTCGCAGATACGTTGAACGTTCTTGGGCGTGAGCTTGAACGTCAGTTCCCGAGGATCCATGACGAGATAATCGTTGCCCAGCCCATGCCCGCGAAAGAACCCGTTTTTCATCCGTCAACTCCTTGTCACCCGATCATGTAGCTTGTCAGACAATCTTTACGCCGGCCGGGCGTTCGATTAATTCGATTTCGTAGCCGTCCGGAGCGTCAATAAAGATAAAGCGGCTGCCCGAGGAGGTTTGTGTGGGACCGTCCGTGATAGTGATCCCTTTTTCGATAAGCGAGGCGATGGCCTGATCAAGACTCTCTACCTGAAAGGCAAGATGGACGAGATCCTCCTGCACCCGAACCGGCCCGCTCGGGGGGAAACAGGTCAGTTCGATCAATTCCTCGCTGTTGGGAACCTTCAGGAAGGCGAGCTGCGATCCACGCGGCGAGGTCTTGCGCTCGACGACCTCCAAGCCGAGCACGGTCGTGTAGAACTTGATGGTCACATCCAGATCGCTGACGCGCATCCTCGTATGGAGCAGTTTGGTCACCTTCATGCGACCACTTATAGCAGATGCCGTGGGGCTGGTGGCAAGATCCGACATGAAGCGAAAGGAGGAGCCAGGCGAGATTGCCGTCCAGGATGATGGGCCGGGATGGCGGGGTGGTTATCGGCCGTTTCTGGCCGGTCCCGTGGTCTTCCGCAACAGAACCTCTGAAGAGCCAGGAATCAAAAAATCCGGCATGGGGCCGATCTCTTGATAGCCCCGTTTTCTGTAGAATGTCCTGGCCTGCTCATTGAAGTCCGAGACGCAGGCGAACAGGTTTTTGGTTCGGGCGAATACGGTCTGTTCCACATGCTCGATCAGCCGGCGTCCGACCCCGTTCTGGCGCATCCATGGCGCGACGGCCAACAGTTCCAAATAATCGCCGGCCAGAAAATTCGGCCTGACGACCGCGATCCCAGCGACGTGTCCGTCGATCTCGGCCACGTAACCGTCTCGCCCCTGAGGAAGTGGACAAAAGATACGATCCCAATCGGCCGCCGTATAGCCGAGCGTTCGCCAGGGGTCCGACTCGCCCAGTATCTGCACGACGGCCGATCGATCATCGGGCCGCATGGGTCTGACAAGCAGGGCTTTCATTGAGCCGTCCCTTTGCAATCCAGGACCTCGCCGACGGTCATAGGGGTCAGTTTTCTCTGGGGGAGCACGTCACGGGTCAGTCGCTCGATCACCTCTCGCGTGTGCTTGCCCTTTCCGTTGGCATGAAACACGATGATGCTGCCCGGCTTCAGGCGTTTCGTCACACGGTCGAGAATCCGTTCCGTCGAGAGATGAGGATCGGGATCGCCCGACTCAATGTCCCATTGGATAAACCGAAGGCCGAGTGCCTTCACCACTTGAACGGTGATGTCATCGTATTCGCCATACGGAGGACGGAAGAACGTAGCCCGATGGGCGTAGCGCTTGTTCAGATAGGCCACCGGCCCCAAGATTTCAGCCCGTTGTGCGGGAGCGTCGTAGAGGGGCAAGTGCGCGTGCGTGTCGCCGTGCGTTCCGATCTCAAACCATTCAAAACCAAGCAGCCGGCCCACCTCTTCTTCGTGGGTGGCCATCCATTTGCCGGACAGAAACAGAGTGGCGTGGATCCGATGGTCGATCAAGTAGTCCAGCAACGCTGTATCGATGCCCGGCCCTTTTTTGACGGGGCAAAGGTCGAACGTGAGCGCCACGCCGGGACAGTTCGGCGCACCGGACTTGATGACTTGAGCGTGAACGGAAAGAGCATCGGCCATGCTGCCGATGGCCAGAAGACCGGTCAGCCAAAAGGAGAAGTGATGAGCCATACTCAGTAGAGTATAGCGCACGGCGGGCGGCATAGGGATCAATTGACCGCTTAAGAGCAGGCTGATAGGGTGTATTCATGAACAGGCCGGCCCTCTCGTGGAAGATCGGATCCGCGTTGGGGATTCCCATCCATATCCACGTTTCGTGGATTCTCATCTTTATTCTTGTGAGTTGGACGCTCGCGTCGGATTACTTGCCTGAGCATCTGCCGGGCTTGTCTGCCGTTCGGTATTGGGTCATGGGTGGGGTCGCCACCGTGTTTCTTTTTCTATCTGTGTTGTTGCACGAACTCGGGCACTGTTACGTGGCCCGTCGGTGTCACATCCCGATCGAGCGGATCACGCTGTTTGTATTCGGCGGTGTGGCTCAGATGCGCAAGGAGGCTCCCTCGCCAAGCGCGGAAGCGCTCATCGCTGTCGCTGGTCCTCTCGTGAGTTTCGGCTTGGGAGGAGTTTGTTTGGGGGTGGCCCTGTTGCTGGAACTCACTCAGCAGGGGTTTTCTTTCCACGGAATGATCGTCCTCTGTATCCTCTTAGGAACGGTGAATCTCCAGCTCGGGTTGTTCAATCTGCTTCCGGGGTTTCCGCTGGACGGAGGGCGGATCTTGCGGGCGGGGTTGTGGGCGTGGGGGCTGGATTTTCATCAGGCAACGAAACGGGCCGCGATGGCCGGCTTCGGATTCGGCGCGCTGTTCGGGTTAGTGGGGCTGCTTACGCTCGCGGGGTCGTTGACAGGCTGGTTATCCGCTTCGGCGGCTTCCGGAGGCGGATGGGCGGTGTGTATGGGCATGTTTCTCTGCGCCGCGGCCTTGGTCAGCCGACGGCAGGCCGCGTTTCGCCATGCGCTTATGACTGTGCCGGTTCGCGAGTTGATGACGAGGACGGTCATGGCGCTTTCTCCAGGCAGCACGTTGGATGACGCGGTCGATGGACGGTTTCAGCCCTATGGTTACGGTGCGTTTCCTGTTGTGGACAACGGTCACTTGTTGGGGCTGGTGACGGTTCAGGACGTTCAGGCGGTGCCGACAGCACTCTGGTCCAGAAGACGGATCGAAGAAATCATGCGTCCGGCAGTTCCATCGCTGTTTGTGGGGCCGGAGGCTCCGATCCTCCAGGCGATGGCGCAGATGGCACAGGGAGGGTGGGATCGACTCGTCGTCGTACAAGATGAGACCGTCATCGGTCTGGTAACGCAGTCGGGGATCGTACGATTTCTGCAGCGCTACAGAGGGTAACTCAGCCAGATCAACAGGACAGTCGGAAACGGCGGTTGCCCGAGTGCTAGTGCAGGGCTTGCACGGCTTGGACGGCGAGGTTCACGAGCGGGCCAGGGTACAGGCCAAAAATCACAACGCCGGCGATCGCGCAGGCCAGGACGATGGATGTGGCTGGCGACAGCACCAGACGCGGCGACGTGGCTGTCAATGCTTCCGGTTCACGCATGTACATGACCATCACGACGCGGAGATAGTAGTAGGCGGAGACGACAGCGAAGACCAACGCGATGACGGCCAACCAGGTGAGCCCCGCCTCCACCGCCGACATGAAGACGTAAAATTTTCCGATGAATCCGGCCGTCGGCGGAATGCCGGCCAGCGACACCATGAACACGAGCATCAGCAGTGCGGCGAGAGGATGGCGTTTGGCCAAGCCGGTGAAGTCCTCAATTTCATCTCCCTCGACGTCACCCTTCCGAAGCATCGCGACCACGGCGAACGCTCCGAACGTCATGAACGCATAAAACGCGAGATAGAGCAATACACTGGCAGCGCCGATCGCGTGCCCCGCAAGTTCCGGCGATCGTCCCGACGCCACGACGCCAATCATGGCGTAGCCGGCGTGGGCGATGCTCGAATAGGCCAACATCCGTTTGATGTTGGTCTGGACCAAGGCCACGCTGTTTCCCAACACCAACGTCGCGATGCAGAGGAGGAGAAACAGGAACGACCAATCGGTTTTGAGGCCGCCCAATCCTTCGACAAAGACGCGGAGAAAGGCCCCGAAACTGGCGGCCTTGGACGCGACGGCCATGAACGCTGTGACGGAGGTGGGCGCGCCTTGATACACGTCGGGTGTCCACATGTGGAACGGCACGACGGCCAGCTTGAATCCGAAACCGGCCGCCAGCAGGATCGTGGCCACGAGAGGCAGCGGGGCATCCAAACTGTGGCCGGCAACGGCCGCCGCAATGGCTGGCAGTCTGGTGCTGCCCGTTGCGCCATAGAGCAAGGAAACGCCAAAGAGCAGAATGCCTGACGAAAACGCGCCCAAGACGAAGTATTTTGCGGAAGCTTCCAGCGAACGGGGCTCCATCCGCTTGAGCCCCGCCATCACATACAACGACAGTGACATCAATTCCGTGCCCAGGTAGATGGTCAGAAGATCCGCCGCAGAGACCATGACCATCATGCCGGAAAGAGCGAGCAGGACAAAGGCGTAGTATTCGCCGACGCGCAACCGTTCTTCTTTCAAATACGAGTAGGATAAGAGGACTGTGAGGCCGGATACGAGGCAAAGCAGCAACTTCCAAAAACAGGCGTAATCGTCAATTCTGACAAACCCACCGAACGCCTCAGCCGGATGTCCCAGTTGCGAGGCGGTGAGCCCCATGCAGACGGCCAAGGCGCCCAGGCTCAGCCAGGCCAACCCGTCTCGTTGATGAGGGGCCATGATCGGCTCGATCGCCAGTACGGCGCAGGCTGCGGCGACCACCAAGAGTTCCGGGAGAATGAGGAACAAATCGCCGGACGACATCGTCATGGACGGTCCTCTTTCCGCAGGGGTTCAACGCCCTCTGTTCCGTTGGACGATGGAGCGGAGGCGACGCGTGACCGTCGCGCAAAAGCGACTTCTTCTGACAGGGCTGCCGGATCTTCCGATGGGGTCGCATCGTCATGGCGGTGTCCGGCTTCGAGCGCGGCCGGTGGTTGGGGAAGCGTGCGAGCCAGGACCTGGTTCACGCTGGAATGGAGGCGGCTGACGAGGGGATGGGGGAAAACACCGATCCCAAACACCAGGGCGATAAGCGGAATCAGCGTGGCCATCTCGCGGGCGGTCATGTCGTGAAGCTTCGGCAGAAAAACGGGAGACGGGACGCCGAAGGCCACCCGTTGGACCATCCACAGGAGATACGCGGCGGCGAGAATAATTCCCAACGAGGCCAGCGTCGCGGCGAATTTGTTGGTGAGAAACGTCCCGGCCAGCACCAGAAATTCTCCCACGAAACTGTTCGTGCCGGGCAAGCCAAGCGACGACAGGGCGAAAATGACCAAGCAGGTGGCGTAGCGGGGCATCGGTTTCGCGAGCCCCACGTTGTCGGCGATGAGCCGGCTATGGGTTCGTTCGTAAATTATACCGACGCAGAGGAAGAGACCTCCCGTGGTAATGCCGTGGTTGACCATCTGCATCACGGCGCCTTCGATGCCTTGGACGTTGAAGGTGAAGAGTCCCAACGTGACGAACCCCATGTGGCTCACGCTCGAATAAGCGATGAGCTTTTTAAGATCGGTCTGAGCCAACGCCATATAGGCGCCGTAAATGATGGCGATGATCGACAGGGTGATCATGAGAGGGGTGAACGCCTTCGACGCATCGGGCAACATCGGCAGGCTGAACCGCAGGAATCCATAGGTTCCCATTTTAAGCAACACGCTGGCGAGAATGACGCTGCCGGCTGTGGGGGCCTCGACATGGGCGTCGGGCAGCCAGGTGTGAAACGGGAACATCGGAACCTTCACCGCGAAGGCGGCGAAGAAGGCCAGAAACAGCCACATCTGCAACGTTGAAGAGTAGGATTCGTCGGTTAAGCGAAGGATGTCGAAGGTTTCCGCCTGGGCATACAGCACCAAGATAGCGACGAGCAGCAGGATGCTGCCGGCCAATGTATAGAGCACGAATTTCACCGTGGCGTACAGACGGTTCGGTCCGCCCCACATTCCGATGAGGAGATACATGGGAATCAACATGGCTTCCCAAAAAATGTAAAACAGCACGAAATCAAGGGCGGCGAACACTCCGATCATGGCTCCCTCCATCACCAGGAGCAGGGCCATGAAGCTCTTGACCCGCGCCTCGATCGAGTGCCAGGAAATCAAGACACAGAGGGGCAGCAACACGGTCGTCATCAACACGAGCGGCAGACTGATGCCGTCGAGCCCCACGTGATAGTGAATAGGAGGCTGCGAGATCCAAACCGCCTGCTCGGTAAACTGCATGGCGGTGGAAGAGGAGTCGAACAGCCACCAGAGGGGCGCCGAAATCGCAAGCTCAACGGTCGTGATCGCAAGGGCGATCGATCGGGCGGCGGATTCCTTAACCAGACACAGCATCGCTGCTCCAGCCAGCGGGAGGAAGATCAGGACCGTCAGCCAGGGAAATGGATCCGTCATGCGCGCTCTACCATTCGGTCATCAATTCCCATCAAGGTCAGGATAAGAAAAAAATCGTCACCATGACGACAATGCCGGCCGCCATTGCCAAGGCGTAGTGTTGTGTTTCACCGCTTTGGACCAACCGGAGCAGCCACCCGCCCCAGGCAACGGCCCGCCCTATGCCGTTGACGGCTCCATCGATCACGGCGACGTCGATCCGTTTCCAAAGGGAGGTGGCTGCGGACAAAGTCGTTCGCACGAACAGCCGGTCATAGGCTTCGTCCACGTACCATTTGTTCAGAGAGCCTCGATACAGGCTTTCCCAGCGGCGAGCTAGGCGGTCGGGCAAGTCCGGGTTGAGCACGTAGACGTAGTAGGCTCCGGCGATGCCGGCCAGGCCAGCCAACGTCGCCGCGATCATGATGCCGATGCCGGCGGTTCCGTGGGGTTCCACGGGGGCATCGGTTGCGAACACCGGTTCCAAGAATGACGGGATGCCGAGGTATCCGGTTGCGATGCTGAGCATCGCCAGGATGATGAGCGGCCCGGTGATGACGCCGGACGGTTCATGCACGTGATCGGCATGGTGCGGATCGACGCGCGACGGCCCCCAAAACATCACAAAGACCAGCCGGAAACTGTAAAAGGCCGTCATAAGTGCGGTGAACAGGCCGGCGATCGCGAGCGCCTGTCCGAGCGACCCGGACGACCAGGCGGCCACCAACAGGTCGTCCTTGCTGAAAAACCCTGCCGTCAAGGGAAAACCGGCCAGTGCCAGGGAGCCGACCACGAACGTCCAATAAGTGATCGGCAGTTTGTCTTTCAGCCCGCCCATGTTCCGCATGTCCTGTTCATGATGAAGCGCGATGATGACAGACCCGCAGCCCAAAAACAGCAACGCTTTGAATGCGCCGTGGGTCAGCAGATGGTACATACCGGAGACATAAGCGCCGAGCCCGCAGGCCATGATCATGTAGCCCAGTTGACTGACCGTCGAGTAAGCCACCACGCGTTTGATGTCCGTCTGGGTCAGCGCAATGGTCGCGCCGAAGACCATCGTCAGTGCTCCGACCACGGCCACCACGTCCATCGCGACGGGGGATAAATTGTAGAGCGGCGCCAGTCGAGCCACCATGAAAACGCCGGCGGTGACCATCGTCGCTGCATGGATCAGGGCCGAGATGGGTGTCGGCCCCTCCATCGCATCGGGCAGCCATACGTGCAACGGGACCTGCGCCGACTTGCCGACCGCTCCCATGAAAAGCAACAGACACACCAGGGTGAAGACCGAGACCTCCCAGATTCCGCCGAAGGGGGCAAGGAGGTTGATCGTGTGCGCGGCGGTTTCCTGCGCGGCGGCGAAAATTTCGTGATAGTTCAGCGAGCCGAAGGTGACCCATACCAGCAGCAGGCCCAGCAGAAATCCGAAGTCTCCGACGCGGTTGACCAGAAAAGCCTTCGTCGCCGCTGCACAGGCGGAGGGGCGTTCATACCAATGACCGATCAAGAGGTAAGAGCAGAGGCCGACCGCTTCCCAGAAGATGAAAAGCTGAAGAAGATTGTCGGCCAACACCAGCATGAGCATGGAGAAGGTAAATAAGGCGATGTAACTAAAGAATCGGGCGTATCCCGGTTCGCCGTGCATGTAGCCGATGGTGTACACGTGAACGAGGGAACTGACGCCGGTGACCAGCAGGAGCATGACGGCCGTCAGCCGATCGAGAGACAGGCCGATATGGACGTCGAGAGAGCCGGAGACAAGCCACGTGTAGAGCGGGATCGTCATGTTGTGTCCGTCAATTGCGTCGACAAACACGGTGACGGACAGCAAAAAGGACAACACGACGGCCGGCACGGCGACCAGATGCGCCTTATCCTTGATCCAATGGCCGGCGAGACCGAGGATCAGGAAAGACAGCAAGGGTAGCAGTGGGATGAGAGCGTATGGCATCGTCAAAACGTGTTTCTTGGCGCTCGCCGCTCGCGACGTCTCACGTAAGGGCGCATTGCCGCCAAGCCTCCGGCGGAGAGAACGAGGTGTCGCGCGTTGTGAGAGACGGAGTTCTTACCATTTCAGTAGTTTGAAATCTTCAAGGTTGATTGACTCTTTCGACCGGTGCAAGGCGATAATGATCGCCAGCCCGACGGCGACTTCCGCCGCCGCGACCGTCAAGGCGAAGAATACGAACACCTGGCCTCCCAAGTCCTCAAGGTATCTGGAAAAGGCGACGAAATTGATGTTCGTCGCGTTCAACATCAACTCGACCGACAAGAGAATGGCGATGATGTTGCGGCGAATTAGGACGCCGGCGACGCCCGTCAGGAAAACGATGGTGCTCAAGATCAGGTAATAGGTGATAGGAATCGTCATGGGTTCACCGTCATGTACGGACAATGCCCCGCGGCCTGACGCGAAACGGCGATGACCGGTTGGTTCCGCAGCATCATGCTCCGCTTCCACCGATGTCTCGTTTGGCCAGGACGATGGCGCCGACCATCGCCACCAGGAGAATCAACGAGGCGACTTCAAAAGGAAACAGGTACGTTGAAAAGAGCGTGATCCCGATAGCCTTGGCGTTGTCCGTGCCCGGGCCGGCTTGGTCGGCGGAAAGCAAGGGCGAAGGCTCCATTTTTCCTCCGGCAAACAACACCAGAAGCTCCAGCAGCAGAGGGACGCACACGAATCCCGCCACCCACCACTGGCGGTGATATCGGTCGTCTTGCTTGGCGTTCAATAACATGACCACGAACAGGTAGAGAACCAGAATGGCGCCGGCATAAACGATCAGTTGGACGGCGGCTAAGAATTCCGCGTGGAGGGTGATGTATAATCCCGCGACGTGGAAGAACATGATCAAGAGGGACAGGACGCTGTAGACGGGATTTCTGAGCGCCACCACCAGGATGGCGGTGACGGCGATGACCCCGGCAAAATATCCGAAGACTAACTGCGCCACGAGCAACATCTCCTCTCTGGTCTGCGGCACACACCCACCACGGTGTCCCCCTTCAGGCTTTTGCGGGGCGGCTGGCCTTTCATTAAACAGGCTTTTGCGGCACGTGCTTGAACGCCACGTTGAAGAACGCCGTGTTGGGGTGTTGGAGCTCCAAGCGCTTCTCACGGACGGGGAAGGAACGGTCGCCGATCGCCAGTAGTTGCTGTTTGTTCAAGTGGAGCTGCCGTTTGTCGTATACCGCCCATTCGAATTCCCGCGTCATGCCCAGCGCGTCGACGGGGCAGGCGTCTACGCACATCCCGCAGAACAGGCAGCGGGTCATGTCCATGTAATATTCTTTGGCGTAGCGTTTCGTGGGCTCGCCCGGCACTTCGGCGCTGACCACGCGGATCACGCGGGAGGGGCAGGCCGCTTCGCAGAGGTCGCAGCCGACGCATTTTTCCGTTCCGTCGTCGTAGCGCAACAGCGCGAGCATGCCGCGATAGTTGTCGGGCAAAGTGCGTTTTTCATGCGGGTACTGCAACGTAACGGGATTGTAGTTCAGCAAATGAGAAAGCGTCGCCTTCATACCCACGACAATTTCATAGAGCGTGATGGTCTTCAGCCATTGTTTCAGTCTGTCCATAAGCCGCTCTCAATCGTCAACTGTTCGGAAACAGATAGACGGCGATCGATGTGACCACAATGTTCGCCAACGCGATCGGCAGCATCACCTTCCAGCCGAATCGCATCAATTGATCGTAGCGCAATCGCGGGAGCGTGGCCCGCAGCCAGAAAAAGAGAAACAGGAAAAAATAGGTCTTGGCCGCGAACCACATGGTATTTTCTATCCAGGCGAGAGACGGAAATCCCAACAAATCGAGGATCGTCCCGGGATAGGGGGCGTTCCACCCGCCGAGAAACATCGCGGCCGCGATGCACGAGACCAAAATCATGTTGGCGTACTCGGCGAGATAAAAAAATGCGAATCGCAGGCCGCTGTATTCGGTGAAAAACCCCGCGACCAGCTCGCTCTCGGCTTCAGGCAGGTCGAACGGGACGCGGTTGGTTTCGGCAACCGAAGAAATCACGTACACCACGAACGCGAAGATCTGGGGGGCCGGGAACGCGAAGAGGTACCAATGCCAGAACCACCCCGATTGCGCGTTAGTGATTTGCACCAGGCTCAGTGAACCAGCCAGAATGATGACGCCGATGATGGCGAGCCCGACATTCAGTTCGTAACTGATCACTTGGGCGGCCGATCGAAGCCCCCCGAGCAGCGAATATTTACTGTTGGACGCCCAGCCGCCCAAGATAATTCCATAGGCGCCGAGCGAGGCAAAGGCCAGGATGTAGAGGATGCCGATGTTGATGTCGCTGATCACGAACGGCTTGTAGACGATGCCGTTGAGTTCCACCGTCCAGTCCGGACCCCAGGGGATCACGGCAAATCCGATGAACGCCGGAATCAACGCCAGCAGCGGCGCCGCTGTAAAAAGGAACTTATTCGCCCCGGCCGGCACGATGTCTTCCTTGAAAAACAGCTTGATGGCGTCCGCAAACGGCTGAAGGATGCCATAGGGGCCCACTTCCATCGGCCCCATGCGGTCTTGCATCCACCCCAGCACTTTGCGTTCGGCGAGCGTGAGGATGAGCACCGTCACGATCACGATAAGGACGACCACGGCGATTTGAGTCAATGACAAGATGAAACGCAACCCCAGTTCAGTCACGATACAACTCCTGGCTGGCAGTATGCATTAAGCCTTCACTATGAAATAGAACACCGTCTTTATGCAACCTTCATGATGGAGACGGTCGTCGTTCGAAAAGCCGGCGCGCGGGTAATGGGGTCGATGGCGCAGTCGAACAGACTCATGACCGACGATCGGAAGTGGGTGGGGAACCAAGCCCATCCTGAGGGAATCCGGTTCATGATTGTTACCGTCGTGGTGATTTCTCCACGCACGTTTGACAGCCGAACGCGATCGCCGTTTTTTAGCATGAATCGAGCTGCGTCATGCGGGTTGATCCGCAACGTCCCTTCCTTTTCTATTAGCAGCAACCCCTTGGATTTAGCGGAGAGTTTCCCAGAATGAAACAGGCTCTGCGTCAATTCAAGATGCACGGTTCCATCAGGGCGTGTCTCTCCGGGGAGGAGCCGGTACCGTCCTGCCAGGTCACGCCGATAGCCTTCGGCCAGATAGCGGCCGATCGCCTCCGTATCAACGCGGGGCGGCATCGGCGATGGGCCGAGCGCTCCATAGCCTGGGATCAGGCCTCTGATTTCTTTAAGAATGTCCCGGCTCTCCGTGTAGTCCATCGGGGTCCCCAAGATGGCCGATAAGGCGGCAAAGATTTCCCAATCGGGACGGCTTTCGCCGATCGGCTCGATCGCGGGGCGGACGGCTTGGACATGGCCTTCTGTATTTGTAAACGTGCCGGCCTTTTCCAGCGAGGACGCCGCCGGCAAGACCACATGGGCGAGGGCAGCGGTCTCTGTCATGAACAGCTCCTGACAGACCAAGAGCTCCAATTTCTGCAAGGAGTCTTGGGCGCGCACTTGAACGGGGAGACTTGCTACGGGATTTTCGCCGACGATGAACATCGCTTTCAGAATCCCGGCTCCGGCCCGATCCAACATTTCGACCAACGAGGCGCCGCCCGAGGGAGGAAGATCGCTTCCCCAGAACGACATGATTCGATCCCGCTCCATACGGTCGGTACCACTGCAGGGGCCCGGTAAGAACTCCGCGACGGCACCCATCTCGATCGCGCCTTGGTCGTTGTTTTCCTCCGCGAGCGGCGCGAATCCACAACCGGGTTGATCGAGTTTGCCGATGAGGAGCAACAGGTCAAGGAGATTGAGCGAGTTCCAGTACCCGTCCCTGCTCCGCAACAGGCTTTGTCCGACAAGCACGACGACCTGCCGTCCTTCCGTGAGAGTTTTCGCCGCTGCGAAGAACGAGGCGGCATCCTTGCCCGTGGCGGTCTGAATCTCATCCCAGGTCACCAGGGCCAGCGCGTCCCTTAGATCATTCACATAGGAGGGGTGACGCTGGGCGAGGTCCGGATGGACCGAATTGCCCTCAAGAATGGCTTTCAAGAGGCCGAGCACGGCGTTTCGCAGGTGTGGCGTCGGCACGCCGAAATGATGCAGGGACAGATTGGCGATGTTGCTGATCGGTTCAATGGACGGTTCCAACGCCTCAATCGTCACCAGCGAGGCGCGTCGTTTTTTGACCGCCTCCTTGACTCGGAGGCCTGTGACGGGGTTGGTTTCGGTGATATTGGTCCCCACCAGCACCAGCACGTCCGCTGCAACAATGTCGTCGAAACTGACGGTCCATCGGTGCGTGCCTTGGACGTCTCGCATGGCCTGGACGCCGTTGATATGACCGTAGCGCGCGCTGCTGTCAATATTGTTGGTCCCGATCGTCACGCGCATGAATTTTTGAAACAGATAGAGCTCTTCGTTGGTGCATCGGCCTGAAATCAGACCGCCGAAACTTTGCCCTCCATGAGCTTCCTTGATCGTGCCGATTCGTTCCGCGACGAACTCCAGCGCCTCTTCCCAGGTGGCCGGTGCAAGCGCGCCGTTTCGCCGAATGAGCGGCTGAGTCAGCCGTTCGGGGTGACTGGCTGCATGGAAGCCAAAAAACCCCCTGACACAGAGGTCGCCGTTGTTGCGCCCTGCCCCGAACGCCGAATTGACCTCGATGAGCTCTCGACCTTTTGTTTGGACCGTCATCTGACAACCGTCCCCACAGTAGCCGCAGACGGTGTCGGCCCGCTTGAGCATCCACGGCCGGTATTCGTACATCGACAACCGACTGGTGATGGCGCCGACCGGGCAGATCTGCACACATCCGCCGCAAAACTCGCAGTCCAAGGGGTGTGGCCCGAAGTGTTTGATTTCGGTCATGGTGCCGCGCCCCACCGGGGCCAGCGCCTTCACGTCCATGACTTCGTCGCAATAACGGACGCAGCGCAGGCACTGGACGCAACGGTTCATTTGCGTCTCGATCAAGGGGCTAAAGTACTCTTTCTGGAAAATGCGCTTGATCTCGATGAATCGGCTCGTCGTGGGCGTGTATTGATGAGAAAAGTCCTGAAGATCGCATTTTCCCCCCTGGTCGCAAACGGGGCAGTCCAGGGGATGATTGGCCAGGATGAATTCGAGCACCGACTTATGGGCATCGTTGACCACGGTGGTGGCCGTTCGCACGTTCATGCCTTCTTCTACCGGCGTACTGCACGATGTCTGGAGCTTGGGCATCTTTTCGATTTCTACCAAGCACATGCGGCAATTGGCGTCCGGTTTGAGCTTCGGATGATAGCAGAAATGCGGAATCATGACGCCGACGCGCCGGGCCGCTTCGATGACCAATGTCCCCTTGGGCACGTGCACCGTCATGCCGTCGATGGTCAGACGCACCATCTGAACGGCCTGCGCAGCGGGCTGTGCGGTGGGTGTCGTCATGGCCTTGTGTTATCCTCTCTCCTCTCCACCCAAAGTTGTGCGCCAACCGCTTTTTCGAGAGGCGGTCGACGATTCATGGCGCTTACGGTTTGACTCCCGCCGGCTCCGGCATGATCAGGTTGGCCGCCTCCGCTTCGCGGATCAGGGCTACGTACTCATCTCGCCAATACTTCAACGTCCCCTGAATGGGAGCGACCTCCGCGTCGCCGAACGCGCAGACTGTCCGCCCCGCGATGTTCTTGCATAGATCGGACAAGGTTTCAAGGTCTTCCATACGGCCCCTTTTCGCGACGATTCGGCGCATGATCTGGACGAGCCATGAACTGCCCTCCCGGCAAGGGCTGCACTTTCCACAGGACTCGTGATAGAAAAATTCCATCAAGCGAAGAGCGGCCCATACCATGCTGGTGCCTTCCTCCATGACGGTGACGCCCCCGGACCCCAACATGGAGCCGGCCGCCGCGACCGATTCAAAATCCAATTTGACGTCGAGATGGGCTGGGGTCAGAAACGGCGCTGATGCGCCGCCGGGGATAAAGGCCTTAATTGGCTTGTCCGAGCGCATGCCGCCGGCATGTTCGTATATCAACTCGCGGACTGTAACCCCCATGGGGACTTCGTAGTTGCCCGGCCGCTTGACGTGCCCACTGACGCAAAAGACCCTAGTGCCGGTGCTCTTCGGCGGCGAGCCGATCGAAGCGAACCACTCGGCGCCGCGGTTCAAAATATGCGGAAGGTTGGCTAAGGTTTCGACATTGTTGACCACGGTGGGTTTGCCGTAGAGGCCGTGCGTGGCGGGAAACGGGGGCTTGACGCGAGGCAGGCCCCGTTTGCCCTCCAGCGATTCGAGGAGCGCCGTTTCTTCGCCACAGATATAGGCGCCGGCCCCGCGATGGACCCAAACATCGACGTTGACGCCCGTCCCCAGGATGTTCTTGCCGATATAGCCCGCAGCTCGTGCCTCGCCGATGGCCCGCTCAAGGATCTTGGCGGCCAATACCAGCTCGCCACGGATGTAAATGTAGGCGGATTCGGCTCCGATGGCGTAGCAGGCCAGGACAATACCTTCCAGGATCTGATGGGGATCGCGCTCCATCAATTGGCGATCTTTGAAAGTGCCCGGCTCGCTTTCGTCGGCGTTGCAGCAGAGGTATCGGGGCCCTTGATAGTCTTTGGGGAGAAATCCCCATTTGACCCCGGTTGGAAATCCGGCTCCGCCGCGTCCTCGCAGGCCGGATTTGCGTACCGCCGCGGTGACATCGGCCGGTGGAATCTTGCCGAGTGTGGCGCGGAGGGCGTGATAGCCGCCGGTCCGCTCGTACTCGGCCAATGAGCCGCCGTACCCCGGCTGCATCATGTTTTTGAGCAGGATCAGTTCATGCTGTGGCATGATTGCGCCCGTTCACCGTCGGTGACGATTCATTGATCCTTGTACGCCGTCCCGTGCTGGATCGCCCTCGCGTTGTGTGCTGCGAGGTCGTCGTTGAGATCCAGTGCTTCTTGCTTCGCTGATTCATGTCTTGAGCGGTTCCGGCCACATGAAGGGACCGCTTTTTAGTTGACTGGAGCCGGTGGATGTCAGGTCCGCTAAAATCCGGTCCAGTTTCTCCTCGGTCAATTGTTCATAATAGTCTTCATTGATCTGCATCATGGGGCCGGTTCCGCAGGAGGCCAGACATTCGACGAGGCTCAGGGTAAAAAGCCCGTCGGGCGTGGTCTCGCCGGGACCAATGCCCAGCTTCGCCTTGATCCAGTCGATCACCGTATCCGAACCGACCAGCGCGCACATGAGCGACTTACACACTTGAATATGAAACTTGCCCACCGGCTTGAGGTTGAACATCGTGTAAAACGTGACGGTTTCGTAAACCTGAGGGGGCGTCAAGCCGAGGAGCCCCGCGATCTCGATCATAGCTTCCTCGGTTACGTAGCCGCGATCCCGCTGGGCGAGGTAGAGGAGCGGAATCAACGCCGAGCGCTTGACCGGATAGCGCGAGAGAATGTCGACGATGTCGTCTTTGTATTTTTCAGACAGAGACATGCCTGTGCCTATCCTTCGTTCTTCTCCTTCGTGGTTCGACAGCCGTCACTTGCCGGGAAACGACCGTTCTCCGCTCGATGGGCATGGATGCCGCCCGGCGATTTCTCTTCATCGGTCGCACTCTCCCATCACCACGTCATACGTGCCGAAGATAGTGATAATGTCGGAAATCAAATACCCTCGCGCCATGTGATCGAAGGCGCCCATGTGGATGAACGAAGGAGCGCGAATTTTCAATCGATAGGGACGGGGGCTGCCGTCGCTGATGATGAAAAACCCCAGCTCGCCCTTGGGCGATTCGGTGGCGCAATAGGTTTCCGCCTTCGGCGGCTTGAAGCCCTGCGTGAACAGGATGAAGTGATGAATCAGGCTTTCCATGTCGCGCATGACATGCTGCTTGGGAGGCGGAATGTATTGAGACTTGTCGGCCATAATCGGCCCGGGCGGCATCTGATCGAGACACTGAGCGATGATCCGAGCGCTTTGACGCATTTCTTGGATGCGAACCCAGTAGCGGTCGTAGGTGTCGCCGTTCGTTCCCACCGGCACTTCCCACTCGACTTTATGATAGGCCCCGTACGGCTCCATTTTGCGGACGTCATAGGCCACGCCGGACCCTCGGAGTGACGGGCCGGTGAGGCCGAAGTTGACCGCGTCCTCTCCCGAAATCACCGCGACGTTCTTCGTGCGCCCAAGCCAAATGCGATTCGAAACCAACAGTGTGTCGTACTCGCGCAGCTTTTCCGGAAACGTGTTCAGAAACGCCCTGAGTCGCTGGACCAATTCGGGCGTGAAGTCGCTGTCAACGCCGCCGATTCGGTAGTAGTTGAGGGTCAGTCTGGCTCCACAAAGCTGTTCGAACATGTCGAGCAGAGTCTCCCGCTCGCGAAACGTCCAGAAAAAGACCGTCATGGCCCCGATATCCAGGGCGTGGGACCCCAGCCAGAAAAGGTGTCCGAGGATGCGTTGCATTTCCGCGACGATCGTCCGGATGTATTCGGCCCGTTCCGGCACGGTGATACAAAGGAGCTTTTCTACGGCCCGTACGTACGCGTAGTTGTTCGCCATGGCGCAGACGTAGTCCAGACGGTCGGTGTGCGGAATAATTTGCATATAGGCAAGGCCTTCGGCCAGTTTCTCGACGCCGCGGTGAAGATAGCCGAGATCCGGAGTGGCCTTGATGATCCGTTCGCCGTCGAGATCAAGAACGACGCGCACCACGCCGTGCGTGCTCGGATGCTGCGGCCCCATGTTGAGCAACAATTCTTCCCGTCGTCTCGTTCCGACTGTGACAGGCTCGGCGAGGAAGGGTTTTTTTTGTTCTTCTGGGATTTCGCCCTCGAATTGTTGGGGAGGGGGCTCGTCAAGCCTTGGTAAAAAGTCGAACTGGCTGCGCCAGCCCTTGCCCTCCGTAGGAAAATCTTTGCGCAGCGGATATCCTTCCGCATAGTCTTCAGGCAGGAGAATGCGGCGCAGGTCCGGGTGGCCAGCGAACCGAATGCCCATCATGTCATACACTTCACGTTCCATGAATTCCGCTCCGCGCCAGACGCCAGTGACCGAATCGATGACCGGATGCTCTTCGGTCACCCGTGCTTTCAGACGGATCCGTTTTCCATGGGGAATCGACAAAAGCTGATAGATGACCTCGAACCGTTGTTGGCTGTCCGGATAATCTGCGGAGCAGATGTCGGTGATGTGATCGAATTGCGCATCCGGCTCGTCATGCAGGTAACGGGCGAGCTCCAGGATCTTCGCCGCCGCAACGTGGACCGTCACCTCAGATCGGGCGGTGTCCGTATGGACGGACAACACCCCTTCCGGGAACGTTTTCCGTAACTTCTCGATCAGAGCCTGCAGTGTCTGCATCGTGTACACGGTGTGCAGCGGGGAGCGGCAAACCCACGCGCCGTGTCACGCGCGGGAGCTCCTCGCGGGTTATTTTACAAAGACCTTCTCGCGTTGGATTTTTTCCTGCAATTTCAGGATCCCGTCCAGCAACGCTTCCGGCCTGGGCGGGCAGCCGGGTACATATACGTCGACCGGCACGATTTGGTCCACGCCCTGCACCACGGCGTAGCTGTTGTAGTGATTTCCGGACGTAGCGCAGGAACCCATGGAAATGACGTAGCGAGGCTCGGCCATTTGATCATAGATTCGACGGACCACGGGGGCCATCTTTCTCGACAGCGTCCCGGCGACGATCATGAGATCCGATTGCCGCGGAGACGCCCGGAAGACTCCGGCACCGAACCGATCCAGATCGTAACGCGAGGAGACGCTGGCGATCATTTCAATCGCGCAGCAGGCCAACCCGAAGGTCATGGGCCAGAGAGCCGACTTTCTCGCCCAGCTCACTACGGCGTCAAGGTTCGTCGTAATAATGTTGGCGTCGAATTGTCGTTCAAGAATGCTCACACGCACGCTCCGGTTGTAAGTTCGGGCGCCGTCGCCCCGCTGTGAACCGCGCAATCGACATTTTCAATGACGGGCGTTCGGCTCGTTAGTCCCACTCCAACGCCCCCTTTTTCCATTCGTACCAGAATCCGACGATCAGGATGAAAAGAAACACTCCCATCCCAAGAATGCCGGCCAGGTCCAGCGACTTGAACGCGACGGCCCATGGATAGAGAAATACGACTTCCACGTCGAAAATCACGAACAGCATGGCGATGATATAGTATCGGATCGGAAATTGAACGCGGGCATCCTGAAAGAGCGGACTCCCGCTCTCATAGGGGGCCAATTTTGCGCGGTACGGTCGGTTTGGGCGAAATAGTTTGCCGATCAGTAGGCTGACCGTGCCCACGAAGAGAGTAAGCCCGATAAAAATGAGAATCGGGATGTAGTTGGCGGGAACTCCCTCACCGGCCATCGTTCATGTCCTTTTGTTGCTGCCGCGTCCGAATACTCGCCGGGGCGATACACCAGGTCTTACAGTGTACGGACGCTTGTCTCCGATCCGGTCAATGCCGACTCCCAAAACGGTTTGTACGTAAGCCCGTCCAGTTCGGCTCGTGCGATGCCTTTGTGTTGGATCAGCACTTTGAAGACGCCGCCCATGCCATTCGGCTTGAGGAGATGAAGCGCCGCGCGAAATGCTGGGCTCTCCGGTTCCAATTCCGCGATCATCCTTTCCACTCCGAGCCCCATCAGGAAACTTAGTTGATTGGTGAACCCTGTTACGTGCAGGCCCGCTGCTTCACCAGCCGCCGCTACGCTCGAAAAGTCCACGTGGGCGGTCATGTCTTGAAGACCAACCCGCACGAATGGCGTCTCATTGATTGAGTGA
Organism: Nitrospira sp.; assembly: GCA_024330965.1. GTDB lineage: Bacteria > Nitrospirota > Nitrospiria > Nitrospirales > Nitrospiraceae > Nitrospira_D. The sequence goes on along the minus strand of JANDJL010000004.1, from coordinate 53,187 downwards.
CGAGCGTAACAGAGGAATGTCCCGTTTCTGCGCTCAGGCCCGTAGAGGTCTCTCGCGGTATGACCATAATCGATTGTCAAGACAACACCTCGGTGCATGCGCCGGGCCACTTGCTTGATCCAATTCAATGCCTCGAGGTTGACTTCGGTTTGGTAACCGTCCGGCCAGTCGGGATTGAGTCGTTGGAGATGGGCGGCGAGGGCGTCGGTTGAGAGGGGATGAAGGCATTCGACAAATTCCCCCTGCTGATAATCGACGTAGATCTCTTGGATGTGGCCGTTTCTCACTCGGAGTCGATGGACCGGAAAGGCGTCAAGCAGTTCGTTGCTGAACAAGAGGCCGGTGATGCTCTCGGGGGGCAATTCGTCCACACTGTTTATCCAGGTGAGCTTATCCGGCTCATTCAGCCAGGGAGTGACATGGTGACGCTGCCGTTCGCGCATCGCCGGGCTGCGTTCGATGAACACATAGCAAAGGCGATCATAAAGTGAACGGAATTGACTGGAGCAGGCTGCAAGGAACTGTGAGGCGAGCAGCCCCTTGCCAGGCCCTGCTTCAACGACCATGAATGGATCGGGTTCTCCAAGCAGCCGGTCGACTTGTTCGGCCTGCCGTGCCAGAGCCCGCCCTAAAATGGGATGCACGTCGGAACTGGTGTAATAGTCGCCGTTCCAGCCGATGCGTTCCGCTCCGTCTTCAGGCTCTCTCACATAGTAGCCGAATCGGGGGTGATAGAGGGCCAACTCCATGAAACGAACGAAAGGAATCGGTCCGAAAGAAGCGATTTCCGAGGCAATGGCGGCGACAAGTTCAGGGTGTCCGATTGTCACGAGCAACCTTCTACAGTCGTTCATCGGAAAAGGTGACACCAATAAGTGACGAGGTCGCCTCCGTCGAGGCTCGTTGCAGCTTACCGGAGTCGGGTAGAGTAGCCGCTAATGAGCAGCTCTGTCAAGGTTGTGACGGCGGCTGTCCGCCGCTCCGGAGCGCGGGTTGGAAGAATGGGTGATGCTCCTCGCACCTTGACCGGTTCTTCGACCACTTCTTATACTGCGCCATGCTTGGAGTCCAAGAACGTGCTGTCTCGTCCTGGCTATTGGTTGCCGGCTGGGTCGCCTTGTTCGCCTGTTCACTCAGCGGCTGCTCATCGAAGAAACCTCTCCAACATCCCGAGGACCATGAGCGGATCCAAAGGATCGATCAAGCGGTCGAAGCCTTGCGGGAGGCCTACCAAGAGAAAAACGTTTCGAGCTTCCGTTCGCTGCTTCAGCCGGATGCTCAGCTCAATCAGCTTCAGCGTGAGGTGGAGGCTGATTTCGAGACGTTTGATTCCATCAAGCTCGATTTCACAATCGAGCGAGTCATCATCGAAGGTAGCGATGTCGACGTGTACGTGCATTGGCAGGGCGCGTGGAAAAAGCGGGGTGAAGAAGCGGGCGTACGGCACCGCGGTTCCGCCCGTTTGCAATGGACCGGCCACGGCTCCGTTCTTCTTCGCGGTGTCCAAGGTGATTTACCGTTCGGCATGAAGGCCAAACAAACGTTGTCCGAATCACCCCCACAATTTGTTCCGCGATAGTGCATTGATGCAGCGGTCTGTTTTGCCAGCGGCGGATTTTCTTGTCATCGGTAGTGGAGTTGCCGGCCTCCGGGCGGCGATCGAGCTGAGCCGGGCCGGGCGGGTCGTTATGCTGACCAAGGGACATCCGTTGCAGAGCACCTCGACGTTTGCCCAGGGGGGGGTGGCGGTGGCGCTCAGCGAGGAGGATGATGTCTCGATCCATTTGAAAGACACGGTCGATGCTGGACATGGTCTCTGTCGGCTTGAAGCGGTGCGGGTGTTGGTCGAAGAGGGGCCGGAACGCATTCAGGAATTGATCCGTTGGGGCGCGAACTTCGATAAAGTAGGGGGGAAATTCGCGTTTGCCCGCGAGGCGGCGCACAGTCGAAGCCGGATTCTCCGCGCCCGCGGCGACGCCACGGGGAACGAAATGGTGCGGGTGTTGATGGCCCATGCCGCTCGGCAGGCCAAAATCCGGCGGATGGATTTCCATTTCACGGTGGACTTGATCGTGGAGGATGGCCGATGTTGCGGGGCGGTGGCGCTGAACGAACATTCGGGAGAACTCTGCGTAGTGCCCGCGAAAGCGGTGGTGTTGTCGACCGGAGGGGCCGGACAAATTTACGCTCGAACGACGAATCCGCCGAGTGCGACCGGCGATGGAATGGCCATGGCGTATCGTGCCGGAGCAAAGCTGCAAGACATGGAATTTGTCCAATTTCATCCGACGGCGTTATACGTGCCGTCCAGTCCGCCGTTTCTCCTGTCGGAGGCCATGAGGGGGGAAGGGGGACAGCTCCGGAATCACAAAGGCGAAACGTTTATGGAGCGGTATCATCCGTTGGGCGCCCTGGCTCCGAGGGATATCGTCGCGCGCGCGATTTGGGCCGAAATGGCGGCCACGAAAACCCGCCATGTGTATCTCGATGTGACGCACTTGGGGGCCGATTTTGTGAAACGCCGGTTTCCGACGATCTATGCGACGTGTTTACGGCACGACATCGACATCACGGAGGAGTGGATACCGGTTTCTCCCAGCGCTCATTACATGATGGGAGGGGTCTGGACCGATATAAACGGGGCGACGTCCTTGCCTGGTCTCTTTGCCGCCGGGGAAGTGGCCTGCAGCGGTGTGCACGGCGCCAATCGGCTTGCCAGCAATTCGTTGTTGGAAGCGTTGGTGTTCGGGATGCGGGCCGGTGTCGCCGCGGTCGCGTGGGGTACCCGTCAGGCTGTGCCGGATTTAGGGCGTCAGGCGGCGGCGTTGCGGTATAGCGAGCGCCATCGCTTGGATGACGCGGAAAAATTGCGAAACTCGCTCCGTCGGATCATGTGGGGGCAAGTCGGAATCGTCAGGTCTCGCGAATCGTTGATTCGGGCGACGGCTCAACTCACTCGGTGGGAACACATGGTCTCGAAGCCGTTCGGCACAAGAGCCGATCTTGAGGTCAAGAATATGATTCAAGTGGCGCGCTGTGTTGCTGAAGCGGCGCTCTGGCGGGAGAACAGCGTGGGCGCCCATTTCCGATCGGACTTCCCCGATTCAAAGCCATCGGGATGGAACCAGCATAGTCAAATCCGTCTTGGGGAACCGGTCAGCGGAGGGGAGAAACCAACGACTCACGGTTTGGTTGGTACGAGGAAATCTCCGAAAACGCTATCGCGCCGTCGGCTGCGGCAAGGTCGCGCCTAAGAAACGTCCGGTAGTAACGCAAAACCTTACGGACATAGCGCCGTGTTTCTTCGATCGGCGGAAGGGCGCGGTAACGGTCGACGACGTGCTCTCCTGCATTGTAAGCGGCCAGAGCGAGCGGAAGGTCGCCGCGAAATCTGTCCAAGAGGAACCGAAGGTATTTCGTGCCTCCTCCGATGTTGTCTTCGGGGTCGTAGAGGTCCTTCACGTCCAGGCGAACGGCGGTTTGGGGCATGAGCTGCATGAGCCCGATCGCTCCCGCACGGGAGACCGCCCGCGTGTCAAAATCCGATTCGGCTTTAATGACGGCCCGAATGAGCGCGGGTGGGAGCTGATACTGCCTCGAGAATCGGAGAATTGTCGGCTCGAGTTCCGCTTCCGAAAGTGTGGGGTGCAGACGACTGGGAGCTCGATCGATTCGCCGGTAACGCGGGTCGGACGGAACGTTGGTCAGTGAGATGACGCCTGTGGCATCGATGTACTGATAGACTTCCGCGTGGGCTCTTGAATTGGAAGACCAGGGGAGTTCGTCCCACACGGCAAGCAGGAGAAGGACTTCCGTGAACAATAGGAGAGGGCGAACGATCAGCAGCAGGTGGGCCGTCATGGGTCAACGATAGCAGTCCGTGACCGATTGTCAAGGAATAGTTCGTCCGGCGCCGCAGATCGCGATGGATAATTGAGGCGAACACAAAAGGCGAGGTAAACACAAACGGTTCAAATGATGGATGGAGAAGACTGGTCCAGGAAGCGGTCTCGCGCGTCGGCGAACAGATGCCTCAGTTTGTGCGTGAAGGGGCCAGGTTTCCCGTTACCGATCGGAGCGCGGTCAACGGTAGTGACCGGCATGATTTCCATGCTGGTGTTCGTCACGAAACACTCGCTGGCGTGCCGGAGCTGAGCCGGCGTGAATCGTCCTTCGTCCGACGGAATCCCCTGTTCTTGAGCAAGCTGGAGCACGATGGATCGTGTGATGCCGTCCAGAATGCCACAGTCAACGGCCGGCGTGCAGAGGCGTCCGTCCATGACGAAGAAGAGATTGCTGACAGTGCATTCCGTGAGGTGGTGTTCCCAGTTGAGCAGAATACTGTCAAACGCTCCCGCTGCGATGGCCTCGCGCTTGGCGAGGATATTGTTGAGAACGTTGGTGGATTTGATCTGTGGGGACAACGCGCTGGGCAAGTTGCGTCTCGTGGAAGCGATGATCAGGGCAACTCCCTTTTCATAAAGGAACGGGTCGGGAGCGACGAGAGGCTTCGCCATGATGACGACCGTCGGCGACGGGCACAGCGCGGGGTCCAAGCCGATGTCTCCGACGCCTCGTGACACGGTGATCCGGAGGTAGGCATCTCGTCCGCCGTCGCCAAGGCCGTTGCGCGCCATCGCTTCGTAAAGCAGTTCAAGCCAACGTTCTTGGGGGATCGGAACGGTCAATCCTATCGCCGCAGCAGATCGAAAGAGCCGTTCCACATGTTTGGAGCCTAGAAAGAGGCGGTTCCCGTAGGAGCGGATCGTCTCATACACGCCGTCTCCATAAAGAAAACCGTGATCAAAGACGGAGATCAGCGCCTCTTCTTGTCTGACGAATCGGTCGTTCAGGTAAATCCACATCGGATGAAGAAAGACTTATGAGAAGGCGCTGAAGAACGCCTGGGCCTTGTGGATGGTTTCCTCGTACTCGCGGGCCGGATCGGAGTCGGCCACAATGCCGGCGCCGACCTGGAGGTAGCCCTTGCCGTGTCGTCTGACGAGGGTCCTGATCAAGATGTTGAAGTCCAAGTCTCCGCTCCAACTCACGTATCCCATTGATCCGGAATAGGCACCGCGGCGAACCGGCTCCAGCTCCTCGATGATCTCCATACAGCGGATTTTGGGCACACCGGTGATTGTTCCGCCGGGGAACATGGCTCGCAGCAGGTCGAAGCCGGTGGCGTCGTTTTTTAAGAGGCCGGAGACGTGCGAAACGAGGTGGTTGACATGAGAGTATTGTTCCAGCGTCATCAACTCCTCTACCCCAATGCTTCCGAAATCGCAGACACGGCCGAGATCATTGCGCTCAAGGTCAACCAACATAATATGTTCCGCCCGTTCTTTTTCATTTGCGCGCAAGTCATCCGCGAGCCGACGGTCTGCGGTGGCGTCCGTTCCGCGGGGCCTGGTCCCGGCGATCGGCCGTGTGTCGGCCCGTCGTCCCTCAAGGCGGACCAGCCGTTCCGGCGATGAGCTGATCAGGCTGGTTTGATGAAAGCGGAGTAGGCCGGCAAACGGGGAGGGATTCAAGGCGCGTATGCGACCATACGCGAGGAGATCTGAGAATAATGGAGGGGTGGCCGGGGATGTTGGGTCGGTGACGACAAATCGATGAGAGAGGTTGGCCTGATAAATATCGCCTGCCGCAATGTACTCTTGACAGCGTCGGACGCGATCAGCGTAAGAAGAGCGATGTTGTTCCGGCTCAAACGACAGATGAAGCGGCGTATCGGCGAGGCCGGGGGGGAGCGGACCGGACATCCGTGCCGCCATCGCCGCAAGCCGATCTTGCCCCTCTCTGAGCAATTTTTCGCGCGGCTCGCTTATGAACCGTTCGAGCGGCGGACAAAACGCCAAGATGAAACGATTCTGTTCGTGGTCGACGGCCGCCACGAGATCGAAAAAGGCGAACTCAAAATCCGGCATGGCGAGGTCGTCGAGCGCGAGAGAGGGGAGCCGTTCAAATTGACGAACAAGATCGTAACTGAAATAGCCCACGGCTCCTCCGAAAAAAAGAGGGGCGTATCGGGGGCGGGCAATGTATGAGTTTCTGAACAGGCTGACGAGGTGGCTGAAAGGGGCGGTGCCTTGTTCTTCGCGCCCGTCGGCGGTGCGTTGGACGTAGCGGTTCGCTTGTCCGCTTACGATCAAATAGGGTTCGCTGGCAAAAAACGAATATCGTCCTGTCATTGAATGGTAACGGCCGCTCTCGAATAAAAAAGAAGGACTATGGCTCGACGCGATTTTTGCGTAGAGTTCAAAAGGGGAGGCTGATGGGCTGTCAAACATCATCAGCAAAGGCGACGGAGGGCCTTGCAGAAAAGAAACGGCTTGGAGAGAAGTTGTCGGCATAGTGAGTGTACTGTACCGTTTCGGAAACCCTTGCGTCACTACCCTTCATCGCCCATATGGATCTGTATGGCGGTGAGTTCCCCGACCGCGCAATCGTATTATTGACTTTGCAAAGGGGGTTCTGCTTAAATCGGAAGCCCATCATGGGTAGGGTTCTGCTCACGTGCTGTATGTGACATCGCCTTCCGTGTGTCCTGCACGCTGACGTGCCTTCCGTGGGTTGGGAATGCCCCCTCCAGGCGATCCATTGTATGCGGGGCTTGGTCAAGCCGTTCGTATTGGAACGGAACTGCTTGCTGCATTGATCGTCGGCGGTGGGCTGGGATGGGCGGTCGATGGGTACATATTGGATTCCGGTCCGTGGGGGCTGGTGGTTGGGTTGATATTGGGCGCGGTGGCGGGGATACGCAACGCCTATCGGACCGCGCAACAGTGGCAGAAGTCCTCGGATACACCTGGCAAGGATCAACGAAGGTAGTTCATGGAAGAAAGTCCGCTTCACCCGTTTGAATTGCACAACTTTGTTCCGATCAACATCGGCGGTCTGGATATCTCCATTAACAAGGCCGTTCTCACAATGTGGGTGGTGGTGGCGCTCGTCGCGGCATTGATGGTCATGGCCGGGTCAGCGCGACGGTTGGTTCCCGGCAAACTGCAAAGCCTTGCGGAAATGCTGGTGGACTTTATTCGCGGGATCATTCTGGATACGATGGGTGAGGGAGGGATGAAGTTTTTCCCCCTGGTGGCGACGCTCTTTCTGTTTATCCTCTTCTGTAATCTGGTCGGATTGATTCCCGGTTCCTACACCGTCACGAGTCAGATCATCGTGACGGCGGTCTTTGCTTTTTCAGTCTATGGGCTCAGCCTCGTGATGGGATTTGCGTTGCACGGAGCGAAGTTTCTGGGTATTTTGGTGCCGCCTGGGACGCCGGCGTGGCTCTTGCCGCTCATGATTCCCATCGAATTGATCAGCCAACTGGCTCGCCCCATTTCGCTGGCTGTCCGATTATTCGCCAATATGACGGCCGGGCACGTCATTCTCGGCGTTTTGTTTGGACTGACGGTCAGCGGCGGTTTGCTGATCGGCTGGTTGCCCTTTGTGTTTACTATCGCGATGAACGGGCTGGAGCTCGGCATTGCATTTATTCAGGCGTATATTTTCACGGTGCTCACCTGCGTCTATTTAGGTGACGCATTCCACTTGCACGGTCATGATGAGCACGCGCACTGACGTGTGCCGGTACAGACAAGGGAGGATCGAAGGACGATGGATTCAGCAGCTGCAGCGTTGTTGGGAATGGGGTTGGCGGCGGCGGGATTTGCCGGAGCCGGTGTCGGCATCGGGTATATCTTCGGGAAAATGATCGAAGCGGTGGCGCGTCAACCGGAGGCTGAGGGCCGGGTCGGGAAGTACATGTGGATCGGATTCGCGCTGGTGGAAGCCATTGCGCTGTACGGATTGGTCATTGCGTTCATTATCATGGGGCTTCGCAAGTAGGGGCAGGTTCAAGGTTTAAGCCGGCGCGGAGCGCGACTCCGGTCCGGGCTAAATCTTCCTGGAGTAAAGGATGCCGCAGTTCGAATCTCATTTTTTCTCTTCTCTGATTTTTTGGGAAATCGTTTCGTTCGCGATTTTGTTTTTTATCCTGTACAAGTATGCCTTCCCCGCCGTTTTGAGTATTCTTGAGGAGCGGGAGCGGAAGATCAAGGACAGTTTGGATCAAGCCGAGCGGCATCGGGCGGAGGCGGAACGGACGCTGAGGGAGTATGAAGCCAAGTTGGCTTCCGTCTCAAAGGAAGCCGAGACCCTGTTGGCGGCAGCCAGGGAGCGGGCCCAACGTCTGATGGAAGAAAATGAGCAGCGGATGACAGCGGAAGCCGAGCGGATCAAAGGCGATGCCATGCGCGAGATCGATCAGGAACGACGGCGAGCCGTCCAGGAAATTCGGACGCAAACGACTGACTTAGCTCTTCTGGTCGCCGAGCAGGTTCTTCAGCGCAGCATGACTGACGCCGACCATCGAAGGTTGGCGGACGAAGCGCTCGCGGCATTGTCAAAATCGTCCCACCGATAATCACTGAAACAGGAAGGGGAGTCAGCGAAGGCTGACTCCACCTGCTCGATACCCCTCCAAATCCAGCGTGACAAATCCGAAGCCCAGTGTCTTCAGGGCGGAGGTGACTCTCTTACGTCGTTCGGGATCAAGGAAAGCGGCTATTTCCTCGGGATCGACTTCGATTCTGGCGACTTTGTCATGATCGCGGACGCGAACATGCCGAAATCCCTCTTGATGGAGCAGGGCTTCGGCTCGCTCGATTCGGCTGAGTGTTTCAAGTGTGATCGGCGTCCCTCGTGGGATTCTGGATGAAAGACAGGCGGCCGCTGGTTTGTTCCAATTGGAAAGCCCGAGTTCTTTGGCAAGGATTCGAATGTCGGCTTTTGACAGGCCGGCGTCGACGAGCGGACTGCGGACCCCCCATTCATAAGCCGCTTTGATGCCGGGCCGATCGTCCGACAGATCGTCCAGGTTGGTGCCGTCAACAATTTGGATGTGGGAGCCGGTTTGCCGCAGGGTTCCCAGGAGGCGATAGAGATCCGACTTGCAGTGAAAGCAGCGGGTCGCATCGTTTCTGACGAACTCCGGCATCTGTAATTGATCCGTATGCACGAGTGTGTGACGCGCTCCGATCTCCTCGGCGACACGTTGGGCCTGTTCGAGCTCGATGGCAGGAAATGTAGGGGACACGGCTGTGACGCCGACCGCTCTGTCTCCAAGTTGCTCGTGGGCGACTTTCAGGAGGAAGGTGCTATCGATGCCGCCCGAATAGGCCACCAGCACGGAGCCCATGTCGGACAGGAGAGTTCGGAGACGGCTGAGTTTGCGCTGAAGGTCCGCGTCGTGCATATGCCGCTCGCAGCGGCGAAGGTGCGCTACTGGCGCACTTTCGCTTTGGCGATGTCGCCGACAACGACGAGAACATAATGCCGAGGATTGAGATAGTGTTTGGCCACCCGTTGCACGTCTTCCTTGGTCACGCGCTCAATCCACTTCGGATACTGAGTTAAGTAATCAAATCCTAACCCAAAAAATTCCACCTGCGCCAGTAAGCGCGCGAGCTTTGCCGTCGTATCAAAACGTAAGGGGAAGCTCCCGATGAGGAACGATTTGGCGTCGGCAAGCTCCTGATCGCTCACCGGAGCCTCGCGCAGGGTCTTGATCTCGGCCAACACTCCGTTGATTGCCTGGTTCGTCGTGTCCGTCTTGGTTTGAAGGCTCACCCAGAATGAGCCGGACATCGCCCGAGCGTCGTAATGGCTCGTGATGCCATAGGCAAGCCCTTGTTTGTCTCGGATGGTGTCCATGAGGCGGGAAGAGAATCCTCCCGCTCCGAGGATATGATTCATGACCGTGATCGCGTAAAAGTCCGGATTCGTTCGGCTGACACCTCCGTGACCGAGCACGATCGTGGATTGGGTCAAATCTTTGTCGATGAGCCGGACGATCTTCTTGTCGATCACAGGCGGTTTCGTGTGCGATCGAGCGGGTGCCGGCCCTTGTTTCCAGGCATCGAAATAAGAGCGGACGAGCACAGTAGCCTGCTCGAGAGTGATATCACCGACGACAACGAGAATCGTTTGGTTGGGGAGATACTCCCTCGCGTAAAAATTTTGAACGTCGCGCAGCTCGATGCGAGACAGGGTCTCTTCAAGGCCGATGACCGGCCATTGATAGGGATGATGTTGAAACACCAGTTGATGGAACGTTTTCATGGCGAGGCGGCTGGGGTCGTCATTCTCGCCGACGATTTCTCCCACTATCTGAGCGCGAACCCGTTCGAATTCCCGTTGAGGAAACGTCGGATGCAGCAGTATGTCCGAGAGAATCGCAAAGCCGAACTCAGCGTCTTTCGTGAGAACGCGCACCGAAGCGGTCGTAAAGTCTTCGGCGGCGGAGACTTCCAGCGAGCCTCCGACGAAATCGATCTGCTCTGCCAGTTGCTTTGATGATCGGGTTGTCGTGCCTTCATCCAGCAGGTTGGCCGTCAAATTCGCCAGGCCCGCCTTTCCTGGTGGATCGTGAGCGGAGCCGGCCTTGATCAGGGCGTGGATTTCAACGATGGGAAGATCGTGTTGCTCGAGCACCACCAGCGTCATTCCGTTGGGAGTGATGGTTTTGACCGGGGAGAGCTCTGCGGCAAAGCCGGAACTTGCTCCGGCGAAGACAGCTATGGCCGCGCACAATCCGGCCATTTTCCCGGCAACCTTCGAGCGTCCGCCCATGCCGAGAGTCAGTGCCGCCGGGCCTGAACAGGGATGTCGGAGAGTCGGGCGATGGTGAGACATGCGTCGAGCCTATGATCGGCGATGGGGTGTGGATGTGGAAGTGGAAGAGGAAGACTGCTGCTGTTTTGAAGGGACCGGCACGAGAACGCCCACCGTCCGATTGTCCGCATTGAGATAGCGCCTGGCGACCCGCTGAATATCCTGCGGCGTGACGGAGCGGATCCGTTCCAGGAATTGGTTTCCCCATCGCCAGCCGGCGCCGACGGTTTCGGCTTCTCCAAGCATCATGGCGCGGCGGAAATTCGAATCTTGCTCGAAGACATGAGCGGCTTCCAGTTGATTCTTAGCCCGTTGCAACTCGACCTCGGTCGGAAGTTCTTTCTGGAGACGGGCGATCTCACGCAGCAGCACTTCTTCGACCACGTCGGTCTTTGCGCCGGGGCTGACCACCGCGTAACAGTAAAAGAGGCCGGGATCCGCTTGCATCGGATTGTAGTCCGCGCCGACCACGAGCGCGGTCTTTTGTTCGTAGACCAGGCTTTGATACAGCCTCGAGCTTTTTCCCTTCGACAACATCGTTTCGAGCAGGCTGAGGGCATAGGCATCTTCGCTGGAATAGTTGGGGACATGAAACCCCATCATGACGAACGGGAGTTGCGCGTCGCGTTTCAGAATAAACCGCCGTTCACCCCGTTGAGGAGGTTCTTCAGAAAGTATCCGGCTGGGAGAGGGCCCTCTCGGAATCGGCTCGAAAAGAGTTTTGATGGTCTGGATCAGGACATCTGCTTTGAAGTCGCCTACCACGACGAGCGTGGCATTGTTGGGAGAATAATAGGTATCGTAGTGGCGTTGGAGGTCTTCAAGGGACATGGCGTCCAGATCAGAAAACCACCCAATCACCGGCCAGTGATAGGGATGGCTTAAAAAAGCTTGCGCAAACAAGATCTCCACGAGTGCGCTCTGAGGGTCGTCCTCGGTTCGCAACCTCCGCTCCTCTTTGACGACTTCCCGCTCCGTTTGAAACTCATGGGGATCGAGCGTCAGCCCCTGCATGCGGTCAGCCTCGAGTTCTAAGGCCAGCTCAATTCGATCGGCCGCCACGTTCTCAAAATACGCGGTGAAATCTTGGCCGGTAAAGGCGTTGTCAATCCCCCCGTTCTTGCGGATGAGGCGGGAAAACGAGCCTTTCGGATACTTTGCCGTCCCCTTGAACATCATGTGCTCAAGCATGTGGGAGAGGCCGGCCCGCCCCATGACCTCATTTCGAGAACCGACCTTGTACCAGACCTGCACGGTGGCGACGGGTGCTTTGGGAATCTCAACCAGAAGCACCTTCATGCCGTTCGACAACACGTGCTCATGGGGCTCGACGGCGAGTACCTGAGAGGGAGTGAGAGAAAAGAGCAATATCGTGAAGAGACAGAGGAACACGTAGGGGTGGAAAGCCCGAGAGATCATACGGGAATGACGGACCGACTCATGCTAACAATGGGATTCCAGAGGTGTCAAGCAGGCTGATCTGCCGCCGTCAGCAAGGCTTCCTAACTGTCCGCAGGCTCCCAACACGTCTCGTCCCCTGCTTTTGCGAATAAAGGTGTCGATACCCTCTCGGCGGAGGAGTGTTTGAAAGTGGAGCACATTGAAGTCCGACGGCCGTTGAAAACGGCTGCCTGGAAATTCATTGAACGGAATCAAATTCACCTTGCAATGCAGACCGCGAAGCAGCGTCGCCAATCGTTGGGCGTCGGTTGGTCGATCATTCACGCTGGCCAACAGGACATACTCAAACGTCAATCGCCTGTTTGATGACCTGTGATATTTTCGACAAGCCGCCAACAGCGACTTGAGGGATGCGATGTCGCTAGCGGCTGGCATCAGCGCCCGGCGTTGGGCCTCGGTCGTTGCGTTGAGCGAAACGGCGAGGTTGACGCCGAGTGCCGCGACTTTTTCGAGACGGGACGCTAACCCCGCTGTTGAAACGACGATGCGCCGGGGTGACCACCCCAGGCCCCACGATTTGTCGGTCAAGCTCGTGACGGCGAGTTCAAGGGCCTCATAATTGGCGAGCGGTTCCCCCATCCCCATGAAGACCAGATTGGTAATCCGCTCGCCGGCGTCCAGCCGGTCTTGAGCTGTCAGGACCTGGTCGATGATTTCGTGAGCTTTGAGACTTCGGCGCAGTCCCATGGCACCGGTCAAACAGAATGTGCAATCCAACATGCATCCGACCTGAGTCGAGACACACAGAGTCAGGCGATCCTCGTCCGGGATCAAGACCGTTTCAATTGTCAGTCCGTCATCCAGGGTGAGCAGCAACTTGCGTGTGCCATCGTCAGACGGGAGCACCGTGCAACGGGTTGCGCGGCGGATGATCGCGATCTCGGCCAATGTCGAGCGATCTCGGAGGGAGAGGTCGGTCATGTCACGAATGTCGCGCGCGCGTCGTCGGTAGAGCCAGCGAAGGATCTGTTTGGCTCGATAGGTGGGCCACCCCAGCCTTTGGACGAGGTCCGCCATCTGAGATTCGGTCAGTGCGAGTAAATTGATGAGCGAATCAGGCATCGGCAGTGGCTTCAGTCCATTGTGCCGGCAGAGCCTACCATAGAACGAGCGAGTGAAACCAACGTTCCTGTGGATGGTGTGATGGTGCGATGGGGGCGGCTGCTGCAAACGGCTTCTCTTATCACCTCATCACAACCATATATTATAATGTGTTTTTATGACCAAGTGGACCGATCGTCTCTCGTGCTGGTTGATCCGGCATGCCTGCGTAATGTTGGGTGTGGCGGCGCTATTCGTCGTCGTGACAGATCTTACTTCTCCTTTCAATGTGTATTCGGCTCAAGCGGTGAGTGCCGATCTGCAGCAGACCGATCGGTGTGAAGCGGCGGAGGAGTGTTTCGCGATGGCCGTCCGGCCGAGGGAACAGTTGGGGGCCGCGCTGACGAAAGATCAGGTGGCGGCGCTGAAGCTCGAACGGCTCCGTCAGGTCATGGAACGGTTTCCGGCGTCGCTGTGGGCCAAGCGGGCTGGGTTGCTCTCCGGCGTCATGTTGATCGATCGGTATCCGGCCGTGGCGCTTTCGTATCTTCGAGCGGCCCAACGGGATTTTCCGGCCATTGAGGACTATGTTCGATATTGGGTCGGCGAGGCGCTGTTGTCATTGGGCGATGCAAGGGAGGCGGCGCTGACTTTTGACTCAGTGCCGCAGGCCGTTCCCGATACCAATCTGCTTCCTCAAGTCCTTTTGCGTGCGGGAGAAGCCTGGCATCAGACCTCCAGTTGTCCTGAGGCGATTGACCGGCTCACGAGGGCGGTTACCTTCAGTCGCAATGAGAAAGATCCAAGAATCGCCCAGGCGTGGCTTCGATTGGCGGACTGCTATCTGCACATGGGAAAGCCGGCCGAAGGGCGGGAGGCTTTGACAAAGGTCTGGATCACGTTTCCTCACACGAAGGAAGCAAAACAGGCGGAAGCGCTTCTTGAAACAAGTACCGAGGGGAAACGATGGGCCCCAAAGGCGCAAGATTTTTATGCCAGGGCTCAGGTGCTGCTGGGACAGGCCTTGCACAAGGAGGCCATTGAGGAACTGAAGCGGTTTCTTGCCGAAGATCCACCCCCCCCTCTTCGCAGTGAGGCCACACTCAAGCTGGGTGTTGCTCAGGTGCGACTCAAGCTCTACGAGCAAGCGCGGGAGACGTTTCAAGGGCTGGTCGAAGGGAGAACGACTCACGCCGGTGAGGCGACGGTGTGGTTGGCACGGGTCTATCTTCGACAGGGACTCGGTGACAAGTTATTGGATCTAAGCCGTAGAGTCGCCAAACGGAATCTGTCGGCCGAGCAGCAAGGGCAGATCAACTTGTTCGCTGGGATCTGGCTTGAGGATCAGGCCCGGTTTGACGAGGCGATCGCACACTATAGGCAGGTCGCCCAAACGGGGGAGCCCGCCGCTCAGCGTACAGAGGCACGTTGGCGGCAAGGCTGGGTTCTCTATCGAATAGGACGATATCAAGCGGCGATCGATGTATGGCGGCCGATCGTCGAACGACCGAACAGCGAATGGGAACCACAGGTGCTCTATTGGATCGCACGGGCGTATGGTCACGTTGGAAGCTCGAACGCGCAGGAAACATTCCAGCTTCTGTGCAATCGCTATCCCTACACCTACTATTGCCAGCTTGCGCAGGGGCGCGCGGGAATCGCCGCCATGGTTTCTACGGATCAGGAACGACGGCTGGAGGAGGCTGCCGCTGTTCCCGCCGTTCTCCCTTCTTTGCCGGACCGTGATCAAATGTCGGGGCGGAACGAAGCGAGTCGGTCGGAAATCGAGCGGCAGCCCGCCTACCGGCGGGCTGCCGAGTTGAAGGCATTGGGGCTTGAGCAGGATGTGGTCAGAGAACTCACCGCGTTGACGGACGCGTACGGCAATGACGATGCTGCGGTGGTCTCGTTGTCGGTCATGTTGAGCGAAGCCGGGGCATACCATCACGCCTTGAGGCTTGTCCGGAGCAGGTTCCGGGACAAATTGGAGCGAGGCGGCGGAGTGATTGTTGAAGATGGCTTGTGGAACGCAGCCTATCCGATGGGACTGATCTCCACCATCAACATGCAGGGCGTTGACGGAGTCGATCCGTTCCTGGTTGCGGCCATCATCAGGGAAGAAAGTCAGTACGATTGGCGGGCGGTGTCCCGTGTGGGCGCCATCGGGTTGATGCAGGTCATGCCGGCCACTGCCAATGAAGTGGCTCAGCACCATCGTCTCCCCGAGGTCACGCGGGATGACCTGTTCGATCAGGAAACCAATATCCAGATCGGGGTTCGATACATCGGGCAGTTGCTCGCTCGGTTTTCAGGCAATCTGGTGCATGCTGTTGCGGCGTACAACGCCGGCCCCCTTGCTGTTGAGAGTTGGGTAGTCGCGCATCGGGGACGGAGCGACGATGAATTTGTCGAATTGATTCCTTTCCAAGAAACGAGGCAATATGTGAAGCGGGTGCTCCGCAGCTACAAAGAGTATGTCCGTCTGAACGGTCTTCAGAAGCCCGTTTCTTGACAAGAGGTTGCAGAGTTTTTATAGTGCGCGTCAACCGCCAACCGTAGAGGATGAAGGAAGCGGTGCCGTTATGGCGTTGGATCGCCTCGATGCGTTGGAAGTTCGCATTAAAGACCTGGTGAAGTTAATCCAGGAGCTGAAACGGCGCAATGCGTCGTTGGAGGAGGAGCTGAGAGTCGTTCGGCAGCGGCTTGCGTCTCAGGATGATCTGAATCAACGCTGGGAGCGGGAGCGACTTGATATCAAGTCGCGAATCGAGCGGGTCATCAGCGAAATCGAGATGTTAGAATGTGCGGACGAAGCCAGGGAGGTGGCCCATGAGTAAAACCGTCGAGGTTGAAATCTACGGTCAACGGTATGCAATTCGTGGGGAAGCCGAGGATGCCTATGTTCGGCGGCTGGCTCATTATGTAGACGATCATATGAAACGCCTTGCTGAGGGTATGAAGACGGCCACTCCGGTCAAATTGGCGGTGCTGACGGCGATTAACCTGGCCCATCAGCTTTTTGAATCAGAAAAGAAGCGGGTTCAGGGAGAGGCCGACTTTGAACGACGCATGGATGTGTTGATGGAATCACTCGAGGAACATGTTCCGACCTCCCTCTTTCGTTAGCCTGCCTCAACTTCCTGGTAAGAAACCAAGTTTCGCCTTGCTTTCCGAAAACCCCTTTGTTATCGTGAAAATGTGTGAAGGAACGAATGTTTCGGGCAGGTCGTTGCAGATGACCGGGACTTGGACGGGGAAACAGACTTCTGGACGGTGGCTTTAATGCCTTAATCTATTAGTGTAGTGGAAACGATAGAAAGTTGAGACGTGCGGGCGAATGTTTCGTGAGGATGAAGAGATCGTACCCTGAACTTTTACGGTCGATGAGTTCAACCGGCTTTCGATTCATGTTGAGGAAAGGGTGGTGCCTCGTTACTCAAACAAGCGGGCATCGATCTGGTTATTCCAATGGACGTGGGCGGCCAGCCCCGATCGTGGAGACCGGTTCTCAATAAATAAAGGATCGAAAGAGGGCGGAGTGATCCTTCGTTCGGCAAGAGGGAAATCCAGAAGATCCTCAGGGACATCATAATAAGCCTACGTTCTCGCGCGCGTTCAAGCTGACCCGCCCCGGTTCTTTCCTGGTCTTGTGTCTGCACAATCATCCTCCCGTGCTTCGTTCACTCTCTGAAATTCTTTCAGAGAACGGGCTGAACTACCTCAGCCGTCTGAGAGGGGGTGACGCTTATTTCTACGTCAATCATCGCATATATCCTGTGCACAATAATCGGCGCTGCCGTAGGCGTCGGGGTATTCGAAGTCGTGCGCCGCAACATGGCCGCCGCAAAACGGGTTGAGCTTGAGGAACAGGCCAAACATATCGTCCAGAACGCGCAGCGCGAGGCCGACAGCGTATTGAAAGAGGCCAGGCTTGAGGCCAAAGATCTGGTATTTCAAGCAAAAGCGGAATGGGAAAAGGAGCAAAAGGGGAAACTTGCCGAACTCTCGGCGATGGAAAAACGCCTGCTCCAACGCGAGGAGGTGTTGGACCGGAAGCTCGCCACGTTGGAAAAACGCGAAAGCGAATTACAGAAACGTGAGCAGGAACTGACGAAACGTGAAGCCGGACTTGCGGCAAAAGAGTCTGCCTGTGCCAGGGCCGAGCGCGATCATCGTGAAGCCCTGGAACGTGTGGCCGGCATGACGGCGGAAGAGGCCAAAAAACAGTTGATGGTCGAGATGGAGTCTCAAGCACGGCTTGATGCGGCGGGGATTGCCAAACGAACGATCGAAGAAGCGCGTGAAGTGGCCGAGCGGGAGGCTCGTGAAATCATTACCAGCGCCATTCAACGAGTGGTGCGGGATTATGTATCGGAATCGACGATCTCTGTGGTGGCGATTCCGAACGATGCCATGAAAGGGCGAATCATCGGCCGGGAAGGCCGCAATATCCGGGCGATCGAAGCGGCGACGGGAATCGACCTGATCATCGATGAGACGCCGGAAGCCGTGATCATTTCGGGATTTGATCCGTTGCGCCGTGAAATCGCCAAAGTTTCGCTTGAACGGTTGATGCAAGACGGCAGAATTCATCCGACCCGCATCGAAGAAATCGTGGAAAAGGTGAAGACCGACATCGACAAGCTGATGTACGAAGAAGCCGAAAAAATCATCTTTGAACTGGGGCTGTCGGATTTCCACCCTGAATTGATCAAGGTGCTGGGCCGGCTGAAGTATCGAACGAGTTACGGACAGAACAATCTGTATCACGCGCGGGAGGCCGCGTATATCTGCGGCATGATGGCGTCGGAGTTGGGATTGGACGTCAAATTGGCCCGTCGGGGCGCGTTGCTTCACGACATCGGCAAAGCGGTCAGTCATGAGGAAGAGGGCCCCCATGCCATGCTTGGCGCCGAGTTGGCCAAGAAATACGGTGAATCGCCGAAAATCGTGAACGCGATCGCCGCGCACCATGAGCAAGTGGAGCCGATTTGTCCGGAGAGCGTGCTGGTGGCCGCCGCCGAGGCGCTGTCCGCCGCTCGTCCCGGCGCCCGAAGAGAAGCCCTGGAGTCCTACGTCAAGCGGCTGGAAAAACTCGAAGCCTTGGCGGCCGGGCAGAAGGGGGTGCAAAAGGCCTATGCCATTCAAGCCGGGCGAGAGATCCGGGTGATCGTCCGTCAGGAAGACGTAACCGACGCCGAGTCGTTCCAGCTTTCGCGCGATCTGGCCAAGAAAATAGAGCAGGAACTGACGTATCCCGGACAAATCAAGGTGACTGTGATTCGAGAAAGCCGGTACGTGGAATACGCCAGATGAGGGTGCTCTGCATCGGCGACATCATGGGAGAGCCGGGAAGACGGGCGGTCGCCCGTACCGTCCCACGTTTGGTCGTCCAGCGGCAGGTCGACGTCGTGATCGGCAACGGCGAGAATGCCGCGGGAGGGTTCGGCATTACGCCGGACTTGGCGGAGGAACTCTTCGATCTGGGATTGTCGGTGGTTACCACGGGCAATCATGCCTGGGACAAAAAAGAGGTATTGGATTACTTTCCACGTGAGTCGCGCTTGCTGCGCCCCGCGAACTATCCCCCCGGCGTTCCAGGCAACGGCAGCGTCGTTGTCGAAACGGCGGGGGGCGAGCGATTGGCGGTCATCCAACTGATGGGGCGGGCCCACATGCCGACGATTGATTGCCCGTTCCAAACGGCGCGGCGGGAATTGCCGCGCTTGAAACAAGAAACCGCCGCAGTGATCGTCGAAATGCATGCGGAAGCGACGTCAGAAAAAATGGCCATGGGGCACTACTTGGACGGCGAGGTGACAGCGGTCGTCGGTACGCACACTCATGTTCAAACGGCGGATGACCAGATCTTGCCAAAGGGAACGGCCTACATTACGGACATTGGGATGACCGGCCCTCTCCACGCCGTCATCGGGGTCAAAAAAGAACTGGCGATCGAAAAATTTTTAACCGGAATGCCTCGCCGCTTCGAGGTGGCGTCCGGACCAGCGGTGTTTTGCGGGGTGTTGCTGGAACTTGATGCGCGGTTGGGGAAGCCCCTTCATTTTGAACGGATCCGTCTGATCGATTAACAAAAAGGAGAAGCGTACGAGCGACGCTTGGCTGTTCTCTCCCTCCCCTGCTGGTTCATCGAGGCGGATTCTTACCGTATCGGAGCTGAGCACGTTGGTTCGGACGTGTCTGGAGGCCGATTTTGCCGAAGTATGGCTGGAGGGAGAAATATCGAATCTTCGCGCGCCGGGGTCGGGGCATCTCTATTGTACGATCAAAGATTCGGCAAGCCAGATTCGGGCCGTGCTCTTTCGCTCAACTGCTCTCCGATTGGGATTCGGTCTTGAAGATGGGCTCCATGTCATTGTGCGAGGGCGAGTCACGGTCTATGAGCCGAGGGGCGAGTATCAAATCGTCTTGGAGCACGTGGAGCCGAAGGGCCGCGGCGCACAGCAATTGGCATTCGAACAATTGAGACGACGCCTTGAGGCCGAAGGGCTCTTCGATCCGGACCGCAAGAGACCCTTGCCGGTATTTCCTCGCACGGTCGGCCTCGTCACGTCGCCGACAGGAGCCGCGGTCCGAGACATGATCGCGGTGTTGCATCGCCGCTGCCCTATTTTGAACATCATTCTCTCCCCCGTGTCCGTCCAGGGCGATGGAGCCGCGGAGCAGATCGTCGGCGCCATTGAAGCCTTGAACGAACTCGGTTCCGTCGATGTCATCATCGTCGGGCGGGGAGGCGGCTCCTTCGAAGATCTGCAGGCGTTCAACGATGAGCATGTCGTGCGCACGATCGCGGGGTCGTCGATTCCTATCGTCTCGGCCGTCGGGCATGAGACCGACGTGACGCTGGCCGATTTCGCCGCCGACCTGCGGGCCCCCACGCCCTCGGCCGCCGCCGAAGCCGTGGCGCCGGTCCTCAGCGAGATCGTGGATCGGCTTGCGGGCTGGGTGGCTCGATGCCATCAAGGCGTCAAGCGCCGGTGTGATCGTGAGCGACAAAGGATGTATGCTGTCCGTGCCGATTTGGGGAGCTTTCGATTCCGAGTGTTGGAAGCTATGCAGCGGGTGGATGGCATTGTCATTCGGATGCGCCAGACGGTACAAAGGGATCTGCGAAAGAGATGGGAGCGGGCGCGCTTGCTGACGCACGATGCCGTCGCGAGGAATCCTGGCGCGCGTATACGTCATGGCATGACACTTATGGCTCGGCTGACTTCGCGTCTTGAACAGACCATGCGCTCTCGGCTGAATCGGCACGTGCAGGCGGCGCATGCGTGTGCGGCGCGTCTGCATTCGCTGAGCCCAACGGCGGTTCTTGCTCGTGGATACAGTATCATCGAAACGATGCCGGAGGGCAAAGTTCTTCGAGACGCCAGCCAGGCGACCGTCGGACAGGCGGTCGTTGCCCGTTTAGCGAAAGGTGCTCTGTATTGTAGAGTGACGGAGGTTGTCCCCGAGTCGCCTGTCAATCGCGACGGGACTCGCTATCACGAAACATTCTTTTCAGAAAGGATCAACGGTGGCCGGCGTGAAGTTTGAACAGGCGATGGCAAGATTGGAAGCCATCGTGGCTGAATTGGAAAAAGGCGATTTGTCTCTCGATGAATCGCTGAAGATCTTCGAAGAAGGGGTGCGTCTCTCCAAACATTGCTTGAAGGTTCTTGAAGAAGCCGAACGAAAAATCGAGGTGTTGGTCCAAGATAAGAACGGCAAGAAGCACCTCCGGGCATTCACGTCGGCCGATGACGACGCGGACGAATCCGACGTGTGATCGTTCTGCAAACTGCGTCGGTGGCTGCGCGTCGGTGGTTGATGGGCCGACCGGCCGGTTCAGCGGGTTTTCCCAGTGTGCCCTATTCATGGACGTTCGTGCGCAACGTTACAAACAGCGGCTGGATCAACTGTTGGTGAACCAGGGATTCGCGGAGAGCCGAGAACGTGCGGCGCGGATGATCCTGGCCGGAGCAGTCAGGGTCAATGGCGTCGTCATTGACAAACCGGCAAAGGCCGTCTCCCCCCAGGCCGCCGTCGAAGTCATTGTCCAAGGCGCTCGGTTCGTCAGTCGAGGCGGTGAGAAGCTGGCGGCGGCGCTGGACGCCGGATCCATCGATCCTCAGGGGCTTGTGTGTCTCGATGTCGGATGTTCGACCGGAGGATTTACCGATTGTCTTCTGCAGCGGGGGGCACGGCGGGTCTATGCGGTGGACGTCGGATACGGTCAATTCGATTGGCGGCTGCGACGGGACCCCCGTGTGGTGTTGATGGAGCGGACGAATATCCGTTACCTCGATAAGTCGGCCATTCCTGAGCCGGTTCGGCTCACGGTCATCGATGTCTCCTTTATCTCGTTGACCAAGGTTCTCCCTCCCGTGCTGCAATTCTCGGCTCCGGGCGCGATCGTGATCGCACTGGTCAAGCCCCAGTTCGAGGTGGGCAAGGGCGAGGTGGGCAAAGGGGGGATTGTTCGTGACGAGACGCAGCGACAGGATGTTCTGCGTGGAATCGTGAACTTTGCGGCCGGCTTGGGCATGACGGCGATAACAACGTTGGAGTGCCCTCTCAAGGGGAAAAGAGGAAACCAAGAACTGTTTGCGATTTTTGAATGTGGAGCCACGTCTCACGGTGTATCGTGAGCGTGGTTCACTCAGAATCCACTTACCGGAGGCGCGATGAAGGTACTCGTCACAGGAGGCGCAGGATTTATAGGCTCGCACGTTGTGGATCGGTTGGTCGAGGAGGGGCACGAGGTCGTCGTCGTCGACGATTTGTCGACGGGGAGCAAAAAATACGTCAACCGCGCGGCCAGCCTGTATAAACTTGACGTCCAAAGCGGACGGTTGGAGAAGGTGTTTCGCAACGAGCGCCCCAGTATCGTGATCCATTTGGCCGCTCAAGCGGGGATGCACCAGTCAGTTGAAAATCCGATCCTCGACGCGCAAGTCAACGTATTGGGCACGGTGAACGTCCTGCATCAGGCTGCTCGGCACGGAGCGAGGAAAGTCATCTTTGCCTCGTCCGGCGTGGCGATTTATGGAGAACAGGAAGTGCATCCTGCGCCGGAATCCCACCCGACCAAGCCGCTTTCGGCCTACGGCATCAGCAAGCTTTGCGGGGAACATTATTTGTCATACTTTCAACGTGTCAGCGGCCTTCAAGTGGTGAGCTTGCGATACGCAAGCGTCTACGGGCCGAGACAAAATCCCGAGGGCGAAGCGGGCGTCGTGGCGATCTTTATCAGGAAGATGCTGAATGGCGAGCAACCGATCATCAACGGTAACGGTCGGCAAACGAGGGACTTCGTCTTCGTTGACGACGTGGTGCAGGCCAACTTGGCCGTCATGTCCCAGGAGGTGCAGGGTGTGTACAACGTCGGAACCGGGGTCGAAACGTCCATCAATGAATTGTTTCGCATGCTGGCCGGTCTGACCGGATCTCCTTGCAAAGAAGTTCACGGGCCGGCCAAGGCCGGAGAGCAAATACGGAGCGTCATTGATTCGTCAAGGCTCAAGCAGGAAGTGGGATGGGAGCCCGAAACGAGTCTTGCCGAAGGCCTCGAGAAAACCGTCGCCTATTTTCGCGGACAGTAGCGGCGCCGCGAGCCTATCAATATCGCGGGACGTTATGATCGATTTGCAAGGACCAGGCATCGATCCCGCCGATCAGGTTCTTGACATTCGAAAATCCTTGCTGAAGTAAAAACGCCGTCGCGTCCCCGCTTCGCATCCCGTGATGGCAATAGGCGATAATCTCGGCGTTTTTATCCAGCTTGTCGAGTGATTGCGGCAAGGTTCCCAGCGGAATTAACACCGAATTGTCGAGTTTTGCGATCGCATGTTCCCAGGGCTCGCGAACGTCCAAAAGGACCAGTTTGTCTCCTCTGTCGAGTCGTGCTTTCAGTTCTTTGGGAGTGATGATGAAGCTCATTGAGTATCCTCCTGATCAACGTGAGCAAATCATATGCGACGGAGAAAAAAGCTGTCAAATTTCGGCGCGCTTGTTCGCGAGGGCATTGGGTGCTGAGGCGTCCAGAGTGGTTTGTAAACCGCGCAGTCATGCCGATGGGGCATCCTCCATCATCGAAGGGGAGGAGACGGCGATCATGCGGCATCAAAGGCCCACGGCCCCAGGCGGTCTGGACGTTTGACGGCTTCTGACAGCAGGGCGATAAAATCGCGACGCGGGATTTCTTCCGCGCCGAACCTCCTCACGTGGGGGGAGTCCTGCTGACAGTCGATCAGGTCGAAGCTCCAGGATTCGAGATGCCGAACGAGTGCGACCAGCGCCGCTTTTGAGGCATCATCGACCGAAGCAAACATGGATTCCGCGAAAAACGCCCCGCCGATCGCCACACCATAGATCCCGCCGACCAACGTCCCCTCCAGCCAGGCCTCCGCGGAATGGGCATAGCCCAACTCGTGCAATCGCGTATACGCTGTGATCATCTCCGGTGTGATCCACGTGCCGCCATCCGGGTACTGAGGCCGTCGCCCGGCGCACCCCTCAATCACGGCGCGAAAGTTGGTATCGAGCGTGATGGAAAAACGGTTGCGACGTAGGGTCCGTCGCAGGCTGCGCGGGACGTGGAGCTTGGACGGGAAGAGAACGGCGCGTGGATCGGGCGACCACCAGAGGATCGGTTGGTCTTCGTTGTACCAGGGAAAGATGCCATGCCGATAGGCTTCGAGCAGCCGCTCTGGGCGCAAATCGCCCCCGACGGCCAACAGGCCTTCGGGGGATGCGAATTCGACGGGTGGGAAGCGAAGATCGGTGCCCTTAAGCCTCACGATCATGTGACAGTGACATGGAAAGATGGGGAAAGATCGCTCCCCTAGCCGCGATCTTTCCTGCTGGATGCCAAAATGGTCTGGAACATCGGATCGGCGTCGAGGACGGCCTTGAGCAGTTCCGTGTCGAGAAAGTACCGCCAGACTGTGTCATTCTTTTCCGCTATTTGGTCGAACCAGCGTTTGGCTTCCGTGAGGTGGTGGAGCAGCTTGGCCTTGTCTCCATAGGACGGCATGAAAATCATGCAATAGGCCATGGTGTATTCGGCGAGGAATTTGTCCAACGGCAGCTCGGCGAGGGCCAGTGACGCTTCGGCGTCTGCATACGCCTTCAGGCTTTCGGGGTCGTGGAGCACCCGATTCCAGGAGACTTTATTGATGCGCGACCAGGCGAGTTGGAGCAGAGCCTGGGCTTTCTGAGTCTGATGTTGGTCGGGAATGTCTTGGACCAATGACTCAAAAGTTCGAATCGTCGGCAACTGATCATTATTCCACCGATATGCAACACCAAGACGGAAGCGATTATCCAACTGCTCAGGGTGAGTTTCAGCCAATGTCTCCATAGGGGGCAGCATGCGATACAAGAAATCCGCTGGCGTCGGTTCTGTGAGCCCTCCCATTTCCATGGTGTTCGCAAGGTCCAGCCGGGCCGACGCCGAGTAGATGTTCCAGTAGAACTCGTTGACGGCACGTGCCAGTGCGTGGTCCTTGATGGCCAGGTTGTGTCTGTCGGCGGCCTGGCGAAGCAACGCGGTGTACAGATGTTTTGATAAAACCGTCAGCGCGTCGGTTTGTCGAGGATCGATCAAGAGAATACGGTTGAGTAGTGCCACCCGGTCGCGCAAGTCGGGAAAGGCTGCTGCTCTGGCCGCTGCGGCGGCCAGCGTTCCCGGTTGGTCTTGCGGAGACCACCAGGTCAACGAGTTCGGGATGGCGTGGCTTCTTTCCGTGGTAAAGGGAACGATGTCGGGTCGCGCCCCAGCGGTTTCCGGCTCTGTCGGGACAGGAAGGAGAAACACCGCGGTGTCTTGCGGGAAACCATGCTTCTTGAGGCGAGAGAATACCACCCACTGAGTGGTGACGGATTTGAGCGCCTGCCGAGGGCGCTTCACGGTGTTGGTCCATCGAACGGTGCCGGGAGCATAGGTGATGGGGGACGTCAAAGGATCGTGATAGTGAACTGTTACCTCGACCACCGTAGCAGGAACACCGATGACGTTTCCATCCGGTTTGAGACGAAACGATCCGTCCGGGATGCGTCTGCTGTTTGCGACGGTCAAATGGAGCCCGCTTCCCGGAGGAGAAACTCCTATCGAATCCATCACAAAGGCGGAAGAGGGAAGGTCCAGCACGTCGTCGCCAAAGAACACGAGCGGACCCGTGCTGGGCCAGAGAACTTCCATGCCCACATCCGTGCGAGTCAACGTGTGCGCATGGGTATCGGTCATTTCGCGCCAACATTGCTCGTAGAAGGAGGCGCTTGATGCCGAGGGATCCAGGCGTAGTCCGGTGACCCATCGATATTGGCAGGAGAAGTCCAGCTTGCCGAAGGTGGCGTGGTCGCCTTGAGAAATCGCGGTGGCAAAGGCAAGTGCGGTCTCCACGGCGGCTTTGTCCACCGGGGGGCTCTTTTTCGGCGAGAGGGATGCCGCCATGGAAGAATCAAAACCGAATGTTCCGAAGATAGTCCAATATCCCGACAGTGCGAGGACGACGGGCAGTCGCTGGATCACGCTCATGGAAATTCCTTTAAGTCTTGGCAAAACGATCGAGTGGTGACTTTACCACGAGACCGTCCTGATCTGGTAGAGAGTCGGAGGCTCTTCCTTCGTCCCTTTTGCCCTTGATATTGGGTGGCCGAGAAGAAAGTCCTGGAACGGGTTACCTGCGACTCGCGGCCGCCAGGATTCTTTCGCGCATCCGCGCTCGCTCATATGCCGTAAGGACTGGAGCTGGGATGCGACGACACAGAGAGACGGTCTGACGAAGGGAAGCAACAAAATCCTCGCAGCGTGGGCAAGCTCCGAGGTGTCGGCGGATCTCCTGACAAACGTCGTGTGGCAGCTCGTCGTCGATGAAGGCCGACAACGCGCGAAGAATGCGGAGACACCGCCCCGACTTATGGCGATGGGGTTCGGTTGGGGAATGAACCGGACGTTTGAGAGAGGAATGTTTGGCCATGGCGTGCGTCGTTTCCCTATGTGATCGGGCTTCGCTTGTGAGAGTTCTGGTCGTCGGCAAGGCCTCGCGCGCTGAGCTCGCGGCGGACAAACAAGCGCGCGCGGTGGAGCCGCGATTTCACGGCGCGTTCGTTCAATCCCATGATCGTCCCCACTTCTTTGGCACTCAAGCCTTCCATGTCTCGCAGCACAAGCACCATTTTATATTTTGGTGGTAATCTGTCAATCGCGTCGTTGAGTGCTTGCCGAAGCTGCTTGTTCTGGAGCGCCTCTTCGGGGCTGAGTTCTTCGACGGGGATTTGGAGATGAAATTCTCCGTCACTGGTGGGCACAAACTCTTCCAGCGACAATTCGCGTTGTGGGGCTCCTTTCCGACGTCGCCGCATGCGCAGGCATGCGCGGGAGGCGATGGTATAGAGCCAGGTGGAAATTCGCGCCTCTCCGCGGAACCGCTTGAATCCCCGATAGGCGTTCAAAAACGTTTCCTGCACCAAGTCTTTGGCCGCTTCAGTTTCTCCGCAGAGCCGGCTCGCGTAGCGGTACATCAGATCCACGTGGTCCCGATACAGCGTATCGAACTCGTCCTGTATCTTGGCCGAGGCGGAAGATCGCTCGCGCGGCGTGTGGTGAGAACGTGAGGACACGCGCTCAGTGTACGGGGAGGAGAGAAAACGAGTCAAGCCGGGGCTAGTGTGGACGATGGAAGTCGACGATGTCTCCCCGCTCGTTCAGTTCGGCGGTGATGGAGTGGCCTTCCTTCAAGTGGGCCAGAGCGGTTTTCCCATGATCTGCGGAATCGATCGGGTAAATCTGTTCGCCTTCGGGCGTCCACAATTTTATGGCCGTGCGGTCCGGCGAGGCGAATTCGAGCGGGCCGGTCACGAATCGGCGAGCTGTCGAGGGAGAATGGGGCGCCGACAAGTCCGCCACCATGTGCTGTCCATGAATGTATAGGGTCAGTGTGTGTCCTACATGTGCGTGTTTGATGCCGATTTTGGCGTTTACGTTGATGATGCCGAGAGGCGTTCGGAGAAAGATAAAGTTGGATTTCAGCTTGTCCACCGTGCCGGTGAGGACGAGGTGTGCGTCGGAACGTCCGGTGGGGAGTTGCCCGATCTGGAGATCAAACTGCACATCGTGTACGCCGACGACGGTGTCCGTCTCATCGACTTCCACGGTGAGGGGATCGCCTTCCTCGAAACCGGACAGCGATCGCTCATAGGAGCCGAGCGAGACGGCCTTTTCCCCTTCCGGGCTCCATCGCACCAGTTTAGTCGGATCGTCGTCACTTCGTTTGAATGGTCCGCTGAGATAGCGATGGATCAGCGATCCGTCGCTCCGCTTTCGGATATCGATGGCGGAGTGAACGTCATGGACCCACAATGTCACCGCGTGAGAGGCCAGCACATTTTTGAGTGTCGTTTTTGAGCTCAGCGTGAGTAGACCGACCGGCGTTTTCAAGAACACAATACCGGGCTTGGTTCTCCAGACTTGGCCTGTGAGGGTGATCGACGGATTGGTGTCACTGATGAAAACATCGGTCGTTTCGGTTGCTTGATCAGGTTCCCGCTCTTCGACCGTCATCGACTCCTCCGAGGCGAAATCCGGCGCCTTGGCACGGGCGATAGAGGGCGAGAGAAGGATCAGAATAGCCCCCAGACTGTAAGAGAATCGTTTGGTGAGCACTAACACCATCGTGGCATTCACCCATCGGAGCATTCGAAACCTTTCGGGCGGCTTGTCCGGGAAGGCGATCTACAGGCGCTTCCTCGGCTCGGATTGTGGGTCGATCAATGCAGTGATTGTATGCGAATAACACGGGTTGCCAGGACAGTCAACCCGAAAACGGGTTTCGCCGGGTTTCAGATGGTCGTACGAGCTCCCTGCAGCTCGTCAACCAACCACGCTATTTTTTTCTGACCAGGATGCGCAGCGGCGTTCCGGTGAAGTCGTACGTATCGCGCAGTTGATTTTCGAGAAATCGCAGATAGGCGGGAGACAAATCCTCCGGGTGTCCTACAAACAGGGCGAACGCCGGCGGCTTGGTCGTCACTTGCGTGATGAACGCGGATTTCGTGATTTTTGTCGGCTTGCCCGTTCGGACCGGCAGGGGGTGTGCCGACAGTAGGGTTTGCAACCACGCGTTCAAGATGCCGGTGGGAATTCGCTTGGAGAACGAGGTGTGGACTTCGTCGATCCGAACGAACAAGGCGGATGCGGAATTCGACTCGATGGCCGAGCCGTACAAAACCGGGGCCCACGGTACAAAGGGCAACCGCCTGCGGAGTTGCAGCTCAAAATCTTTTCGGGCGCTGCCGTCGCTTCTGCGAAGATCCCACTTGTTGACCCAGAGAAGACAGCCGCGTCCCTGTTTGAGAATCGCTCCAGCCAGTTTCGTGTCTTGCTCTGTCACGCCTTCGGTCCCATCTAATACCAACACCGCCAGGTCGGATCGGCCGATGGCGCGCAGCGAGCGGAGCACGCTGTAGCCCTCGACGCCGCGGTCGATTTTCCCCCTGCGGCGGATGCCCGCGGTGTCGGTGAAGAGGTACCGACGACCCTCGTGGGTGACCAGGGAATCAATCGGATCGCGCGTGGTTCCGGGAATGTCGCTGACGATCGCGCGCTCTTCTCCCAACAACGCGTTGACAAGGGTGGATTTGCCGACATTGGGCCGGCCGACGACGGCGATGCGGGGTGCCTGATGAAGTTCTTCAGATTCCTCGGCGGGAGGCAGGAGGGGATAAATGGCGTCTAACAGCTCGGCGACGCCCAATCCGTGTTCGGCGGAAATCGGATGGAGAACGTCCAGTCCCGCTCGATAAAAGTCGGCCGTCAATGGTTCTGCCTGCGGCGTGTCGATCTTGTTCACGGCGACGAACACCGGTTTCGTGGCGCCGCGCAGCAGCCGAATGATTTCTTGATCGAGGGGGGTCAAGCCGGATCGCCCGTCCAGCAGCAAAATCAGAATATCGGATTCGGCGATGGCCAATTCGGACTGTCGGCGAATCAGTGCCGACATCCCGGCCGATGCGGAAGGGTCAAGCCCCCCCGTGTCGACGAGACGGAAGACACGATTTCGATAGGTTGCATCGGCGTAGTTTCGATCGCGGGTGACGCCGGGAACGTCGTCCACGATGGCGGCCTTGGCTCCAAGGATCTTATTGAACAACGTCGATTTCCCGACGTTCGGTCGGCCGATGATGGCTACAAGCGGAACGCGCGAGGGGGCAGAAGGAAGGGGTAAAGCGTGAGGGGTAATGGGTAGAGAATGAAGCATCATGGAGAAACCATCGAAGAAAATTCATGGATCAAGCAGCGTAGCACAAGGATTTTGATGAAGACAACGCCCCCTCGTCTTTGCGCCAATCCATCGGTCTCCTTTGCGGTATACTTTGCAGCATGCCTCCTTATCCCTTCCCCCGCACTTCTTACCGACTGGAGTGGGACGACATCGACGACGTGTTGCTTGATATGGACGGTACGTTGTTGGATCGGCATTTCGATAATTTCTTTTTCGAGGAGGAACTGCCGCGCCGGTACGCGTGTCTTCACGGGCTGCCATTTGAGGAGGCTCGCGATCGCCTCATGGCCATGTATCGGTCGGTGGAGGGCGAACTGGCGTGGACGGACCTGCAATACTGGACGAAACGGGTCGGTATTGACATAGTGGCGATGCACAAGGAACTTGATCACATGATCGGTTTTCTCCCCGGCGCTCGGAAATTCTTACAGTACCTTCGGCAACTTGGGAAGCGAGTAACCATCGTGACAAACGCCCATCCAACAGGTGTGTCGGTCAAGGTCGCCAAGACCGGTTTGGATCGTTACGTCGATCGGATTGTGGACGCCTTCGAGGTGGGCTATCTGAAAATGCGACCGGAATACTGGCCGGCTTGTCGAGAGCTGGTCGGATTTGATTCGAAGCGGTCGCTGTACGTCGACGACGATGAACGCTGTCTCGCCGCCGCGCGGGAGTTCGGTCTCGGTTGGATCATCCACAGCGCCAAATCCAGCTCTCAACTGCCGCCCGCCCCTTCGGCCGGTTTTCTGTCCGTTGAGAGGCTGTCTTCCTTGGTGCAGGGGAGCTGACCGGCGGCCCTGCCTCGGTACATTGTGCCGGCGATGCGAGGGACCCCCTCCATTTCGAACCGCTCCTCGTGAAGGAGCCTGAGTCCGCTTTGCTGGATCAGGCGATCGATCCGTCTGTTCAGGTTGCACCCGCAGCCGATGACGTTTTGAATCGGATTGAGCCGATGCTGCCAGGCCGCGATGTTCGGATCGTCGCTCAACCCATGTTCCAAGAAGAGAAAATACCCCTCTGGTTTGAGGACACGGCCGACCTCCCGCAGCGCCTTGACTGGATCGGCAATGGTGCAGAGGGTCCAGGTGCTCACCACGAAGTCGAAAGAGCGATCGCCATAGGGCAATGTTTCGGCGCTCCTCTGGTCAAATCGGACCGGAAACGGGGCGGCGGCGATGCGGCCGGCGACTCGGCGTGGAAGGAGACGGCAAGGGTCCACCGTGTGGAGTCGAGCGACACGCGGGGGATAATGGCGAAGATTCAGACCGGTTCCGAACCCCAGTTCCAGCACCTCGCCATGGACTGGTGCGAGCAGCTCGGACCGTAGGCGACGGAATTCCTCTGTCGCCATGAGCCAGTCCATCAAACGGGGGAAAATGTGATCGCTGTAGAATCCCATCGCGCGCTGGAGGACGGGGTGGTTGGCCCGTCGCATTCTGAAACCTTGTGAGGCCGAAGGGGCTATGTTAGATTCCTCCCTCGTTTTGAATATCATGCGACCATGAGTAAAGGCTACGATCACCAGGCCATCGAAGCCAAGTGGCAACGATACTGGGAGGAACAAAAAACCTTCCGAGTCATCGAAGATCCGTCGAAGCCCAAGTTTTACTGCCTCGACATGTTTCCCTATCCCTCCGGATCGGGGCTCCATGTCGGTCATCTCGAAGGCTATACCGCTACCGACATCGTCTCCCGCTATAAACGAATGCGGGGCTTCAACGTGCTGCATCCCATGGGGTGGGATGCGTTTGGGCTTCCCGCCGAACAGTATGCGGTCAAGACCGGTGTTCACCCCGCGATCACCACAGCGCAAAACATCGCCACGTTTAAGCGCCAGATGAAGCGGGTCGGGCTTTCCTACGATTGGGATCGCGAGCTCAGCACGACGGACCCCGATTACTATCGCTGGACCCAGTGGATCTTTTTGAAATTGTTCGAGCGCGGCTTAGCCTACGTCGCCGAGGTACCGGTGAACTGGTGTCCTGCGCTGGGAACGGTGCTCGCGAACGAAGAGATCGTGGACGGCAAAAGCGAAGTGGGCGGCTTTGAGGTGATCCGCAAACCGATGCGGCAATGGGTCTTGAAAATCACGGCCTATGCCGACCGGCTGTTGGAAGACCTGAAGCTTGTTGATTGGCCGGCCAGCACGCTCGAAATGCAAAAGAACTGGATCGGTCGCTCGATCGGGGCCGAGGTCGAGTTTCCCTTGGCCGATGTCACGGGAGCCGTTCGGGTCTTTACCACCAGACCGGATACGCTCTTCGGCGCCACGTACATGGTGCTCGCGCCCGAGCATCCGTTGGTGGATGTCGTGACGACCGCCGAGCAGCGGCAGGCTGTGGCGTCGTACCGCGAAACGACGGCGAGAAAAAGCGATCTACAACGGCAAGAGCTTGAGAGGGAGAAAACCGGCGTCTTCACCGGCGGGTACGCCGTCAATCCGGTCAATGGCGAGCGGTTGCCGATTTGGATTGCCGACTATGTGCTGATGAGCTACGGCACCGGCGCGATCATGGCGGTGCCAGCCCATGACGAGCGTGACTGGGCGTTTGCGCGGCGATATCGGCTGCCGATTCGCGAGGTGATTACCGGAGGGAACATCGAGGAAGCCGCCTTTACTGACATCGAGCGCGGAACCCTCGTCAACTCGACGACCCCGGACAGTGGTTTCTCCATCGATGGCCTCACGCCTGCGGAGGCGATTCCCAAGATCACCGCTTGGCTTGAGCAGGAGGGGAAAGGAAGGCGGGCGGTCAACTATAAGTTGCGTGATTGGCTGTTTTCGCGGCAGCGGTATTGGGGAGAGCCGTTTCCCATCCTGTGGGTTGATGGGGAGCCACGTCCACTGCCGGAAGAGCAGTTGCCGCTCAGGTTGCCGGAGACGAGCAACTTCAAACCGTCTGGCACGGGGGAAAGTCCGCTGGCGAACCTTGAATCCTGGCTTCAGACAACTGACCCGGTGACGGGTCAACCGGCCCGGCGCGAAACCAACACGATGCCGCAGTGGGCCGGGTCCTGCTGGTACTATCTGCGGTTCATCGATCCGAAAAACAAGGAGCAGCTTGTCGATCAGGCCAAGGAACGGTATTGGATGCCGGTCGATCTCTACATCGGCGGCAGCGAACATGCGGTGCTGCATCTTCTGTATGCCAGGTTTTGGCACAAGGTGCTCTATGACATCGGCGTCGTCTCAACGCCGGAGCCGTTTAAGAAGCTGGTGCATCAGGGCATTGTGTTGGGGGAAGACAACCAGAAAATGTCGAAATCGCGCGGCAATGTGGTGAACCCGGACGAGATGATCGATCGGTTCGGCGCGGATGCGGTGCGGATGTATGAGATGTTCATGGGCCCGCTCGAAGCGATGAAGCCTTGGAGTACCCGAGGTGTCGAGGGCGTCACCCGTTTTCTCGAACGGGTTTGGCGGCTCATGATCGATGAAGAGGGGCGATTGTCCGCGGCCGTGGTGCCGTCGGCTCCGACCGTGGATCAGCAGCGGCTGCTCCACCGGACGATCAAAAAAGTCACCGACGATATCGAGGCCCTGCGGTTCAACACGGCGATCTCGCAGATGATGGTGTTCACCAACGAATTGACCAAAGCGGAACAACGTCCGCGCGTGCTCTTGGAAACGTTTGTGCGGCTGTTGGCACCGTTCGCTCCACATCTGGCCGAGGAGCTGTGGGAACGGTTGGGGCATCCACCGAGCGTGTCCCAGCAATCGTGGCCGTCGTTCGATCCAGCCTTGACGGTGGCCGAACAGGTAACCATTCCTGTTCAAGTCAACGGCCGGTTGAGGGGGAAGGTCGAGGTGGATCGTGTTGCACCGCGTGAGCTGGTCGAACGTCTCGCCCGGGAAGAAGTGGCCGGATGGATTCAGGGCAAGGAAGTGAAGAAAGTCGTGTACGTTGAAAAAAAACTGATCAATTTCGTGGTGTGAGGGCGATGCGGAGCGTTGATGCGTGGTGACAAGGGTGACGAGATGGAGCGGAGCATCGGCGGGAGGCCACGTGGGCCGGCGCGGTCGCTTCTCGCGCCTGTCGTCCTTGTTGCCGTGGCGGCAAGCAATGGCCTGATCGGTTGCGGGTATCAGTTCCGTGTGGAGGGGGCCGGCCCGACTATCGGCGGCGCGGATCGTTCAGTGGTGCAGGGCTCCGCGCCGCGTCTTGCGATCAAAACGCTGATTAACCGGAGTTTTGAGCCGAATCTGGAAACACGCTACACGAACTATGTGCGGTACGAGTTTTCGTCCGGCAGCGGGGCGCAGGTCGTGCCGGATTCCGACGCGGCCGATCTGGTCCTGACCGGTGAGATCCTTTCCGTAAGCATGCCCACGTTGAGTTTCAGCCAGACGACAACGACGGAAAGCCGGACGGAAGTGGTGATGCGACTCGATGTGGAAGAGGTCAAGACCAAGAAAAGGATTTGGAGCCAAGTGGCGAAAGGCGCCTCGGAGTTCTTTGTGACGCGAGATCTCCAGTTCAATCGCGTCTTGCAAAATCGGGCGCTGGAGCAAGCCGGCCGCTTCGCGGCCGCCGACCTGGCTGGGCGGTTCCTGCTTTATCTCGACTCAGGTGGATGGAGGGCACCTCAGCCGCAAGCCGACACACGGCCTCCGGCTGCCCGGTGAACGGAAGGGATTGACGAAATGGCGGCGCTGACTCCGTCTCAACTCGAAGCGGCGTTGAAGCAACAAACGCCCGCGCCATTGTACCTGGTCGTTGGTGAAGAAGATCTCCTCAGAGATCACGCGCTGGCCGTGTTGAAGACCGTCGTGTTGGGTGACGAAGGGGGATTCAATTACGATCTGTTTTATGGGGATGAAGCCAGCGGAGCCGACATTCGAAACTGTGCGTCGGAACTGCCGGCGTTCGCCGAGCGCCGGCTTGTCGTGGTGAAAGCGGCGGAGAAACTACCGGCGAAAGAAACGGAGATGTTGATCGACTATGTGAATCAACCGGTGGAGACCACGACGCTGGTGTTTATGAGTCAAAAACTGGATGGCCGATTGAAATTTTCTCAGGCGCTGGCTCGCAAGGCTGTTCTGATCGACTGTTCCCCGCTGCGTGAGCCACAACTGAACGCATGGATCGTTCAGGAGGCCGAGCGGCTGGGGCTTCGCCTGGACGAGCAGGCGCGGCAGGCCTTGAAAGATATGGGAGGGGGATCGCTGCACGGATTGCGGAGGGAAATGGAGAAGCTCGCGGTCTATACGTCGCCCACCTGCTCCGTGACCGCTGCCGATGTTCAGGCGCTCCGCGGGATCGAGCCGGACGCTTCGATCTTTGATCTGACACGCGCCATCGCCGATGGCCAGCGCGGCCTGGCGCTGTCGATTCTCGCGCGCAATCTCGAGGCCGGCGAAGCGCCGCTTCGGCTCCTGGGGTCCCTGGCCTGGCAGTACCGCCGTATTTGGAAGGTCAAGGAGGTGCTGGCCAGCGGAGGCCGAGATGCAGAAGCTGCCAGAACGTTGCGTATGGACCCGGAAAAAGTTCGCTCATTTTTGTCGCGCTTTTCGTTTGAGCATCTCCAAACAGTTTCCCGCCTGTTGTTTGAGGCCGACGGGCAGCTCAAAGGCGGCAGCAGCGGACGGCCCAGAATCGTCTTGGAGCGTCTGCTGTTCCGTCTGTGCGAGCTGGCTACAACCAGGCCGTCTGGGCCCACACGAACCCCACCGCTGACTGGGCGTGGCACGGTCCGTGTCGTCTCGAACGTGCGAACGGTCAGGAGCGGGAGCTGGACAAGGCGTTGACACGCAGCGTCAGGCGGGAAACACGGCGCGACGCGGTGTTTCGCTTGAGGACGCCTTTGGACGCGGCTTTTCTGATCGTGGAGATGGCTTGGCGCAGGAGCGAGGCGGCATCCTCCGCTTTCTTGTCGGCAACCGCCGCCAAGACCTTCTTCGTGATCGTTTTCACGGTGTTCATGGTGGCTCGATTGCGTTCGCGCCGGCGTTCCGCCTGGCGGGCTCTGCGAATGGTGGATTTGTGAATGACGGGCATCGTTGTTCCCTCCAAACAGGAGGGTTCGTGTATCATAGAGAATCGTGGTTCGTCAAGGAGCACCGGTCTGAACGGGAGAAGTTCAATGTCGGACATTGCGGCGCGCGATCGTCTTATCTTTGCCCTGGATGTGCCGTCGGCCGATGAGGCGGAGCGGCTGTTGGATCGTCTCAAAGGGCACGTTTCCTTCGTCAAGATCGGGTTGGAGCTGTACACGGCCGCGGGGCCTGATATGGTGAAGCGACTTGTGGATCGGAGGATACGGGTCTTTCTTGATTTGAAGTTTCTCGATATCGAAGAAACAGTGCGGCGGGCGACGGCGCGGGTCGCCTCCATGGGCGTCGAGTTCCTCACGGTCCATGCCAATCGAAAGGCTCTGACTGCGGCGGTGGAAGGACGGGCCGGCTCGACGCTTAAGTTGTTGGCCGTAACCGTGCTAACCAACTTCGACGACCATGATTTACGCGAGATGGGGATTCAACGGACCATCCAGGATCTAGTGACGGCTCGGGCCCTGCTTGCTTCGGAAATCGGGTGCGACGGCGTGATTGCATCCGGCAGGGAAGCGACCGCCATCCGGCAGAAGGTCGGCCCTCGCTTTATGATTGTGACGCCGGGCGTTCGACCGGTGGGGAAGGGAACGGATGATCATGCTCGGGTGACGACTCCGTCTCAAGCGATTGCGGAGGGGGCTGATTACCTGGTGGTCGGCCGACCTATCCGAGATGCGGCGGATCCTGTAGCGGCTGTCGAGGCGATCGTCGTGGAAATGCAAACTGCCTTCGACGGCCGCGGCTAGCCTCGGTTGCGGGGGCGTGCACCTCTTTGCTAAGATCGCCCCCGCGGTGCGACAATCCTCTCTTGGATGGTGGATGTAGCTCAGTTGGTCAGAGCGCCGGATTGTGGATCCGGAGGTCGCGGGTTCGACACCCGTCATCCACCCCACTCGGTTCAGTTTCACGACGAATCGGGTCGATCGACTGATCCCGTTACTCGCCAAGTCACAACCGCCAGACCTCTCTTTGAGTAACCTGTGGCTTTCTCACGTCCTGGGACGGGGCGACTTTTGGTGAGGAATGAGATGACAGGTATCCGCCATCCGCTCCACCGGTGGCTTCTTGATTCGGGGGGAACGGGGGGTGCGGGGTGGGTAGTGGGTATCGGGAGTGGCAGCCGGTTTCTGGAGATCGGCCCCGCCCCCTCGATGGTGTAACGTGCCGGATTCAGGCAAGCGAGTGCCCGGCGAGGCACGTTTATAGACTGCCCGTCACCACGTTGCCGACGATTTGCACGACGTCGGTCTCGTTGACGGTCACCGAGAGTTTGAGGCTTTTCTTGAACACAAGGGGGAAAGGCCATCCGATGGCGAAGGATTCCACGCCTGCTCCGGACAGGTATTGGATGCCGTAGGGGTTGGCCTGCGTGAGTCCCACATTGCGAGCTGCGGCAAAAGAAAAATTCACCACGTTTCGGCCGTCGATCTCAAAAATGACAAAGGTCAGATCGGTCGGTCCTCCCTGTTTCGTCACATTGGCGGAGAGAAAGAGGCCGGGGCCGGTCAGAAAGAGGCCGGGGCCGGTCAGATTGACCAATGGGTGGGTGCCTTTGGGAGCGGGAGCCTTGAGTCCCTGAGTTCTGCGAGGATCGCAGACTCCGCCGTTGCATCCCGGCGAGCCCGAACCGCTCTCTTTGACCATCTGTTTTTTCGCCGCCATTTGGATTCCTCCTTGGTTGTGGGTGAAGTGACGGATCGTTGACGGTGTCCGTTCTTCATGCCGGTGACACGACGTGGTCCGACGGGCGGTCCGGTGCACAGAGGCGAGACACCATACGTGTTTCCACCGAATAATCCGCACTCTATGCCGGAGCAGGGCACGAGTCAACCAAGAAATGGCCGCCGTGGTACCATGACGCGAGGGCGCCGAAAACCGAAAAAAGAAGACTGAGAAGTCGAAAAGCGATGTGGATGAGCAATGAGGGCGAGGGGCACGACTTCTCTCGTCCGGCCCGGAGGATGGCATGATAGACGTGACGACGGACGAAGGGCGGACGGTCATGATCGGCATAGGGGTGGCCGGAGTGGCGTTGTATCTCATTGCGCGCGTCATCGGATTTATGATTCTCCGAAGGGGAGAGCGGGGACATCACCAGCCTACGGCCCAATCTCCTCTTACCGGCGGAGAATCGACTGGACAACACGATAGTGAGCGGAAGACCGACAGGAATAAGCGTGATCGCCAGACGTAAGTCTTGCTACGATGACCGACTGTCTGTGGGGGAGAAAAAAGAGGACGTTCGACAACGCGGTTTTCCGGCGCACTGAAACGTTCCATCAGTTTGGTTGAGGGATGGTTGGATTGAAAAGGGATGGTCATTCGTCATGATGGCTGGGCACTGTGGATGGGGTGCCCGCAGCCGAACACCAGGCTATTCCGTCCGAGTGCGTAGCCTGTTTCTGGATTATCTTGGTGAGGCGGCATAGGAAGAGGAGAAGGGCCAATGCACTATGTCCATCTTGGTCGTTCCGGCTTAAAGGTGAGTCGGCTCTGTCTGGGTACAATGAATTTCGGTCCACAGACAAGCGAGGCTGAAAGTTTCGCGATCATGGATCGAGCCTTGGAGCTGGGCATCAATTTTTTCGATACGGCCAATGTGTATGGCTGGAAGGTGGGCGAGGGATGGACGGAGCAGATCATCGGGAGATGGTTCAAACAGGGCGGGGGGCGACGTGACAAGGTCGTGCTGGCGACGAAGGTCTATGGCCGCATGGGCGATGGGCCGAATCAATCGCGCCTCTCGGCGTTGCACATCAAGCGAGCTTGCGAGGAGAGTCTTCGGCGGTTGGGGACGGATTATATCGATCTCTATCAAATGCACCACGTCGATCGGGAGTCGCCCTGGGATGAAATTTGGCAGGCGATGGAGCAGTTGGTCAGGCTAGGTAAAATTATCTATGTCGGCAGCAGTAATTTTGCCGGCTGGCATCTGGCCCAGGCGCAGGAGACCGCAAAGAGCCGGCACTTTCTTGGGCTTGTCTCCGAACAGAGCCTCTACAATTTGCTCGAACGAACGGTGGAGCTGGAAGTCATTCCCGCCTGTCAAGCCTATGGGATCGGCCTGATTCCCTGGAGTCCGCTGGCGCGAGGGGCGCTGGCCGGGGCGTTCGCGCCTGTCACCGGAGGGCGGAGAGCTGGTGCGGAGGTGAAACAAGAGATAGAGCGGCATCGCGTGCAACTGGAGGCCTATGAGTCGTTCTGCCGAGAGCGGGATGAACCGCCGGGGGCTGTGGCGTTGGCCTGGTTGCTCCATCAGCCGGCGGTGACGGCGCCGATCATCGGGCCGCGCACGGTCGAGCAACTCAATGACTCGATGCGGGCGCTCAGTGTGACATTCAGTCGCGATCAACTGAAACGGCTGGATGAAATCTTTCCCGGGCCTGGCGGACCGGCTCCGGAAGCCTATGCCTGGTAAGGAACGAGGACGATCATCGCTGTTTCTGTGCTCCCCGTGATTCCCATGATCGAGCATCGGCCCGTTGTTCCTCCCACGGTTTCGCTTCCCGAAATCACGTTCAAAGCTGTCGTGCTCTCGATAGGGCTGGCCGCCCTCCTCGCTGCCGCCAATGCGTATCTCGGATTGTTCGCCGGCATGACCGTCTCGGCTTCGATCCCGGCGGCTGTGACCTCGATGGCGATTCTACGATTCTTCCGTCGTTCGAATATCCTCGAAAACAACATTGTCCAAACGGCCGCCTCTGCCGGAGAAGCCTTGGCCGCCGGTGTGATTTTCACCATTCCCGCTCTTCTGTTGGTCG
This sequence comes from Nitrospira sp., assembly GCA_024330965.1. Taxonomy (GTDB): domain Bacteria; phylum Nitrospirota; class Nitrospiria; order Nitrospirales; family Nitrospiraceae; genus Nitrospira_D. The sequence goes on along the minus strand of JANDJL010000004.1, from coordinate 13,906 downwards.
GTGCATGGTCCTCGTTCGATTACTGGCAGACCACCATGATCGCGACCATCGGTGGGTTGTTCGGGGTGCTTTTTACGATCCCCCTCCGAAGGGCATTGATCGTGACGGCAAAGTTGCGATTTCCCGAAGGGGTGGCAACGGCGGAGGTGTTGAAAACAGGCGCGGCTAATCCCGGCGAAACAGGGCGGGCGGCCGCTTGTGATTTTCGGGCACTTCTGTGGTCGGCTGTTGCGGGTGGGGCCGTGAAATTTGGGGAGAGCGGGATGCGGTTATGGGCTGAGTCGCTGGAGGGCGCAAGGCAGGTCGGGCATACGGTATTCTACGGGGGGATCAATCTGTCGCCGGCGCTGCTGGCAGTGGGATTCATTCTGGGGCTCCGTACGGCGTTGGTTGTCTTTCTGGGAGGCTGTATCGGCTGGTTGGTGTTGTTGCCTTCGTATGGACTGCTGTTTGGATTGCCTCTCGATCGGCAAGGGATGGAGGCTGCCATGGCCATCTGGAGCGGAAAAATCCGTTATGTCGGCATTGGCGCGATGGTGGCGGGTGGGCTATGGACCCTCGCCAAATTGCGCACGCCAGTTTGGCATAGTCTGCAAGTCCTCTGGGTCGGTTACCGAGAGGCGGGGGTAGAACGAGTGCTGGGTGCGTCTCCGTCCCTGCGTCCCCAGGGGATGCAGGGGGAGGAAGGCAAGCGGGGGCCACGGACGGAACGGGATGCGCCGTTTTGGTGGCTCGTCGTGCCCTTTGTACTGTTACTGATCCCAGCGGCTTGGATTTACGCAACGGTCGTGAACAGTATGGCGATCGGCCTGTTTATGACTATGGTGATGACAGTCGCCGCGTTTTTGTTTTCGTCGGTTGCGGCCTATATGGCTGGGCTGGTCGGCAGTTCCAGCAATCCCGTTTCTGGTGTAACGATCGCCACGATCATGGTCTCATCGCTGTTGCTCGTTCTGCTTCTGGGAGCGGGCCATCCAGCCGGTCCTGTGGCTGCTTTAATGATCGCAGCGGTGGTCTGCTGTGCCGCTGCCATGGGAGGCGACAATTTGCAAGACCTCAAAACCGGTTATCTGGTCGGAGCGACACCATGGAAGCAGCAAGTCATGCAGGTGGTAGGGGTCCTTGCCGGTGCGATGGTGCTGGCTCCTGTCATGACGGTGCTCCAAGCCAAGTATGGAATCGGAACTCCGACGCCCGATCACCCTCACCCCTTGAGCGCTCCACAGGCGACCCTCATGGCAAGCCTGGCGCAAAGTGTGTTCGGCGGGGCAGTCCCCTGGTCGCTGGTGGGGCTGGGGGTTGTGATCGGCGTTCTTGTGATTCTGCTGGACCAGAGGCAGGAGCAGCGCGGTCGGAGCTTCCGCTTTCCCGTTCTGGCGGTGGCGTTGGGTATCTACTTGCCGTTGAAACTCTCCGCTGCGATTGCTGCAGGAGGACTCATCGCTTCGCTGGCGGAACGAGCAAGACGAGGCGGCGGGGCCGGCGATGAACAGGCAAGGCGAGGACTTCTCTTCTCGGCCGGATTAATTACCGGGGAGTCTTTAATGGGTATCCTCTTGGCGCTGCCGATTGCGCTCGGCACGCTGTGGCCCGGTCTCGGTTCCGATCCCTTCGCTCTGTTCGATCATCCTCCGCTCGGGGGATGGCCTGGCCTCGTCATAATGATCCTCGTCGGCGGTGCCCTCTACTTCAGTAGTGCAACGGGGGATCCTGCCAGGCGGTGATGCCACGATCGCCGCCGTTTCCCGGGAGGAGCGCTGTTGTTGCGGTGGTTTGACCGACTGGTTCTGTTGCCCGGACAGCGAAGCGGCGGCCGCTCCTCCGGCCAATAGCCCGGTGGTCCAGGCCCATTGGAAGTTGAAGCCGCCGAGGCGGCCGTCGCAATCGAGGATCTCACCGGCGAAGTACAGACCAGGTGTGATCTTCGACTCCATTGTCCGGTAGTCGATTTCTTCGAGCGGCACCCCGCCCGCCGTCACCTCCGCATAGTTCCACCCGCGATGACGAAGAACGGGAAATGAAAACGTCGTGAGCCGGGCGATGAGACGATGCCGTTCTTCCCGGGGAAGCCGGGCCATAGAGATGTGGCCGTCGTATCCGGCATGGCTCAGCATCGCGTCCACAAATCGAGCGGGGAGGGATTGGGCCAACGTGTTTGCCAAGGAACGCCGAGGATGACGGTGCGTCTGCTCGATGAACCACGCTCGGACCTGTTCTTGGTTCCGGCCGGGGAAGAAGTTGCCGTTGATTTCTCCCGTCTCTTCCCTCGCCTGAGCGAGGCACCAGAAGCGGCTTGCGTCCATCACGACGGGGCCGCTGATGCCGAAGTGGGTCCATAGCAGGTTGCCGGTCCGTCTGTCCGCGACTTGTCCGTTCACCCGTGTCGTCAGTTCCACTGTTTGTGAAAGGCCGGCAAGGGATCGGTGGAACATCGAGTCGTCGAGCACAAGGGGAACCAGCGCCGGAGCCGTCTCGGTGACGTGATGGCCTAACCGGCGTGCCAACTCGTAGCCGAACCCGTCGCTTCCGGTTCTGGGAAGGGCGCGGCCGCCGGTGGCGATGATGACCTTCTTGGCCAGAAGACCGCCGTGGCGATGGGTAATGAGGAAGGTCGAATCGCTTGTTGGTTCGATGTCGGTGACACGATGATCTGGCCGAAGGGAGATGCCCAGGTTCCGACACCGGTGGATGAGCGCGGTCAAGACCGTTTGGGCCCTGTCGGTCACGGGAAAGAGTTTGCCCGTCTGTTCACGTTTGAGCGAGACCCCCAGCGAGGCGAACCAGCGCACGGTTGCTTCGACGGAGAACGAGGCCAACACGTTCTTGATGATCCGGCGATTGCCGACGTAGTCGGTTGGCGTCACGGTTTCGTGCGTGACATTGCAGCGGCCTCCGCCAGAGACGAGGATTTTCGCTCCAATCGTTTGCGCCCCGTCCAGCAGTACAATGCGGAGGGGCAATCCCGTGGTGGTCGCTTGCCCGGCGGCGATGGCGGCGGCCAAGCCGGCGGCACCGGCGCCGATGATGGCGATCTCCAAGGTTTCGAGGGGTTCGAGCGCGCTCACATTAGACACTTTTAACTGCTGATTAACGTGGGTTTAATCTCGCGATGTTAGGGTCCTGCCACATGTAGCCGGCGGCGGTAACGCCGCTCGGGCGGAAACCAAAGGGGAAGGTCCTATGACATGTGAAAAATGCAAAGGCTTCATGATCGAAGAGCGACAACCAGACCTGTCACCAGGTCAGACCATCCATCGTTGTGTCAACTGCGGGTTGGTCGTGGACCCGTTAATGATCCGAAACCGGCTCCAGCAATTGAGGGAAAGGCGGTCATTGCCCCAGGCGGCATAGCGGTCGAAAGAAGAAATGCCTCACCCCGATTGTGCTGAAAGCCCCGTCGTGCGAGTGGCTGGTTCCGGCGGCTGGTTCTGGTGGGTGTCGCGCTCGCGGTTAGATCGAAAATTCAGCCCAGAGAAAGGTGTGATCTGAAGGGTCTTTCGCTCGCCGCGGCTCGACGTCCACGTCAGCCTTGATGCATTTTTCAGCCAGGGGTTTGGTCGATAGAATGTGATCGATACGCCAACCTTTGTTCGCCTCCAGTGAATTCGGCGCCCGGTAATCCCAAAAGGTATACTGTTGCCTGGTCGGGTGGAGCTTGACGAAGACATCCACGAATCCCCAGGCGACGGTCTTCTCATAAGCCTTGCGGGCAGCCTCGTGATAGCAGACATGGTTGAGATGTTTTTCCGGGCTGTGGACATCTATCGGTCTGGGGGCCACATTCATGTCCCCGCACCAGATCGCCGGGGCATCCGGCGAGAGGTGTTTGTCGAAGTACTTCCGCAGCCGCTCGTACCATTCCAACTTGTAGGCATATTTGGGAGAGTCGATCTCAAATCCCTGCGGGACATAGGTATTGACGATCGGAATCCCATCGATCACGACTCTCAGTAAGCGGGCGTCGTCCGGTGCTCCTCCGTCGTCGAATCCGTAAAAGACGGCCTCGGGTTTCTTCCGGCTGAGCACGGCGACACCGTTGTAAGACTTCATGCCGCGGTAGATGCTCTCGTAACCTGAGTGGGTCAAAGCCATCAGCGGAAATTCGCTATCCTGAACCTTGGTCTCCTGAAGACAGAGAACGTCCGGTTGATGGCGCTCGAGCCACGCCAAGACGATCGGCAAGCGCTTGCGCAGGGAGTTAACGTTGAAGGTGGCGATTTTCACGGCCTTAAATCTCTCGTCCGCTAGACGGCCGGCGCATCCTAACAAATGCGGTTGTGCTCAACAAGTGCCGAGTCTCGCGGTCTCGTTCCGTTTGTTGACTTACGAATTCCGAGTCGCCTAGACTTGCGGCCTGTACAGGGTCAACACGTACCATTGCGTTGCATACGATCACATGGCGAAAGGAGGAAAGCCGATGAGGCGACACGGAAAATTTGGAACAGTGGCGCGGGTCGGAGTGTTTGGATTGAGTGTGGCGGTGGCACTGCCGCTTGTCTCGGTGGTCAAGGCGAGCGCCGAGTCGGAGCCGACCCGCTCGTTGCAGGATCTGTTGCGCCCGTTTTTCGGGGGTGAGAAGGAAACCGCCGCACCCAAAATGTCGGGCGGGGTGGTGAAATTGCCGCAGCTCCAGGGATTGGAAGACCCCAATGCTTACGTGCCGGCCGATAATCCGCTGACGGCGGACAAGGTTGAGCTTGGGCGGATTCTGTTCTTTGACAAACGACTATCGAAGAACAATACGATCGCCTGTGCGAGCTGCCACATGGCGGAGAAGGGGTTTACGGACGGTATGCCGGTCTCAACCGGTATCAATGGGCTCAAAGGCGGACGGAGCGCCCCGGCGGCAATCAACCGGGTATTCAGCAAAGCGCAGTTCTGGGACGGCCGGGCGGCGACACTGGAGGATCAGTCCATCGGTCCCTTCATCAATCCGGTGGAGCACGGATTCGCCAATCATGACGAAATGATCGCCAAGATGAAGCAGATTCCCGGTTACCGGAAGCTGTTTCAGGACGTCTTCGGCCGTGAGATCAACATTCAAGATGTCGGGCGCGCCATCGCGAGTTTCCAGCGGACCATCCTGTCGGGGAATAGTCCGGTGGATCGCTTTGATATTGGGGGCGATGAAAAGGCGCTGAGTGAATCGGCCAAGCGCGGGCTGGAATTATTCCGCGGCAAGGCGCGGTGCACCCGTTGCCATTCGGGCTTCAACTTCACCGATGAGAAGTTCCACAACCTGGGGATCGGATGGGATACGAACACGGTGGACTTGGGCCGATATATGGAGACCAAGAACGCCGAAGATGTCGGGGCATTCAAGACGCCGACGTTGCGCGAGATCGCCAGGACCGCCCCCTACATGCACGATGGACGGTTTAAGACGCTCGAGGAAGTGGTGGAGTTCTACAACAAAGGCGGCATTAAGAATCCCTTCCTTGACAATACACTCATCCCGCTCGAGTTGACGGAGCAGGAGAAGCAGGATCTCGTGGCCATGCTTAAGTCGTTGAACGGTGAGGGGTGGCAGCATGTGTCCGAGCCCAAATCGTTTCCGAAGTAAGAAACAACGTGGCTTGTGAGTAGCGTTGTAAGAAGGGGCTCCTTCCGATCAGGGCGGAAAGGGCCCCTTTTCGTTTATCTGATCTGAAAGGGTCTTCAGTTGGTGCGACGAGAGGGTGAGGTCGGCCAGATAGCGACGGACGATGGCCTGTTCAACACGGGATCGTCCTCGATGAGGTGCGGGAAACCGTAAGACGAATTGCATTGTGTCCGGTTCGGTCAATTGGATGGTGACGCGGGGCTCGGGGGACGGGACTTCAAGCAGATTGGTTTGCTCGATCATTTTCATCTGGCGTGCCGCCTCTTGCAAATACGGCTCGCATTCCGCCCTTGCCGCTGCCAAGAGGAGGTGCTCGGCGCGCTGCCAATCGGTGTCGATTTTGAAGGGGACCACGAGGGTGTACAATCCGTAATCCAATCCAGGGTTTTCCTTGACCAAGGCATTCGAAAACAACAGACTGTTGGGGAAGGCGATCACGCGGCCGGTGTACAAGTGAGCGGATGGCCCCGGTCCGATTTCCAGCAGCTTGGTGGTAAAGATGTCGTGGTCGAGCACGATACCGCGGTGACCGGCGATTTGTATGCGATCTCCCACCGCATAGACTTTCCCGCCAACTCGTAAGGCGGCGCCTAGCCAGCACAGGATGAGTTCTTTGGTCGCCAAGACCAGCGCCACGGCCAGGGCGACCAGCGAGACGGTGAACGCTTGCAGTTCATGGGCCCAGATCGTGACGAGGCCGATGAGAAACACGAACATCAGGGAGTTTCTGATCGTCACGACCCATCGTCGCTTGGCTTCTATGGAGAGGGTGGAATTTCTGGTGATCCAACGCACCACCAGGGCCCTGGTGATGAGAAGGGCGATGAGCATGATGAAGGACTTCAGAAGATCCAGGATGATCGCGCTGTCAAGGTGAATCCAACTCATCTGCATACCGCTCTTTCCGCCTCCTTGAAACGAATCGACGTCGGCTGATCAACTCTGTGGCCGATAGGCTCTGCAACCAGTTGGGGATCTTACCCCATCATCTGAGGAATTGCCTATGAAAGGCGTGTTGCCACAACGAGCCTTCACCAGTGCCAGTTCGTCGTCCGTCAGTGTCTGCCAGTCCTTGTTTTCGCAGCAGTTCGAGCTGTTGACTCCGAAGAGGCCATGGGGAAACATGGGCCAGTTTGAAATAACGGAAGAGCAAGGGGTTCTACCCCATTGACAGGTTTCTCTAATGGGCGTACAGAAATCGACGCGGCCCAGGGTTCTTGATCAGTGAGGGATCGGGCAGACCGCGCGGCTGCTATCCAGGTCTCTCGCGATGACTCAAGAAAGGAGGGGTATGATGGAAGACGCGACGCCACCTGGCCCATCGGGCCCGTCGATGCAGCGGCTGGTTGTTTGTCGGCAATGCGAGTCGGCTTCCTCCTGACCGTGCCTCTCGGCACTCCGTCATTCGGTTGGAAACGTTGTCAGGGGAAAAAATAAAGCCGGGCGACGGCATGAAGGGTCACGTACCGAGGAACAAAATTCCTCTCGGCGACAACGTGCATGAGCGGCATCGTTCGGGTCTTGCGGGCCGTGACAATCAATAGCGAATCAGGCGTCCTAAGCGCCGCTGAGGGCGGCCTTCCCTGGGTGGAAGGCCGCCCTCGGTTTGTCAACAAGCTCCGTCGTCCGCCTCGGTCCTGTTCCCTTGTTTTCCAGATAGGCTTGGACGGCCAGATAAGCTTAGGCGGATGGTTTCTTCTCCTGGTGGTTTCTCTTGCCGCGAGGATGCCCTCTTCTTTGTCATCGCGGCAAGAGTGCCATCTCAGCAAAAGGGCATGAGCAAAACGGAGGAACTCATTGGCCTCCAACCCTGTCAAACGGCGAAGGAAATCGGCTGAAGCCTTCGCCGGCTCTATCGGGTTATCTGCCGGAGCATTGCAATCCCCTGCGCCTCCTGATCACGTTGCAAACCTTTGCCGGATGCTTCAGGACGACGGAGGAGAGGTTCTCGCCGTCTATCGCGAACCCTACGGAGGGCACTGGTTGGTTTTGGCTGGGTTGCCTCTCGAACTGGTCGAGCCGACTCCCTACCAACGGAATGTGTCGGCAACCCATGCCAAGAAACTTGAAACAGTGATTAGCAAGATGGGCCGATTTCTCGATCCGATCATTGTAGTGCGCATGTCCAAAGCGGATCATCCGGTTCGGTATTGGACTCCCAACGGCAACCATCGGCTCACGGCTATGCGCGAGCTGGGAGCCAAGAGCATTGTGGCGATCGTGGTGCCGGAGCCGACAGCGGCGTACCAAATTTTGGCGATGAATACGGAGAAGGCGCATAACCTCCGGGAGCGCGCGCTGGAAGTCGGTCGCCTGTACCGTGAGTTGGCCCGACTCGATAGTGCAACGGAGAAGTCCTATGCGTTGGAGTTTGAGGAAGCGGCGTTGATAACGCTGGGGTTCTGTTATGAAGAGCGGCCGCGGTTCACTGGTGGCGTCTATCATCCGATGCTCAAAAAGGTCGATGCTTTCCTCGCACAATCGTTGCGCGAGACCATCGACGTCCGGAGGCAACGGGCGCAGACGCTGCTTGAGCTGGACGATCTCATCATTCAACGGGTCGAGGCGCTTGTGGCACGGGGGCTGACGAGTCCCTATCTCAAGAACTTCGTGGTCGCCCGCGTCAATCCCATCAGGTTTCGCTCCAAGACCGTCGCTCCTCTGTCGTTCGATGAAGCGATGGAACGGATGGCAAAAGCTGTGCACAAGTTCAACCCGGATACAATCAAATCCGACGATCTGGCCAAGGCTGGCGGCCCTCCGCCAGAGGCCGAATAGTCGGCTGGCCTTGTTTCAAGCAGGATGGGCTCTTTACAATGACGTGGTGCAACCGGTGATAGAAAAGGAGGGACGGTATGAGTTTGGCTGACAATCGATGTGTTCCTTGCCGAGGCGGTGTGCCTCCCTTGCCTCCTGATCGCATCCAAGCGCTTTTACAAGAGTTGGGAACGGGGTGGGCCTTGAATGGCCAAGGTCATCTCGAACGTCTCTATACTTTCAAAGACTTTGCTCAGGCGTTGGACTTCGTCAACAAAGTCGGCGCCATTGCGGAAGCCGAAGGCCATCACCCCGATCTCTACCTGGCTTGGGGGAAATGCAAGGTCGAGATTTGGACGCATAAGATCAACGGTCTCACGGAAAGCGATTTCTACCTAGCGGCGAAGGCGGATCGAGCGTACGAACCATTTGGGGTTACTGTGTAAGGCCCGGCAGGCCGTTTTTCATCACGAAGGGGGAACCGTCTATGAGCGGCAGGGCCCGTGTGGCACTGGTAAACATGCCGTTCAGTTCCGCGAAATACCCCTCCATCCAACTGGGCACCCTCTCGGCCCTTCTTAAGTCCAACGGCATCGCTGTTGATTGTCACCATCTGAATGTCCGGTTCGCCCATCTGATCGGTATTGAACTCTACGAGGTGATCTGTGAAACGCGGGCGCTATTCGGCGAGTGGCTCTTCTCAGCCCTGTTGTTTCGAGAGAATCCGAAGCGAGCGGAGTATTCAACCGTCTTCAAACCGGTCTTCGAGCAGGTGGCGGGGAAGACCGGCAGACCCATCGGCTATTTTGAGGAACTGGGGAATCGGATTGCCCCGCAGTTCTTAACGTGGGCGCTACGTGCGATCGAGTGGGGGGACTATCGTCTGATCGGGTTTACGTCCACGTTTGATCAACATGTTGCCAGTCTCACCATGGCCAAATTGATCAAGGAACTCTATCCGCACGTCACGATCGTCTTCGGCGGTGCCAATGTGGACGGCGATATGGGGTTGGAATATCTTAGGGCTTTTCACTTCATCGATTACGTGGTGCAGGGAGAAGGAGAGACGACGTTGCTGCCGTTGGTACAGACCGTGCTTGCCGGTGAAGCTTCTCATGAGGCGGTTCCTGTGGGAGTGGCTCATCGAAAAAACGGGCGTGTCGTTTCTTCCCCCAATCCGGTGCTCTTTTCTGATTTTACGAAAACGGGTCCGCCCGATTATGACGACTATTATCGCCTGTTGGCAGAATTGGGTCATGCGACACAGGGGCTGGACCGAATTCTTCTGTACGAAGGGTCTCGCGGCTGTTGGTGGGGTGAGAAACACCACTGCACCTTTTGCGGACTGAACGCGCAAAGCATGAAGTTCCGCGCCAAGACTCCTTCCCAAGTCCTTGATGAATTGGCTAGCCTTTCACATCGATATGACGCGGTGCGGTTTCGCTTCGTGGACAACATCATCGATCTCAGTTATATCGAAGCGGTGTTCGGGACACTTGCGGCAGACCATTGCGATTTCGACATCTTTATCGAAACCAAGAGCAATCTGCAGAAACATCATATAAAGACGCTGGCGGCTGGCGGTGTGAAATGCATGCAACCGGGGCTAGAAAGTCTGAGCTTGAACCAGCTCCGCGCTATGGACAAGGGTGTGACGCCGATGCAGAACATCGTGTGTCTCAAGTGGAGTCTGTACTACCACGTGACGGTCCTCTGGAACATCCTGTTGGGGTTCCCTGGTGAGACCACCGAAGACTATCAGCGACAGGTTGATCTGATTCCCTCCCTCCTGCATCTGCAGCCGCCGGAAGCAGTAGGGAAATTTTGGTTGCAACGGTTCAGCCCCTATTTCACGAGACCTGCTGACTATGGCATTCGCATCACAGGACCTGGTTTGGCCTATGGGTATGTGTATGACAGCCGGGTCGTGGATCTCGACAGGATCGCCTACGATTTCGAGTACGAGGTCGCCGATTGGTCGGTGGATGCCCATCTGTATCAAGAATTGGTTGCCGCGATCGAGCATTGGCAGCAATTGCATCGGTCGAGAGACAAACCGTTTCTGTATTACTCCAAAGCGCCGACCTATGTGACCGTCTATGATGGAAGGAACCCTCAGACACCGATACGTAGACGGTATGAGGGACTGGCCGCGCTGGTAATTGAGGTCTGTAATGAAACAGCGAAAAGCATGAGCCAAATTCGCACAGCCGTCGCCGACCGCGTCGCTTGCCGAGAGGACGAACTCTCGTCGATTCTCAATGGTCTCACGACCGATCGTGTGCTCTACGAAGAACGAGGCAAGTATCTCACCTTGGCGATTCCGGAATATCCCTATTTGTAAGGGGTGGCTTCCCTCGATCGTCGACTCACCGCGTCCTAGTTTCAATGCGTTCCACGGTCAAAGTTTTGTGCTGCGCCCTGAGGAGTTCGCCGTGTCCTTATCCTAGACGGCCACCATAATCGATATTCACCGGAGATGCCGCCATCGTCGTACAGCTCCCTATGCCGGGACGGCTGTTCTCCGCGGAGCAGCGGATGGGCCTTGTTGGTTGAGCCAGCCAGGTCATCATGGCGGGCGAGCTTGTCTAGCAAGGCAAATTGAAGAGGGGCATCAGCTACATCGATAATTTCTCCACGACGTTTCGCATTTGCACGCCATGGACGAGGGAAGCCCCGCCGCGGATGGCGCAGGCGACGTGAACGGCCTCCGTCATTTCTTCGATGGTCGATCCTTTTTCGAGAGAGGCCTGCGTATAGGCGTCGATACAGTAGGGACATTGGACGGTATGGGCCACGGCCAGAGCGATCAAGGCTTTTTCACGCTCGGAGAGTGCGCCTTCGGCGAAGACAGCGTTGTAGTACTCCGTAAACTTCTTCCATAGGGCGGGGTTGCCCTTGCCCATATCGGGAAATTTGCCGAGATCATGCGCATGGTAGTACGAGTCCATTGCATCCTCCTGCATCTATGGGAGTTTGAAAAAGAACGTCTCAATGCTCAAATGGTATGGAGGATCAGGCATGTCCTGAAGAAGTCGATTCGGCCTGGGAGAGCACTTGAGCGAATCGATGGCCGACGATGTCAGTGACTTTGGCCATCAAGTCAGTCACCTCTTTCCATTCATTCGGTAACAGGTCATGCTTGAGTTGAGGATGGATAGCCCACTGGGCGTCAACATGCGTCCCTCTTCGACTCACAAGAACATGGAGGAGTTCTATCTCTCGCGCAGAAGAATCAGGAATGCGGTCATGGGAAGAATTGTCATCCGCTTGGCCTGGAGCTGATGGTGTGCGTGCCATGGAAAGGCCTCCGAGGTTGACTGAATCGTCTCATCATACTGCAATCCGCGTTCTGATTACAGGCCCGACCCGGTCGTGAACGAGGTCGCTTCCGTACTGTGTGAGGAGGCAACAATATCGAATCGATGCGACAACGGATTCAGGAGGAAAGTGTTTCGCTCAGAACCTTGAGCATGGCGTCATGGATACGACCGTTACTGGCGACCAGCTCTTGCCCATAGATCGACAGCTCGTTTCCACGAAAATCCGTGAGCCGCCCACCGGCTTCTCGGACGATGACCGAGCCGGCGGCCATGTCCCAAGGATTGAGTCGGACTTCCCAGAATCCGTCGAAACGCCCGGCCGCCACGTAACACAAATCTAACGCTGCAGACCCCGTGCGCCTGACGCCCTGCGCCTTGAGGGCGAACTTGGCAAAGTGATCAAGGTTGTTTCTTGGGGAGTCTCTGATGTCGTAGGCGAATCCTGTGACAAGGAGGCTGCTGCCCAGGTCTTTTATGTCGGAGACGCGGAGAAGATCTCCGTTCAATCGGGCGCCCTGTCCATCTGCGGCAGTGAACAGTTCGTTTCGCGAGGGGTCGAAGACCACGCCGAGCAGGCAACGTCCGCGATACTCGATTCCGATGGATACGCAATAGGTAGGATACCCGTGGGCGAAATTTGTCGTGCCATCGAGTGGGTCGATGATCCACAGATAAGGTGAGGAGGACGTTTGATCGCGCCCGCGTTCTTCGGCAAGAAACCCGTGGTCGGGGAAGTGCCCGCGAACGTAATCGATGATACATCGTTCCGCGGCATGGTCGGCATCTGTCACCAGGTTGATCGGGCTTTTATGCTCGATGTGAAATCCTGAACGGGCGTAGTCCAGGAGAAGAGCGCCGGCCTTTCGTGCGGCATCGGCGGCGACCGTCAGGAGCAACTCGATCGGAATTAGATCAGCAGCAGTTGTCATGAAAAACCGTCGTTTCGATCTTATTCCCCGTTCAGACTTATGCGCGGTAAGAAGTATTGTCCATGAATCGATCGAATAGTCGTGTCAGCATATATTGACAAGGCTTGTGCATTCAATACGCAAAAATCTTACTTGCGAGAAACAACATGCTTTCAGAGTAACATTATTTCTATAACGAATAAATTGTTGACAGCCTTAGCAAGCAATGTTATAAAGCAAGCATGCTTTTTTGGAGATAGCAGTGGAAGAATTGACAGACATTCTTGTCGGCCTTGAACAGCGAATCAATGCCTACAAGAGTAGGTTACAAGAATTGGAAAAGAAGCGGCGTCGCCTGGACGACGAGATCGCGACGATCAAGAAATACCTCGAACTTGCCGAAACGCTCTATCGAGTCGAAGCGGACAAAGTCAAACTGGCAAGTCTTTCCAATCAGTTGATTACGGATGATCCCAAAAGTGTTCGACCTCTGCCGGTTATGGATGTCACCGATCAATCCCGGGAAATTCTACTGGGGCGGAGTAAATATGTAGGGAAAAGCGTCCCAGAGGCGGCATATGAAATCCTTCGTGAATCTAATCGCCCGATGCATGCAAAGGAGCTTGTGCAGCGGCTGACCGAAGGCGGATTGCAGATCAGAGGGAAAACTCCCCTGACATCGATCGCCACCTCGCTGAAACGTGATAAGCGCTTCAGAAAGGTCGGGCCGAATACGTTCGAGGCTCTGGATAATGTCCTGACTCAAGCCGTGTGATGAGAGATTGGCGGCGTGTCATAACCATAACCGGCGAAGGGGGGTGAGACTCTTGGCAACGAAGAAAGCAGCGACGAAAAAGAAAAAGAAGTAGTTTCCGCCGTAAACTGAACGCCGGGCGAGGGGTCCTCTCACGCCCGGCGTCGGTGTCTCATGTGAGTGCCCGCAGACATTTTTTCAACAAGGTAAGTCCACCGAGATCGTGCAAGGGCTGATCGTGTTTCGTCTTGCTCTCAGGACGGGACGAACCCTATCTTCTTCGCGTGCCTGACGCCATCTGTGCACGAAAAGCTCATGCCGTCACAACGTTTGGAGGGCCGCGACGGAGGATTGAAGGCGAGAGGGCTGCCGAGGCTGCAGCTTCTCATCTCCGAGCGATTCCGTGTTGAGGAGGATCCATTTTTCAGGCTGTTCGAGAATTTGCTGAACCAACTTGGCGTGGAGTGCGTGCCCTGACCGTTCTGCGATGATGTGGCCAATAAACGATGCGCCGAGAAGCGAGAAATCGCCGATAAGGTCCAGCACCTTGTGTCGGACGAAC
>JANDJL010000047.1 GCA_024330965.1 Nitrospira sp. | reverse complement strand
TTCTTCGCGTGCTCATCCGCGGCAAGCGGGGTTTTCGGCACGGGGCCGAGCTTGTCCTCGGGCAGTAGCGGCGTGCGCTTGTCGTCGAGGCTCCAGCCGTCGGCCTCGACGTCGTAGAACCAGACGTGATCGGTGCCGCCGGAGTTGGTCTTGGTGAAGACGAGGATCGCGGTGGACACGCCCGCGTAGGGCTTGAACACGCCGCCGGGCAGCGAGACCACGGCGTCGAGCTTCTGCTCTTCCACCAGCATCCGGCGCAGTGTCTTGTGCGCTTTGCTCGAGCCGAACAGCACGCCGTCGGGCACGATCACCGCGGCGCGGCCGCCGGGTTTGAGCAGGCGCAGGAAGAGCGCGAGGAAGAGCAGCTCGGTCTTCTTGGTCTTGACGATCTGGAGCAGGTCCTTGGCGGTGTTCTCGTAGTCGAGGCTGCCGGCAAACGGCGGATTGGCGAGCACCAGTGTGTACTTCTCCTCCTCGCCGGCGTGGTCCTGCGCGAGCGAGTCGCGGTAGCGGATGTCGGGGTTCTCCACGCCGTGCAGCAGCATGTTCATGCTGCCGATGCGCAGCATCGTGTTGTCGAAGTCGAAGCCGTGGAACATGCGGTGGTGGAAATGCTCGTTGAGCTTCCTGTCGTGGAGCAGATTCGGGTGGTGCTCGCGCAGGTATTCGCCGGCGGCGACGAGGAAGCCCGCGGTGCCGCAGGCCGGGTCGCAGATGACATCGAGCGGCTGCGGCGCGGTCAGCTCGACCATCAGCCGGATGATGTGGCGCGGCGTGCGGAACTGGCCGTTCTGCCCGGCGGTGGCGATCTTGCCGAGCATGTACTCGTAGACGTCGCCCTTGGTGTCACGGTCCTCCATCGGTACGGCGTCGAGCAGGTCCACCACCTTGGCCAGCAGCGCCGGCGTGGGGATGGTGAAGCGCGCGTCCTTCATGTGGTGTGCGTAGGTGGAGTCGCCGTTACCGAGCTGGCACGCGAGATCGGCGCGCAGGTACGGGAAGAGGTGCTCGCCGACGACCGTGAACATGTCGGCCGGGGCGAAGTGTTTGAAGCGCGACCAGCGGTAGTCCTCGTAGGGCCGGCCCTTCGCGTCTTTGCCTTTCGGCGTCTTTGCCTTTCGGAAAGATCCGCCGCTGCATGGGCTGCTTCAGCCGGTTGGCCTTGTTCTCCTCGAGGGTGTGCAGGTCGTCCAGGCGGCGGATGAAGAGCAGGTAGGTGATCTGCTCGATCACCTCCAGCGGGTTCGAGATGCCGCCGGACCAGAAGGCGTTCCAGATCTGGTCGATCTGGCTTTTGATGTTGCCGGTGATCATCTGAGGGTCATTCAGGTGAGTGGGGTTGAGGTCATTTCGAGCCTTTCCGTTACTTGCCGATGGGGCCTATCTGTGACCGAGAGCTGGCGACCCAACACGCGGCACTTCACGGCGCATGTGGTATGCCTAACAATCGAGCATACTGATCGGCATGGTCCGCCCGAACAGGCTGAAAATTGCGGTGCGATTTTTGCGCATGATCCATCACTTGTCAACCTTCGTCACCGCGCTGCGTCGGCATGCAAGACGGTGACTCCGACCAGTTCGCTTCCGTCGTTATGATGGATGAAGGTGGATGAAGTGGTCTTCCAGTTTGCTGTCTGTCGCCTGTTGCGGCTTTCTCAGGCTGAAATCCAGCACGTCCGCTTCCTTGTCGTCATTGAGCCAGCGTCGGCTTACGGTATCAGATCTCTTCCAGCAGTCGCTTCACCGCAGTGTCAAGGGCCGGGAGTTTGTGCTGAACAATGTCCCACACGATTTCACCGTCGATGCCAAAGTATTCGTGGATCAAAATATCCCGGAGTCCTGCGATCTTTTTCCATTCGATCTCCGACGCATTGGCGCGAACAGAATCAGGGATGTTTTTCACCGCTTCTCCGATGATCTCCAAATTTCTGACGACTGCGTCAAAGGTCTTGTTGTCCTGCACGAATGTCGTCTTGGAGAGCCCGGCGGTATACGAGCGCACTTTGTGGACGGCGTCCAGAATATCTTCGAGATAGATCCTATAGTCCCGAGGCATAGACAGTTTCGCGCTGGATGATGGAGCGAAGTCGCGGCTTGATCGTATCGGAGAGCACAAGATCGACGTGGCATCCAAAGAGGTCTTCAAGGTAGGTTTTCAGATCCATATAAGCGTCGAATGATTTCTCGGTGAATTCGACGACAAAATCCAGATCGCTGCTTGCTGTCGCCTCGCCACGAGCAGAGGAGCCAAAGAGCCCAAGACGGCGTACACCGAACCGTTTGAGCGCTTCTCGATTCTGCTCGATGCAGGTGAGGACTTCTTCACGGCTTCTTGCCATCAGAAAGGACCTGCGCTGTGGGCTTCTCGAAAGTGAACGACGCCATGACTGGCGAATTCATCTTGCTCCACAGTAATGCTTTTCTTCATGCCCTGCAAGCGGAAGCTGATGACTTGTCCGGGGTCCACTCTACGACCGTGGGGTAAGCGGGAAGAGATCTGTTACTGCGTTTCTCGCGGGAGAAGTCAGACTCCTTCGATGAAAGTTCCGCTGGTAGCAGGCGCTTCTAGGCGGCGCCGGCTTTGGCGGGTAGCACGGTGACTCCGACCAGTTCGCTTCCGTCGTCATGGTGGATGAAGGTGGATGAAGCGGTTTTCCAGTTCGCTGTCTGTCGCCCGTTGCGGCTTTCTCAGGCTGAAATCCAGCACGTCCGCTTCCTTGTCGTCATTGAGCCAGAGGTGGTTGGCCCGCGGATTCAGCGATTGCGGGCGAGTCGCGCGGCGTTGAGGCAGTTCTAAACGATTGGGGGAACCCGTCCATCGTCGATCGATATGCCTGATGGAGCACGAGTCGCTTTCTTCTTGCCATGTGTTCAATGGTTCGGAATAGAGGGACCTCTTCGTTGGAAAGGGTGATTCGGCTGCTTGCGTCCGGAAGTCAGGCCGGGCGGTGCAGCAGGATATTCGATGGCTTTGTGAGGGAAAGGCGAAAGGTTTAAGGCCGGTGGTAGAACGGTAATGCCTTCACCGTGGCATCGTATTTCTTTCCGTCGAACTCTACCGTCAACACTGTATCTGGTGCAGTGAAGTCGCGCAGGGGGAAGCCGAAGGCGATGACCTGGCCCAGTGAAGGGGAGTGGGCGGCGCTGGAGACCCAGCCCACTTCGCGATCGCCGCTATACAGTTTGGCGCCTTTGGGCGGGACGACGGGGTCCTTCAATACCAGCCCGACCAGGCGCCGCCGCACCTGGCCGTAAGTATCCATCCGGGCCATGACTTCCTGACCGGGATAGCAGCCTTTGTTGAGACTATAGGCTCTATTTTCTAAATTAGCTTCCGGTGGGACGATGTCTTCGGTCAAGTCCACTCCAGCTTTAGGGAGGCCGGCTTCCATGCGCAATGTATCGAGCGCCAGTCGGCCGACCGGCTTGATGCCGTATGGCCGGCCAGCTTCCCACAGCCGGTTCCACGCTTCTACTACGGTTTCAGATGGGAGCATGACCGACAGATCGATCTCGCCTGTTTCTTCGGTTCGCATCACGAGGGCAGTCTTGCCGCCGATCTGGGCGGTGACGAAGGTCAGCGGCTTCAGATCCGCCACATCGACGCCGAATGCGGACTGAACGACCGCCTGGGCTTTGGGACCGCTCACGAGCAACAACCCCCAACTCTCAGCGCAGTTTTCCATCTTGGCCTTGGTGCCATACAAGAGAAATTTGCGGAGGGTCTGATAGGTGGTCTCGCCAATGTCGCCTACGTCTTCGAGCATGACCCAGTCAGGGTGGACGTACACACGGAAATAGGTCAGCATTTTGCCTTTGTGGTTCAACAGGCTGGAATAGCACCCTTGTCCCACTTGAAGGAAGAGGATGTCGTTGCTGACGATGCTCTGGAGCCATTTGATACGGTCATCGCCGGTCACACGGACCTTCCCGCGAGACGAGAGGTCTATAAGACCGACCGACTGGCGCACAGCGTGATATTCGGCGATCGTGTCTCCGTAATGGGCCGGGATGTTCCACCCCATGACGTCTTCAAACGATGCGCCGAGTTGGAGGTGACATCCATGTAAAGGCGACTGTTTCATCGTGTCATGACCCTCGTGCAGCGATTCGGGCTCAAAACGGACGTCTCATTCGAGGCGGTGGTCCTCAGTGAGCGCCGGAGAGGATTTCTTCAACCAGATTCCTCGCACGGGCCGACATCTCGTTGCGGGTGACGATTCGATCGACACCATGCGCTCTGGCCTTCTGCCATGTGTCCATGTCTTCATGGCTTGCATAGGCGAG
>JANDJL010000046.1 GCA_024330965.1 Nitrospira sp. | reverse complement strand
CGATCCTGGGTCTCGTCGAAAATATGAGCTTCTTCATCTGTCCAGGCTGCGGGACCCGGTATGACATCTTCGATTCCGGCGGCGCCGAGCGCGCGGCAACGGATGTGGGCATTCCGTTTCTGGGGAGGATTCCCATCGATCCGCGTATTCGCACAGGTGGTGATCAGGGACAGCCGCTCATCATCGCCGATCCGCAGACGACCCCAGCCGTCGCCTTTCGAGAGATCGCCGCCCGGATCGCAGCCCAAGTCAGCGTAAGAAACCTGGCCGCGGCGGTACGAGACTAAGTGGAACGGGCCACCGAATTGTGTGAATGGGACAAGGAGATTCCCGATGGAAAAACCCAGTGTGGCGAAACAAGAACGACTCACCCCGGAGCGAGTCAGAGAACTGGGGGTCCGCCTGAAGGCCATCCTGGAATTGAACGGATCGCCGGTCGGCGTGCGCTTGCTGTTCGAGGAGCAGGAGCGTCCCGCCGGCGCCCATCCCGTGACACACCACCGCTATTGTCAGGCGGTGATGAAGGCGCGTCACGGGGACCATGTCACGCTCGATAAAGAAGGGCTGTCCTGTCCGGCCGCTTCGGCGGCGTTCGGGTTCAAGCCGCTGCCGGCGCAATTGCGCTCCGGCAAGGGATTGGTCGGGTTCGGCATCGTGGCCGATCCGGACGTGGGAAAGACCATCTTCGATCACATGCCGCACTTGGAGCCAGGGACGCTCAAGTTGCTCGATGTGTTCCCGCTGGACAAGGCCGAGGCCGTCCCCGACATCGTCGTCGTGGAAGATACCATCGAACGACTCATGTGGTTGACGCTGGCCTATCTGCACGCTACCGGCGGAGAACGCGTGTCCGGCACCACGGCGGTGTTGCAAGCCGTCTGCGCCGATTCGACGATCATTCCCTACCTCGAGCAGCGGCTGAATTTCGGCTACGGCTGCTACGGCTGTCGGGAGGCGACGGACATCGGGCCGAATGAGACCGTGGTCGGATTTCCGATCTCGTTCCTCCCGCCGATCGTCGAGCAGTTGGAGTTCCTGAACCAGAAGGCCATTCCGGTCTCTCGGTCCAAGCGCGCCCTGAAGGCCCTGCAGAAGGCCGATCAGCAACCGGAGAAGTCCTCTAGCGACGAGTAAACATGTACGCGCGCAAGGAGATGTTCGCATGCCTGATCCGAAATTCACCAAGCCCTGGCATGGCGTGCCTCGCGAGTCCATCGAGTGGCACCCGACCGTCAACGAAGACGCCTGCATCGGCTGCGGAACCTGTGTGACCGGATGCGGACGCCTCGTCTATCGGTTCGACTACGACCGCAAGAAACCGGTCGTGGTCGATCCGCTGAACTGCATGGTGGGCTGCACCACCTGCGCGAACACCTGCCCCACCCATGCCATCAGTTTCCCGCCCTTGTCCACCGTGATGGATCTGGAGAAACAAGCGGCGGTGCGGCACGCCATCGAGGATGATCTCATCGCCCGGCGGGACATTCTTGCCGCGGCGCCGTCGATCCCGCATCCCGACCGTCTTATCCATCTTGTCGTCCGGTCCATCCAAGAGGTCAGTGCCGGCACTCGGATCGTGATGCTGGCGCCGCACACATCCCAGGACTGTATGTGTCAATTCATCCCCGGCCAATATCTGGAGATCTGGGTGCCTGGCCAGAGTTGGATGTCACGGGCATACTCCATCGGGAATGCGCCCAGAGAGGACGGCGGCATCGAATTGCACATCCGTCGTGTGCCCGGCGGGCGGGTGAGTGCGTGGATCTTCGATGAGATGAAAGTCGGCGACGTGGTCACGGCCCGAGGTCCGATGGGACGGTTCACCGTCAGATCCCCACTGGAAACCCCGCTTGTGTTCGTGGCTGGAGGCACGGGGTTTGCGCCGATCAAGGCCATGATCGAGCAGCAAATGAAGCTGACGCCCGAACGCGATCTGCTCCTGTTCTGGGGAGTCGCCTCGGCTCCTGACTTCTATGAATTGGACCAGCTCCGGAGTTGGAAGCGACAGGATCCATTCTTCCGATATATCTTGGCGGTGGAACGACGTGATCCCGATCCATCTCTGATCGTGAAGGAAGAGCCGGTCGTGATCGGATTTGTCTCCGATGCGGTCAGGCGGAGTGTCTTCGAATTCGACGGTCGCGATGCGTACGTGGCCGGCCCCCCGGAGATGATCACGGCCGTCGCTGATGCCTTGCAGGCACGCGGTATTCCACGAGAACGTATTCTTGTCGACTCGTTTGCCTTATGAGTTGCGTGACACAGACAGACTTGGCGGATGCGGGCGTGCAACGTCTCATGCCGCTCTAGCGATCTACGCCCATGCCATAAACTCCAAAAACACCATGGCGCATTGTGCCACATTCTGCTCTCTTCTTCTGCTGCGCCATTCCACATAACGACGATCCGGCCCTCAGCCGGCCAACAGAAATGCCGCGCGATAATAGACCGTCGATGAGGCACTTTCCCTGTGGACAAGACCATCTGACCCGGGTGGTATCACTCTTGCGGGACCGTGGGCTTGACCTGACTCGACGAGATGAAAAGTCCGCATCGGTATCTTGTCACATCGGCCGAGCCGGACAAACGTGATTTTCGGTATGAGGGAATCAGAGTCACCATCATCACAACAAGGAGGGAACGCCATGGGTGCACTGATACCGTGGGAGCCATTTACCAGCCGGTGGGATCCGTTCAAGGAGCTTGAAGACATGGAGCGACGCCTCTCGACCTGGTTCGGCCGGCCGCTGCGTCGCCGGGAGGGCGGGAAGGAAGCGTTGACGGTGACGGAATGGGTCCCGCTTGTCGACATCGAGGAGAACGACAAGGAGTATGTGATCAAGGCTGAATTGCCGGAGATGAAAAAGGAAGAGATCAAGGTCTCTGTCGAGGACGATGTGCTGTGCATCAGCGGCGAACGCAAGCGGGAGAAAGAAGAGAAGGGGAAAAAATATCATCGGGTCGAGCGGAGTTATGGCTGTTTCGAGCGCAGCTTTACGTTGCCCGACGATGCGGACGGAACCAAGGTGAATGCCGAGTACAAGGACGGCGTGTTGCGTGTCCACCTGCCGAAGTCCGAGAAGGCGAAACCGAAAGCCATTGAGGTCAAGGTCGCCTGACCGGTCCGATGAGCCGCAGGGCTATACGACCGGGGGCCGCCGGGATGCGGGAACGGCACGCCGATGAACGATCCGGTGCACATCATGGGATTCTCGCTCCCGCGGACAGAAGTGTTTTCACTGTTGGTGGTCGGTCTGGTGCTGGGGGCAGGTCTCGTGGCCATCGTAGTATCACTAGTGGAGGAGCGGCGGAAGGCCAGGCGCGCGGCCGAGAGCGCACGAACACTCTGCTGCGAAAATCCGATGGTGATCTGAGCACGATGCTGTCGCCACAGCGCGAATCCCTTCTGCCGCACCGGGCTCACAGGAGGCGAATCCGATCGGGCGGCGCGTCATCTGGGCTGGTGGCGCCGAGTGACCGGCTGCGTGAACCGCACACGTCAATACCATCGGAATCATGAAAGGACGGGAACTGCGTTGACCGCATAGTCTGATCTGATTGTTCATCGGGCCGAACGGGTGTCCGTATTCGGTCATAACTGGAAGGAGGGCATGATGCCAACCGTGACAACTGTAGGAGTGCCTGCCGGTGGGTTCAAGACTGTCGGGCAGATTGATGGGACCAACACCCTGATCTTCCATGCGCGGCAGAACGGGCTGGCGGTCGCCGTGGAATTGGTTTCGACGCACACGCCTGGCGCCCCCGTCGTAGATGATCAGGGTGAGTTCGTCGGGTTCATCAGCGAATTTGATGTGCTGCGCGCACTCGAGTCCAACCGGGATTTACGCCAACTTACTGCCGAACAGATCATGGCCAAGGATCGGATCGCGGTGACCGAGGACACTCCGATCGAAGAAGCCGTGAAGCTGATGGAGGAGAAACGCCTCTTGAATCTCCCGGTCAGGAGAAACGGCAAAGTGGCCTACTCCGTGACGCGGCATGACCTGCTCCGAGCCTGGATCGGCCTTGGCGTGGGGATGGGTCTCGAGGCATAACCCCTGTAAGATGCCTTGTGAGACCGCGGGCCGGCGCAGTCCCGACAAGGAGGGAGTTCTTTCCATGAAGTCACGAATAGCGGTCGGCGAAAAGAGAACACAGCCGAAACGATCGGCGGAAGCGAATCAGCCGGCAACGGTGCCTTCCAGCACGCGGGTCTCTGTAGAGCCGCGTTCCCGCGAGGACATCCAACATCGAATCGCGTAGCTGGCCTATGGGCCCTACGAGTTGTGAGGCCGTGAAGATGGTCGCGCCTTGGAAGACTGGTTCAGCGCGGAAGAGGAGATTTTGAGAGAGTACCCCATGAGAGCTGGCGACACCTCTTGTGCGAATGAGGGGCTGAGCAGTCGTGCCGTGGCGAAGCAACAGGACGGAGGAGCGGCTGCGTCCGATGTCACGCCGGTGGATTATGACCATGTGCTGTTCGGTCTCCTTGACGGAGCATCG
>JANDJL010000045.1 GCA_024330965.1 Nitrospira sp. | reverse complement strand
TGCATGAGAAGAACAGCCACGAAGCCGTCGAGTCAAGCGCCGTGTGGTACGACACGCTGGAGCAGTGGGCACGAGGGAAGATTCAGGCCCAATTGCAGCACCTCCTGGAGGAGGAAGTGATCACCTTCCTCGGCCGAGCCCGGCACGAACGCCGGGGCACGGTGTCGCCGATCGATCCCCCCACCGGGATCCGAAACGGCGACGGTAACCCCCGCGCCTTCTCGATGCTGAGTGGGACGGTGACGGTGAGGCGCCCGAGAGTCCGCGATCTGACGGAGCGGTTTGAGAGCAAGGTCCTCCCGCTGTTTAAGCGGCGGACCCAGGAAGTCGGCACGCTGCTCCCGGAGCTCTACCTGCACGGGCTGTCCACCGGAGACGTTGATCTGGCGCTGCGCGGCCTGCTGGGCGAAGGCGCGCCGCTGTCGGCGAGCTCGATTCAGCGACTCAACGCACGGTTCGAACTTGAATACACGGCCTGGAAGAAGCGGGATCTATCGGATCTGGCGGTCGTCTCCTGGTGGGCCGACGGCCTCTACGTGAAGGCGGGCATCACGGACCGCAAGCGCGCGCTCCTCACGATCGTGGGCGTGCTCACCACGGGTGAGAAGATCGTGCTGGCCTGCGAGAGCGGCGAGCGCGAGAGCAAGGAGAGTTGGCTCACGATCCTGCGCGATCTCAAGAACCGAGGGCTCACGTTCCCGCAACTCACGGTGGCCGACGGGCACCTCGGGATCTGGGCGGCCTTCGGCGAGATCCATCCGACCGGGGAGGAGCAGCGGTGCTGGAACCACACGATCACCCATGTCCTCAACAATCTGCCGAAGCAGGCCCGCCAAAGGCGGCCGAGCTGCTGAAGGCGATGCCGTACGCGGAGACGAACGCCGACTGCGAGCGGCGGCGAGATGCATTTGTGCGGACGGACCACAAGACGGACAAGAAGGCCGTGGAGACGATGCTCCGGGATTGGGATCGGATGGTGACCTGCTACTCATTTCCGCGTGAGCACTGGCGACACTGCCGGACGACACACATCGTGGAGTCGCCCTTCTCCTCGGTGCGTCTGGGGACGGACGCCTCCCGCCGCTCCAAACGCGTGGGGGGCGCCACCGCGATCATCTGGAAAATGCTTCAAGTCGCCGAGCAGGCATGGAGAAAACCGAATGCGCCGGTGCTGTTGCCGCTGGTGGCCTCCGGTATGACGTTCAAGGACGGGATCGTGCTGAAGTCAGGACACGAGAAGAACGACAGGAACCATCAGCCGGAGAGGACCGCCGCCTGAAACTCATTTACACACCTCTTGACGGTGGCTCCTCCTTTCTACCCACACGAGTCAGCGATGAGTCTCTTTTCGATGATGACACCGTTGAACGGCGCTCTTACCGCCGTGTAGCTGAGCTGCGCTTCCGCCGCCTTACGATTCTCCTCTGCAACTCGGTGGGCCATGGTCTCGTTCTCCATCTCCTGTTTCGACACCGCATCTTGGACGCACAGCTGATCCATACGATCACGGTGGGCTTTCCTATTCTCGCCGTCGGCGTCAGCACGAGCCAAGTCCGTTCGAAGGTCGCGACGATCCAGCCGGATCAGGACCTGTCCTTTAAAGACCTTCGCGCCTTCCCGAACGAGTAGCTTGTCGATCGTGCCATGGATGCGGCTGGGAAGCGTGGTTTGGACGATCAGAGCGACTTGGCCAGTCACTTCAACACGAATCGGCACCCTGACGTTCACCTTGACGACCGAAGCCTGAATGGCCTTTTCTTGAGCGGCCGAAACGACCGTTGGGCAGGTTCCTTCTTTGGCCCGCAACCGGCCAGAAGCGCTATTGCAATGAGGAGGCGTGTCCCGGATTCTGATCATCAGTGCTGCATATGCATCCCAGGCTCACTGTCCGCCGGTGGCTTCCCGAGCATGGTTCTCGCAGCGACCATCAGGTTGAGCACATGTGCCCTGACATGTCTTCCTATTGCCTCCGTTTGGCTCCCAACTGCCGAAGGAGATATTCCGCAGTAGCCAACAATTTGAGCTAGCCCCACTTTCGTAGACACCGCAAACAGGGGACAATCGCCCCGAGGAGGTGTCCGATGGCGAAGCGACAACGATTCACCCAGGAATGTACGCGCGACGCGGTCCGGTTCTGGAAATCCTCCGGCCGTCCGGCGACGGCGGTGGCCCGCGAGCTCGGCTTGCGCCGCACCCATCTCTCTAAGGGGTAGACGGAACTGGAGGGCCAGGGGGAGGCGGCGTTTCCGGGATCGGGGAAGCGGCCCGCCTCAGACCGCGAACTCCAGCGCCTACGGCGGGGGAATGCCCGCTTGGGGGGAGCGCGACATTTTAAAAAAAGCCGCGGCGTTCTTTGCGCGGGAATCCCCGTGAGATACCAATTCATCGACACGCAGCGCCCGTGCCACCGACAGGTCTGCCGCTGCGCCGTCCTCCGCGTCAGTCGCCGCGGCTACTACGCCTGCGACACGGCCGGAGAGGGTCCGCGCCCAGGCGAACCGGACGTTGGTCGAGCAGATGCAGCAGCTCCATGCCCAAACCCGGAGCGCTACGGGGCCGTCACGCTCTGGCGGGCGTTGACCGAACTGGGTGTCTCGTGTGGGTGCCACCGCGTGGCGCGGCTGCGCCGCGCCCAGGGGCTGATCGCCCGGCGCAGCCGCCGATTCCGGCTGGTCGTCGAGCAGCACCCGGTTCGCCACGCCCGCTCCAAACCAGCTCCCGCAGCGCTTCGTCGCCCCGACAGCCAATCGCATCTGGGCCGGGGAGCTGACGGCGATCGCGACTCGTGCAGGCTGGCTGTACCTGGCCGTTCTGCTGGATCTGTACTCCCGGCGCGGGATCGGCTGGGCCATGAGTGTCACACCAGACCAACAGGTCGCCGTCACGGCCATCCAGATGGCCATTGCCCGCCGGCAGCCCGCGCCCGGCGTGATCCATCGCACGGATCACGGGGCGCTGGACCCCAGCGGCGTGTATCAGCATCTGCTGGCCCAGACCGGCCTCGTCGCCAGCATGAGCCGCAAGGGCAACTGTTACGACAACGCCGTCGTGGAGAGCTTCTTCCGCACGCTCACGAAGGAGGTTGGTGCATGACCGGGATTACCATACCCGCGAAGAAGCGAGGGAGGAGGCGTTTGCATTCATCGAAGTGTGCTAGAATCGGCAGCGGCTGCATCAATCGCTCGGCTATGTGAGCCCGGTGCAGTTCGAACCCATCACCCTGCCCCATTCGAGGGTGTCCACGGAATCGGGGGTAGCTCAGGCAGCCTTTGACATGATTAGGAGTTTCAGCTCACGTGATCGCCGCACGAGAATCTCCTGGCTTCGGTGGGTATTCTGAAAGAAAGTTCTCCTAGCGGAGTGTCTTAGCTCGCTGGAAGCTTACGAACGAGCCCCATGCACAAATAGAAATTCACATCAAAAAAGAAGGTGCCTCTCTTTTGAAGAGAAGCACCTCCTTTTTGATTCGCGGATAGAATACCTAACTTAGGCTCCCAGTCTTGTGAAAACAGGAAGCACAGGAGCCCATACCGGATTAATAAGACGTTCGCCTGATTCAGTCCATGACATCAACAACCCAGCAAACCGTTGGTCTGGATCGTGAAGAATGTCAACCAGCCGCTGGACCTCCCATAGAACATCTTTTGACTCTATGTGAATATCGACAGTCTGACCAGGCTGTATAGGAGCCTCATTATCAAGAGTCAACCCAGCGGTAGCAACGAGTTCCTGTGGATAGTTTGGATCGAGCCTTGCAGCTCCCACCTTGTTTGTGAATCGAATACCAGCCGTCGTGAATTCACCAATGCTGACTGGTTCAGTCCCATTGTTGGTGGCATGAACCGTCATGCGAAGAGCGCGACCTGGCACATCATATTCCGCATGTGTGACTTCCACTACCAGTGGATTTGGTTTGATTGGAAGTGGCTTAACCTTTGCCTCACCAGCTTGCAATGGCACAGTAATAGGATGCTTTGCCTCAGCGGCAAGATAACCAATAGTAACAACCGCTACGGTAAAGACTAGAAGGCCTATCGCGAGCTTGCGATCAACAGGATCTAGCAGAAGCTCATCACCATAAGCCGCAAGCACACGAGCCCGAATCAAATACATAGGACGAACCATGAACCAGCCTACCCAGAACAAGCCGACAGATGCCCAGAATATATGCCACATGATTCCGGTCATCCCGCCCTCTGTTTCCGAATCAAATGTTTCTCCGGTCAGAGTTTTGATCGGGTTTCTAAAGTCAGCGTATCG
This sequence comes from Nitrospira sp., assembly GCA_024330965.1. GTDB lineage: Bacteria > Nitrospirota > Nitrospiria > Nitrospirales > Nitrospiraceae > Nitrospira_D. Next base: position 1,574 of record JANDJL010000045.1, on the reverse strand, counting down.
GCCCGTGATATCCATCCACCCGCCTGGTCCAGCGATGGGGCCAGCTTCTTTCACAGAAAACATAGGATGAATATGGTGGTGCCCAGGAAGTCGTGCCTTCAACGTAATTTCGTATTCATAATCACGCCCAATTTCCATAGGACCGGACACGAACATCGGCACCCCACCTACTTTTGTGCTCAGACGCACAAAGACGGAACTAGGTGAGCCAACATTGACGAACGTTCGATGGGGTTTCACCACCGCACGAGGCCAATCTTCAGATAGGTGAAACTTCCCCTTCAGATATGTGATATCATTAACGGCAGTACTTTTACCTACCCATTCAGTGTCATACCAGTTAACGGTGCGCATCCGCAGAAATGGTTCTTGCGAACGCTCCCCATGCGCGAGAGCTGGAGTGGCATCAAACGTCGGTACAAACGCCACAGTCGCCACCCCGCAGAACCCCAGCACCCACAGCTTGAAGGCGTGTTTAACGTTCATGCTTTCCCTCCAGAGAGTTTGGCTTTATCCGCGTGAGCCAACGTTGCATAGGCAAAGACATCGTAAACTTTTGTGGTTCGCTTTCTCTCATCCGTGAAATAGAAATAGGATGTGCAGAAGAACTTTCCAAACTGCCACCAGAGGATATACATCAACGAAGAAGCGAATGCAGCGAAGAACGAGGAAATCATCGTGCTGTGCCCGCCGAACGTCCGCAATGACCCAACTTCAATCATACGGATGTATTCAGGGGTTCCTGTCCGCACATACATAAAGCCCATATAGTCAGCCCATGAAAGCAACGTCCCATCCACCACAAGCGGAGTATGGCTGTAGGCAAAGATAGGCCAATTGCTCGGATAGAACAGAATCGCATACATCCAGGCCCCGATCACCGCAGTCAGAGTCCAGTTTCTAGTTAGCAACAGCGTGAAATCAAGAACTAAGGCACTAGGAAGCAGCGTAGCGGGCATGACAAAATTTGGCGGATAATTTGACCACCACCACCAAGATGTATAAACTGCAATCCACTTTCCGGTTGCTAGCGCAAGAATCGTCAACGTCGCCCCGAATGGCTGCCGATAATTCACCCAGTTATAATATTGGAGCGCCGCACAGAAGGTAATCGTGGTGATCGGAGTCACAATAGGCCACCATTGTCGGTCCTTCCAATCCAACCAAAAGTCCCAATCCCCGCACAGCAGAGCTGTGTGCATGTGAAAAGTCCCAATAATCGTCACAAACAATATAGGAATAAAATAGATGTAATCAATGTGCCTCGACATTGCCACTCCTTCCGGAGGTAGCTTCGCGGCCTTGATTATTTCATCGGTTCTAAACATTTCGGACAACCTCCCTTATTTTCACTGACCAGCCAGTGGGTCTCCTCTCCCTCTTTTGGGCGAGAAGACCCAACTGAGCCGACCTCTTTTAGGGTTTACCGTTTTCGATCTCTAAATGCATTAGCCAGAAAACTTTCTTAGTACCCTGCCTTTGCATTGGGGTTCACCTGGCTGGGGAACGGATCCAGAATGCTCTTGGGCGCCCCGTTCCAAATCACATCCGCCAAGTTCGACATGCGGCTCACG
>JANDJL010000044.1 GCA_024330965.1 Nitrospira sp. | reverse complement strand
AACGTTCGCGGCATGTGATGGAAAGTGGTGCAAGGTCGACCTGCAAGGTCGACAGGGTTGAAAGGTTGAATGGATCAGGGAAAGTCCGAGAGCGTCTCTGTGTGTGTGGGTGGGAGTACAATCATCCATTAGCCATTGGATAACATGAGGAGAGAGAATTCGGTCTAGCGGTTGTCGCAGAGCCATCCGGGCGGAGTGAAAATCGGGAAGGCGGAATCATGTTTAAGCGGATGACAGAATCGATACGGATCTTCATGACCGACGTGCGGGCCGAATTAAAGAAAGTCTCCTTTCCGACCCGAGCGGAGACGGTCGGGTCCACAACGGTTGTCATTGTGTTTTGTGTTTTGATGTCGCTTTATCTGTCGGTCGTCGATTCATTTCTCTCCTGGTTGATTGGAAAATTGATCTAAGGAAGAAGATCGTACTTATGCTGTGCAGAGGACACGGCCGAGCCGTGACGTTCGGGGTAATCCGGGGTGAGCTATGACGAAAAACTGGTACGTGATCCATACCTACGCCGGGTTTGAGGGGCGTGTCAAAGCCAGTTTGATGGAACGAGCGAATCAAATGGGGCTGGCGGAAAAGGTCGGCCAAATCCTTGTGCCCACCGAAGACGTGATCGAAATCAAAGATGGGAAACGGCGGACTTCCAGGCGTAAGTTCTTTCCGGGCTATGTGCTGGTGGAGCTTGAGTCGCCCGTGGACGACAATACGTTGCAAATGATCAAAGAGACGCCCAAGGTGACCGGGTTTGTGGGAGGCGGGACGGTTCCGGCGCCGTTAACCGAGGAAGAGGTGGAGGTGTTGCTCAAGCAGGTTGATGCCGGCCAGGCCGAACCGCGTGAACAGGTCAAGTTCATCAAAGGCGATAACGTTCGGATTATCGACGGTCCCTTTCTTGGGTTTAACGGGATCGTGGATGAGGTCGATCATGACCACAATCGGTTGAAGCTGATGGTCAGTATCTTCGGCCGGTCCACTCCGGTCGAGTTAGGGTTCCTGCAAGTGGAACGGATTTAAGAAAGGCCGGCCGGCGATCGGTTGCTTCATGTTCGGCCGCAAATTTTCAAATAGCGAGTATTGGGAACGGAGTAGACGATGGCAAAAGAAGTATCCGCGCAAATCAAGTTGCAGATTCCGGCCGGCAAAGCGAATCCCGCTCCTCCCGTTGGCCCTTCGCTCGGCCAGCACGGCGTCAATATTATGGAATTCTGCAAGCAGTTTAACGCGAAGACGCAGAAAGAAGGAGACAGCATCATTCCGGTCGTCATCACGGTGTACAAGGACCGGACGTTCTCGTTCATTCTGAAAACGCCGCCGGCCTCGGATTTATTAAAGAAGGCTGCCGGGATTATCAAAGGATCCGGTATGCCGCAGAAAGACAAGGTCGGTAAGATCACGAGGAAACAATTGTACGAGATCGCCCAGAAAAAAATGGCCGACTTGAACGCTGCTGACGTGGAGGGAGCAGCCAAAATTATTGAAGGGACTGCTCGGAGCATGGGCGTCGTCATCCAAGGGTGAAATGAAGCGGATCGGAAGGAGTTGGCATGATGGGAAAGAAGATGAAAGCCGCATTGGAGAAGGTCGAACCTCGCCTCTACGGCTTGCGCGAGGCCATTGAGACCGTCAAGAACGCCGCCTATGCGAAATTTGACGAATCCGTCGACATCGCCATTCGTTTAGGCGTCGATCCGAAGCGGTCCGATCAAATGGTGCGGGGAACTACGTCGTTGCCGCACGGGACCGGCAAGCAGGTCCGTGTGCTCGTCTTCGCGAAAGGCGAGAAGGAGCAAGAGGCTCGTGCGGCCGGAGCCGACTACGTCGGGGCCGATGATCTGATGGAGAAGATCAAAGGAGGATGGCTGGATTTCGATTGCGCCATCGCCACGCCGGACCTCATGGCGTCGGTCGGTAAGCTCGGAAAACAGCTTGGACCGCGCGGTCTCATGCCGAATCCCAAGACCGGGACCGTCACGTTCGAGGTGGGGAAAGCGGTTTCAGAGATCCGCAAGGGGCGGGTGGAATACAAGGTTGAGAAGGCTGGCATCGTCCATGTACCGATTGGGAAGGTGTCGTTTAAGCCGGAGCATCTTTACGACAATGCCGCAGCGATTTTGGAAGCCGTCATCAAGGCCAAGCCCGCCTCATGTAAAGGGCGCTATCTCAAGAGCGTGACGCTTTCGAGCACGATGGGGCCAGGGGTGAAATTGGATGCCGCGGCAATCACCAAACAGTGGAGCTAATCGAGGAATGTGCGTCACCGGTACGGCATGTAGGTAAACGAACGTCGATTGCTAGGAGAGCGAGGGGTGACATGAAGAGGGACGAAAAAGCTGCGGCGGTTGCGGAGCTGGCTGAGAAGTTCAGGCGCGCGCATCTCGCCATTCTGACGGAATGCGTCGGGCTTCCGGTCAATCATGTGACGGAGTTACGTAAACAGCTCCGCGGCGCCAAGGCGGAGTATCGGGTGGTCAAAAACACGTTGGCGGCTCGCGCGGTTGAAGGGACCGTCATGGCTGGTCTTCGAGCGCGGTTTAAGGGGCCTGTGGGGGTGGTGATCGGATACGATGATCCGGTCTTGCCGACGAAAGTACTGCGGGATTTCATCGGGACGGAAAAGCGCGACGAGAAAATGCGGATCACGGTCGGTGTGGTGGATGGAAAGGTCGTGCAGCCGACCGACTTGGAGGCCGTCGCGAAGTTGCCGAAGAGGGACGTGCTTCTCGCCATGCTGTTCTCCGCCATGCAAGGGCCGATTCGTGGATTGGTCTCCACGTTGCATGCGGTGTTGGCGAAGGTGGTTCGAGTGATTGTGGCCATTCACGATAAAAAGAAAGAGGAGGGAGATATGTCGGAAACTACATCGAAGCTGTCGCAGGAGGAATTGATCAAGGCCATCGAGAGCATGAGTGTGCTTGATTTGGCGGAGTTGGTGAAAGGGTTGGAGGCTCGCTTCGGCGTTACGGCCGCCGCGCCGGTGGCGGTGGCCGCCGCGCCGGCAGCAGCTGGAGCCGCGGCCGCGCCCGCGGAAGAGAAAACGGCATTCGACGTGATTCTTGCCGCCGCGCCTGCGGACAAGAAGATTCAGATCATCAAAGTCGTGCGGGAATTGACCAGTCTCGGATTAAAAGAAGCCAAGGACTTGGTCGAGGGAGCCCCGAAACCCGTCAAGACCGGCGTCGCCAAAGAGGAAGCCGACACTATGAAAAAGAAGCTCGAGGAGAGTGGGGCGAAAGTCGAGATCAAGTAACGCTCCCGTTTGCATCAACGAGTCATATGCCGTTAATTTCATCGAGCGTCTTGTGAGATACGGAGACGCACGGTGAGTCCGTTTTATTGACCGACCAGCGTGGAGGAAGAGGAATGTCCGAAACGACTCTACAAGAGTTCGTCGAACGGAAGGATTTTTCTCGCATTCGAACCAACATCGATATCCCGGATTTGATCGAGATTCAGAAGCGCTCGTACGAAGAGTTTTTGCAGTTCGAGGTGGAGCCGGATCGCCGGAAAGACCATGGGCTGCAAGCGGCATTGGCGAGCGTGTTTCCGATTCCCGATTATAACAATACGGCCGTGCTGGAGTTTTCCAGTTATACGCTGGGTACTCCTAAGTATGACGAGCGGGAGTGTCTTGAACAGGGAATGACCTTTGCCGTGCCCCTGAAACTCCGTGTTCGACTGGTCGTGTTTGATAAGGAGGACAAGGGGCCCCGAAAGAAGGTGCTCGACGTTCGTGAGCAAGAGGTCTACGTGGGCGAGTTGCCGTTGATGACCGAACGGGGGACCTTCATCATCAACGGAACCGAACGGGTCATCGTCAGCCAGCTTCATCGGTCGCCGGGAGCGTCGTTTACGCACGATAAGGGGCGCACCCACGCCAGCGGGAAGGTGTTGTACTCGGCGCGCATCATTCCCTATCGGGGCTCGTGGCTCGATTTCGAGTTCGATGCGCGCGATATTCTCTATGTCCGCATAGATCGGCGCCGGAAGATGCCGGCCACGATTTTGCTCAAGGCGTTCGGGTTTTCCAGCGACGACCTGCTCAAAATGTACTACCCCGTAGAAGAAGTCCGGGTAGTCAAGGGCAAGATGTTTCGTAAATTGGATCCGGAGATTCATCAGGGACTCCGGTGCTCGATGGATGTGCTGGACAAGGCGGGCAAAGAGCCGTTGGTGCGTGAAGGGGCTCGATTGACGAAGGGGTTGATCGCCAAACTCAAGGCTGCTGGCGTCAAGGAAATTCCAATGGCTCCCGTGGAGCTGGTGGGACGCGCGGTTCTGACCGAACTGATCGACTCGAAAAACACGAAGTTGGCCGAGAAAAACCAGCGGTTGACCGCCGAGATCCTGGAAGCCATCGCCGAAAGCGATATCGAGGAATTCAAGGTTATTTACCTCGATACGACATCGGCGACCCCCGTCATCCTCGATACGTTGGAAACGGAAAAAATCGGGTCCAAGGAAGAGGCAATGGTGGAAATTTACCGTCGCCTTCGACCCGGCGAGACTCCCTCCGTCGAGACCGCACGGGCGCTATTCGATAATCTGTTCCTGAACCCCAAACGCTACGATCTCTCTCCAGTCGGGCGCCTCAAGCTCAACAAGAAACTCGGTTTGGATCTCCCGCTCGAGCAGCGAACCCTGACGGCCCAAGACATCGTTGAGGTCATCCGATATCTGGTAGGGCTCAAGATGGGCAAGGGCGAGGTTGATGACATCGACCATTTGGGCAATCGGCGCGTCCGGTCGGTGGGAGAGTTGCTGGAAAATCAATTTCGGGTGGGGCTGGTCCGGATGGAGCGGAGCATCAAGGAGCGCATGAATCTCCTGGATATGGAAACCGTGCTGCCTCATGACTTGATCAACGCCAAGCCGGTGGTGGCGGCGGTCAAGGAATTTTTCAGCAGCAGCCAGCTCTCGCAGTTCATGGATCAGACCAATCCCTTGGCCGAAATCACTCATAAGCGGCGATTGTCGGCTCTTGGGCCGGGAGGATTGACGAGAGAGCGGGCGGGCTTTGAAGTGCGGGATGTGCATCCGTCGCATTACAGTCGGATCTGTCCGATTGAAACGCCGGAAGGACCGAATATCGGACTGATCACGTCGTTGGCGACGTATGCCAGAATCAATCAGTTCGGATTTATCGAAGCGCCGTATCGAAAGGTCGTCAAGGGGCGGGTGACCGATGAAATTGAGTTTCTTTCCGCCATCGAAGGCGACAAGTACGTCATCGCCCAAGCCAACTCCAAGGTGGATGCGACGGGCCGGTTGGTGTCGGAAACCGTCTCGTGCCGGTACGGCGGCGACTTCATCACGGCGACGCCGGATAAAGTCGAGTATATGGACGTGTCTCCCAAGCAGGTGGTCAGTGTTGCGACGGCCCTCATTCCGTTTCTTGAACACGACGATGCCAACCGTGCGTTGATGGGATCCAACATGCAGCGTCAGGCCGTCCCGCTGATCAAGTCCGAAGCTCCGCTGGTCGGTACCGGTATGGAAGCGGTGGTGGCCAGAGATTCCGGATACGTCATTCAGGCCAAGCGGGCCGGCGTTGTCGAAAGCGTCGATGCTACGAGAATCGTGGTTCGAGCCGATTCCAAAGAGGGGAAGAAAGGAAAGGATTCGGGGCTTGATGTCTATGATTTGATCAAGTTTCAACGGTCGAATCAAAATACCTGTATCAACCAAACCCCGGTGGTTCGCGTCGGACAGCCGGTCAAGAAGGGACAAGTGCTGGGAGATGGTCCGGCTATCGATCACGGGGAGCTGGCGCTGGGCAAGAACGTGCTGGTGGCCTTTATGCCGTGGGGGGGATACAACTTCGAAGATGCCATTCTCATCAGCGAGAAGTTGGTGCGGGAAGACACGTTTACCTCTATTCACATCGAGGAATTCGAGGTGGAGGCCCGTGACACCAAGCTGGGCAAGGAGGACATAACGCGCGATATTCCCAATGTGGGGGAGGAAGCACTCCGAAATCTGGACGAAAGCGGCATCATCCGCATCGGGGCTGAAGTGAAGCCGGGTGACATTCTGGTCGGGAAGGTGACTCCGAAAGGAGAAACCCAGCTTACGCCGGAGGAGAAACTGCTCCGCGCCATTTTCGGCGAAAAGGCCGGTGACGTGAAGGATACGTCGTTGACCGTTCCTCCCGGCGTCGAGGGTATCGTGGTCGACGTGAAAATTTTCTCACGGAAGGGGCTTGACAAGGACGAGCGCTCCAAAAGCATCGAGACCGACGATCAGATGAAATTGCAGCGCGATCACCATGAGGAGTTGCGCATCATCGACGAAGAAAAGACCAAGAAGATTCGGAAGCTCTTGCTCGGCAAGGTGGTCGGTCGCGATTTGATGGATCCCGAGACCGGCGACGTCATCTTAAAGAAAAAGGGCAAATTGACCGCCGAGATTCTCAAGCGCCTGCCGGACGATATGGTGCGCCACATCATCCTCAGCGATCCTGATGAGCAGAAGCAGTTGGAGGACATTGAGCGGCGGGCAAAAGAGCAAATAGAGATCCTTCAGACGCTCTACGATGAAAAAGTCGGGCGATTGAAACGCGGCGACGAATTGCCGCCCGGCGTGATCAAGCTGGTCAAGGTGTATATCGCCATGAAACGCAAAATTCAGGTCGGCGATAAGATGGCTGGGCGTCACGGCAATAAGGGCGTCGTTTCGCGCGTGCTGCCAGAAGAAGATATGCCCTATTTGCCGGATGGAACGCCGGTCGAAATCGTGCTCAACCCTCTGGGCGTTCCATCTCGGATGAACGTGGGGCAGATTTTGGAAACCCATCTTGGGTGGGCGGCCAAGGCACTCGGCATCAAAGTGGCCAGTCCTGTTTTCGATGGGGCATCGGAAAAAGAGATCAAGGAACTGCTCAAGAAAGCCAAGTTGCCGGCCAGCGGGCAAACACAGTTGATCGACGGCAGAACGGGCGAACCGTTCGGGAGTCCTGTAACGGTGGGGTACATGTACGTCCTCAAGTTGCACCATTTGGTGGACGACAAAATCCACGCCAGGTCCATCGGTCCCTATTCGCTGGTGACCCAACAACCGCTGGGAGGCAAGGCACAATTCGGTGGACAGCGGCTGGGAGAGATGGAGGTCTGGGCGCTTCAAGCCTATGGAGCGGCCTCGACGCTCCAGGAGTTTCTCACGGTGAAATCCGATGATGTCCCAGGCCGCTCTCGTATGTATGAGGCCATCGTAAAAGGTGAGCCGTTTTTGGAGCCGGGACTCCCTGAGTCGTTCAATGTCTTGGTCAAGGAGCTCCAGAGCTTGGGGCTTGATGTTGAGCTGGTCAAGACGCCGGACTAACCCTGGTGTGCCGGCTTTGGCCGGCATCGAAGGAGGTTGCTACCTTGGAAGGTGTATACACATTGTTTGAGAAGCAGCGGGATTCTGTGTCGTTTGATTCCATGCGCATCCGCATCGCTTCGCCTGAAAAGATTCGGTCTTGGTCGTACGGAGAGGTCAAGAAACCGGAGACAATCAATTATCGGTCCTTCAAACCGGAAAAAGACGGGTTGTTCTGTGCCAAGATATTCGGGCCCATCAAGGATTGGGAATGCAATTGCGGCAAGTACAAACGCATGAAACACCGCGG
>JANDJL010000043.1 GCA_024330965.1 Nitrospira sp. | reverse complement strand
TTTCACTCCGCCCGGATGGCTCTGCGACAACCGCTAGACCGAATTCTCTCTCCTCATGTTATCCAATGGCTAATGGATGATTGTACTCCCACCCACACAGAGACGCTCTCGGACTTTCCCTGATCCATTCAACCTTTCAACCCTGTCGACCTTGCAGGTCGACCTTGCACCACTTTCCATCACATGCCGCGAACGTTTGGCAGGGGCACTAGGATTTGAACCTAGACTCTCGGTTTTGGAGACCGATGTGCTGCCATTGACACCATGCCCCTCCGTTTTCGGCACCGAGCGACGAGAGAGAGCCATAGGGGCGTTTCTCCTTCCTCCGGCGCGCGAAGCGAACGCACGCCTCCTCGGCCCGGAGCGCTATTTGACCTCTTTATGCAACGTATGTTTTCGGCAGAACTTGCAGAATTTGTTTCGTTCCAACCGATCCGGATCGTTTTTTTTGTTCTTGCTCGTCGAGTAATTACGTCGCTTGCACGTCGTACAGGCCAAATCGATGATTTCACGCATCATCCCACTCCTTGCCACTCCTGGGTTGTCATCAGAAAAGCGCGACAGGTCACGCCAGGATTTCTGTGACGACGCCGGAGCCGACGGTTTTGCCGCCTTCGCGAATCGCAAAGCGCAGCCCCTGATCCATGGCAATCGGGCTGATCAACTCCGCCGTGATGCTGACGTTGTCCCCCGGCATCACCATCTCCACCCCCGGATTAAGCTGCACCACCCCCGTCACATCCGTCGTCCGAAAATAAAACTGCGGCCGATACCCATTGAAAAACGGCGTGTGCCGCCCCCCCTCTTCTTTCGTCAACACATACACTTCCGCCTTAAACTTGGTGTGCGGCGTAATGGTCTTGGGCTTCGACAGCACCATCCCCCGCTCCACATCCTCTTTCTTCGTCCCCCGCAACAACACCCCAATGTTGTCGCCCGCCTGCCCCTCGTCCAACACCTTGCGAAACATCTCCACCCCTGTCACCACCGTGGTCTGCGTCGGCCGCAACCCCACAATCTCCACTTCGTCCCCCACCTTGACTATCCCTCGCTCACACCGCCCCGTCACCACGGTGCCCCGCCCACTGATCGTAAACACATCCTCGATCGGCATCAAAAAGGGCTTGTCAATCGGCCGCTGCGGCGTCGGAATGTACGTGTCCACCGCCTCTAATAACTTCAAAATGCTCGGCACCCCCAACGGCCCCGCATCCCCCTCCATCGCCTTCAACGCACTGCCGTGAATGATCGGCGTCTTGTCCCCCGGAAACCCATACTTGGTCAGCAGCTCCCGCACCTCCAACTCCACCAACTCCAACAACTCCGGATCATCCACCTTGTCCGCCTTGTTCAAAAACACCACGATGTACGGCACCCCCACCTGCCGCGCAAGCAAAATATGCTCCCGCGTCTGCGGCATCGGCCCGTCCGCCGCCGACACCACCAAAATCGCCCCGTCCATCTGCGCCGCCCCCGTGATCATGTTCTTCACATAATCCGCGTGCCCCGGACAATCCACGTGCGCATAGTGCCGCTGCTCCGTCTCATACTCCACATGACTGATCGCAATCGTCATGATCTTCGTCGCATCCCGCCGCCCCTGACTCTCACTCGCCTTCGCCACCTCGTCGTAACTGACAAACTTCGCCATCCCCCGATCCGCACACACCTTCGTCAACGCCGCCGTCAAGGTCGTCTTCCCATGATCCACATGCCCGATCGTCCCAATGTTCACATGCGGCTTCTTCCGCTCAAATTTCGCCTTCGCCATACCTCGCTCCTCGTCCGGAAAATCCTTTGATCAAATGTCGCTTTTCCACATACGCTCGGCTCACGCACATGAGACCACCCGCGAGCGCGGCGCTTTATTCACCACGATATTTGGCGATAATCGTCTCCGCGATTTGCTTGGGAACCTGCTCATACCGATCGAATTCCATGCTGTAAGTCGCCCGCCCCTGCGTCCGAGATCGCAAGTCCGTCGCATACCCGAACATTTCCTTAAGTGGGACAGACGCTTCGATCGCTTGGGCGCCGGCCCGCACTTTCATTCCTTGAACCTTGCCTCGACGCCCGTTCAGATTCCCGATCACGTCGCCCATAAATTCTTGAGGCACCAACACCTCAACCTTCATAATCGGTTCCAGCAATACAGGGTCCGCCTTTTTACAGGCATCGGCAAGCCCCATTGATGCCGCAATTTTGAACGCCATTTCATTCGAGTCGACTTCATGATAAGAGCCGTCCGTGAGCGTCACGCGAATATCCCGCAAAGGGTACCCGGCGATAACGCCGCTTTCCATCCGCTCCCTAACACCTTTTTCGATGGCAGGGATATACTCTTTCGGAATGACGCCACCGACGATCTTGTTTATGAACTCAAACCCTTTCCCTGGCTCAGACGGCTCGACCGTAAGCACGACATGGCCGTACTGACCGCGGCCTCCCGTCTGTTTGATGTACTTGGCTTCGGCTTCGGCCTTGCGCCGAATCGTCTCTCTGTACGCCACTTCCGGCTGACCGACGTTCGCCTCCACCTTGAATTCGCGGAGCAATCGATCAACGATGATTTCAAGATGCAACTCGCCCATCCCGGAAATGATGGTTTGCGCCGTCTCTTCGTCTGTACGAACACGGAACGATGGATCCTCTTGCGCAAGCTTTTGCAGAGCAAAGCCCATCTTTTCCTGATCCTGCTTGGTCTTTGGCTCAATGGCCATTGAAATGACAGGCTCGGGAAATTTCATGACTTCCAACAGAATGGGATGTTTTTCATCCGCCAAGGTATCGCCGGTCGTAGCCCCCTTGAGACCAACCGCGGCAACAATGTCGCCGGCATAAGCCGCCTCGATTTCTTCACGTTTGTTGGCGTGCATTTTCAGGAGCCGACCGATACGTTCTTTCGTTCCCTTTGTCACATTGAGGACCGACGTTCCCGTCTTAAGAGTCCCCGAATAGACCCGGAAATACGTCAATTGACCGGCAAAGGGATCAGACATGATCTTAAACGCCAGCGCCGAGAATGGCTCGCTATCAGACGCTTTGCGCTCCACCTGCTTTCCGGTAGCCGGATCAATTCCCACAACGGCGGCAATATCCAGAGGCGACGGTAAAAACTCCACCACACCGTCCAGAAGCTGCTGAACCCCCTTATTCTTGAACGCCGATCCGCACAGCACCGGCGTGATCTTCATCGCGATCGTACCGGCCCGAATCACACGCCGAATATCATCTTCCGTGAGAGCCTGGCCGTTCAGATACTTTTCCATGACTTGATCGTCGAATTCCGCAACCGATTCGATCATTTTTTCTCGATATTCCTGCGCCTTCTCCAACAAATCGGGCGGGATTTCCTCAACGACATACTTGGCACCGAGCGTTTCATCATCATAGAGATACGCCTTCATCGAAATGAGATCGATGGAGCCCCGAAACTCGGCCTCTCGCCCGACAGGGATCTGGATCGGAACAGGGGTGGCACCCAAACGATCGATCATGGACTGAACGCAGAAATAAAAATCGGCGCCGACTCGGTCCATCTTGTTCATAAAAGCAATGCGCGGCACCCGATATTTATCTGCCTGTCGCCAGACGGTTTCCGATTGAGGCTCGACACCCTGAACCGAATCGAACACGGCCACCGCTCCGTCAAGCACCCGCAGGGAACGTTCGACTTCGATGGTGAAATCAACGTGACCGGGCGTATCAATAATATTGATACGCCGATTCTTCCAATAGCAGGTCGTGGCAGCCGCGGTAATCGTAATGCCACGTTCGCGCTCCTGCTCCATCCAATCCATCGTCGCCGCGCCCTCGTGGACTTCGCCCAATTTATGGGTCAGCCCGGTATAGAACAGAATTCGTTCCGTCGTCGTCGTCTTACCGGCATCGATATGCGCCATGATGCCGATATTTCTTGTATGTTCTAATGGTGTTTGACGAGCCACCGACATCCTCACAAAACATCTGTGCTGCAAGCCAAGCCGGCAAGACACTGCTGCGATCATGCCCCGACGCGTCTGTGAATCGCAGCACAGCTCGACTGCAGCACAGACCGACGTTACCAGCGATAATGCGCGAACGCCTTATTCGCCTCCGCCATCCGATGCACATCCTCTCGCTTTTTAACTGAGGCCCCCGTATTGTTTGCCGCGTCAAGCAACTCGGCGGCCAGCTTCTCTCGCATACTCCTCCCGCTTCGAGTTCGGGCACATTGCGAGAGCCAACGAAGCGCCAGCGACACTCTGCGTGACGGCCGAATTTCGACCGGAACCTGATATGACGCTCCACCCACCCGCCGAGACTTTACCTCCACAATAGGCTTCACGTTGTCCACGGCTGCCTTAAACACCTTCAGAGGGTCATTCCCGGTTTTTTCCTGAATCACATCAAACGCGCCATAGCAAATTCGTTCGGTAACGCTCTTTTTCCCGCGAGTCATGAGCGCATTGATAAATTTCCCCACGAGCTTGTCTCGATACCGCACGTCAGGCAACACTTCGCGCTGGCCAAAGAATTTACTGCGAGGCATCTCTCTTCCTTCTCTCCTCTATCCGGCTTCGTCCCGGCTCGTCACCCATGTGCGGCTCACAACGACCGCTGTTGACACAGCCCACTATTTCGGGCGCTTCGCCCCGTATTTCGATCGGCTTTGCTTTCGATCCGCAACCCCTACCGCGTCCAAAGTTCCACGCACCAAATGGTATCGGACTCCAGGCAGATCTTTGACGCGTCCGCCACGTACCAAGACGATCGAATGTTCCTGCAGATTGTGGCCAACCCCCGGGATGTAGGTCGTGACCTCCATCCCATTGGTCAGACGGACACGCGCGACTTTGCGCAAGGCGGAATTCGGTTTTTTCGGCGTCGTCGTATAGACGCGCAGGCAGACTCCCCGTTTCTGCGGGCACGATTTCAAGGCCGGGCTCTTTGTCTTTGCCTTAACAAGAGTTCGTCCCTTGCGCACCAGTTGATTGATCGTCGGCATCCTGCTTCACCTTCTCCGCAAAAATGAGCGGTGTGGACTTCATCCGGAACAAAGACGGGGGATTATATTGACGTTACTTTACGCTGTCAAGTACCCAGATCTTCTTCCGGACACATTTATGTAGATTTCTCCCCGGCATGGAGCGATGGAATAACAGTTCCAGCCGAAGCGGTTGTCGAGGGCTGATTCGCACCCGCTGTCACAGCTTCCGATTTTTCGCTCAGCACGAAGGTATCCCGATATTCATCAAAACCCGAACCGGCGGGAATCAATCGACCGACAATGACGTTTTCCTTAAGCCCCAGCAACTTATCTTCCCGCCCATTGATAGCGGCCTCCGTTAAAACCCGCGTGGTCTCTTGGAAAGAGGCCGCGGAAATAAAGCTGTCCGTCGTCAAGGCAGCTTTTGTGATCCCGAGAAGCACCGGCTTACCAATGGCCGGCTGTCCGCCGGAAGCGAGCACACGCTGATTTTCAGATTCGAACACGTGTTTGCTGACCTGACTGCCCGGCAGGAACTGCGTATCGCCGGGGTCTTCAATGCGGACCTTTCTCAACATCTGTCGCACGATAATTTCGATGTGCTTGTCATTGATCGAAACACCTTGCAAGCGATACACGTCCTGCACTTCATCCACCAGATATTTTTGCAGTTCGTTCGGACCCAATACATCAAGAATGTCGTGCGGATTCGCCGATCCATCCATCAACGGCTCACCAGCTCGAACCCAGTCGCCTTCGTGGACATTGACGTGCTTACCCTTCGGGATGAAGTACTCCTTCACGTCTCCCATTTTGTTGTCCACGATGACCTTTCGCTGTCCCTTGACGAATCCTCCGTACGAAACTTCACCATCAATTTCGGTAATGACGGCCTGCTCCTTCGGTTTCCGAGCCTCGAACAATTCGACCACGCGCGGGAGACCTCCCGTAATGTCTTTCGTCTTCGTCGTTTCGCGGGGAATTTTGGCCAACACGTCACCTGGATGCACCATCGCGCCCTTCTCAACGAAAATATGCGCCCCCACTGGCAGTAAATAGCGCGCGACCGCACTGGATCCGCTTGGAACCTTGGCTGTCTTCCCCGTTTCATCCTTGATCGAGATACGAGGGCGAAGGGTGGCTCCAGCGTGTTCGATGATGACTTTCCTCGACAACCCGGTCACTTCATCGAACTCCTCTTTCATCGTCACGCCCTCGATGATGTCACCGAACGCTACCTTGCCTCCCACCTCCGTCAAGATCGTCAGCGAATACGGATCCCACTCAACAAGCTTTTGTCCAGCCGTGACGGGATCACCGTCTTTGATTTTGATTTTCGCCCCGTAGACGACCGGATATTTCTCGCGCTCGCGCCCGCTGTCATCGACAATCGCGATTTTGGTATTGCGATTCATGACAACCCATTCGCCGTCTTTGTTCCGCACGGCGATGCCGGGATTATGAACGTCGGCGTTCTTCTTGGCGTCGAAACTCATGAACTTGATTCGCCCCGAGTGCTTGGCTTCGAGCACGGTTTGTTCAACCACTTTGCTCGCGGTTCCACCGATATGGAACGTCCGCATGGTGAGCTGCGTTCCCGGCTCACCGATCGATTGAGCGGCGATCACCCCCACCGGCTCTCCTTTTTCAACCAATCGACCACGAGCCAGATCTCGACCATAGCACGCGCGGCACACGCCGCGGATCGACTGGCAAGTCAGCACGGATCGGATTTTGACCTTGTCAACTCCCGCTTCCACAATCGACTTGGTCAGCTCCTCGTGAATCTCCTCGTTCCGCGAGACGATAATCTCGCCCGTCACGGGATCTCGAATGTCTTCCGCAGCCAACCGTCCTAGGATGCGCTCTTCCAACGGTTGAATGATCTCGCCGCCTTCGACCAAGGCGCTGACGAAGATGCCGTCGTGCGTCCCACAGTCGAGCTCGCTGATGATGACATCCTGCGCGATATCCACCAACCGTCTGGTCAGATAGCCGGAATTCGCCGTTTTCAAAGCGGTGTCGGCCAACCCCTTTCTCGCGCCGTGCGTGGAAATGAAATACTGCAAAACGGTCAGCCCTTCGCGAAAGTTCGCGGTAATCGGCGTTTCAATGATTTCGCCCGACGGTTTGGCCATCAACCCGCGCATGCCGCCCAATTGCCGGATCTGCTGCGAACTGCCTCGCGCGCCGGAATCCGCCATCATGAAAATAGGATTGAAGGATTCGGGTTTTGCCGGATCTCCCCCCGCCCCCAACTCCCTCATCATCTCGTTGGCCACCTGCTCGGTCACATGCGCCCAAATATCGATGACCTTGTTGTACCGCTCGCCGTTGGTGATCAGACCTTCTGCGTATTGCTTTTCGATTTCGTTCACCTCGCGCTGAGCCTTCTCAACAAAGTCCTCTTTCTTGGTCGGAATATGCATGTTGTCGATGCAGATCGAGACCCCCGCCTTTGTCGCATACGCAAAGCCGATGTCCTTGATCTTATCGAGGAATTCGACAGTATCACGATGACCGGTTTGGCGATAGACAGAGTCGATCAGCTTGGTCATTTCCTTTTTGGTCATCAGTTTGTTCGCGAGAGCAAACGGCAGACCAGCCGGAAGAATTTCCGACAACAGGACCCGCCCCACGGTGGTTTGCACCAACCCGTTCCCGATCCGTACCTTAATACGGGCATGTTCTTCCACTTCGCGGGCATCGTAGGCGATCCGCACTTCTTCGACGGATCCGAACACTTTGCCTTCGCCTTTCGCGCCCACCCTCTCTTTCGTCAGCCAATAGCACCCAAGCACCATGTCCTGTGACGGCACGGCAATCGGCTTGCCGTTGGCCGGAGAAAGAATGTTATTGATAGACATCATCAACACGCGGGCCTCGACCTGCGCCTCGACAGACAATGGCACG
>JANDJL010000042.1 GCA_024330965.1 Nitrospira sp. | reverse complement strand
GCCAGCCCGCCGACGATGTTCACGAGAATGATGACCACGGCGGCGATAGCATCGCCTCGAACGAACTTGCTGGCTCCGTCCATCGCTCCGTAGAAATCGGCCTCCTCGGCGATTTCACGACGGCGTCGCCGCGCCTCGGCTTCGTTGATCAAGCCGGCGTTCAGATCGGCGTCGATGCTCATTTGCTTGCCCGGCATCGCGTCCAACGTAAACCGTGCGGCGACTTCGGCCACGCGACCGGCTCCTTTGGTCACCACCACGAAATTGATGACCACGAGAATGCAGAACACCACCAACCCCACCGTGTAATTGCCGCCGACCACGAAACTGCCGAACGCCCTGATGACCTCGCCGGCTGCACCGACTCCTTCGTTGCCGTGCAGGAGAATCAGGCGAGTCGATGCGATGTTCAGCGACAGTCGCAAGAGCGTGATCATCAGCAAGACGGAGGGGAACACCGAAAACTCGATGGGCCGCCGCACTTGCAGGCCGACCAACAGAATGATGACGGACAAGGTAATGTTGAAGCTCAGAAGCAGATCGAGCAGAAACCGAGGGAGAGGAAGCAACATGACCATCAAAATGGCCACGACCCCTACGGAGATGAGGATATCGGGATGTTTGACGAACGACGCGCGCTGAATCGGTTCCACCTTGGTCGACATGGTCCTTGCGACGGATTGCGGTCGATCGATTTATCTTGCCTCGCCGTTACGCTTGCCCCCGAAGTCCACTCGCGTCGCTCGCCGTCATGCCGCGGGCGCGATAGACGAACGCGAGGATTTCCGCCACGGCTCGATACAGATCCGACGGAATCTCCTTTCCAATGTCCACAAGCGCGAACAACGTCCGGGCGACGAACTTGTGCTCGACGACCGGCACGCCATGATGTCGGGCCACTTCGCGAATGCGCTCGGCGATCTCTCCGGCGCCTTTCGCCACCACGCATGGGGCGGCCATCTTGGACGCATCGTACTTGAGCGCCACGGCGAGATGCGTCGGGTTCGTCACGACCACATCGGCGGTTTTGACCGCCGCCATCATCCGCTTTTTCAACAGCTCCCGTTGCGCGGTCCGAACTCGGCTCTTGATCAGCGGATCTCCTTCCGTCGACTTGTGTTCTTCTTTGACCTCTTCTTTCGACATGCGCAGACTGCGTTCCCATTCATACCGCTGATAGAGATAATCCAATCCGGCGAGAACTCCGATGGCGCCGCCGACCACCAACGTGGCCTTCAGCAACAGCCATCCTGTCACGTGCAGCGACGTGCCGAAGTCCAATTCCGTCAATCCCGGCACATGGCTCAGATCCTCCCAGACGGCGGCGAACCCGACACCCGTCACGATCGCGATTTTGAGGAGCCCCTTGAACAGTTCCACCAGCGAGCGCAGAGAAAATAGCCTGGACACCCCCTTGAGGGGATTGATGCGACCGAGATCCAACTGCAGCGCCTCCGGCCGAAACAGGAATCCTGTTTGGGCGATCGTCGCTCCCCCCCCGATCAACAGAAGCCCTCCGAGAATCGGCAACGTCACGCCGAGCACTCCCCACCCAGCGTGGATCACAAGTGCGTGGACCTGCTCGATCGTCAACCCATCCCGAACAGGCTCCGGAAACGACAGCGTCAGTCCCTCCTTGGTCATGTCGATCATCGCCTGAAAGCCGGCCGGCAACGTCGCCGCCAGCAAGCCAATGCCGCCCAGCAAAACGGCGGCGGTGGACAGGTCGCGACTGAGAGCCACCTGCCCTTTTCGGCGCGCCTCCTCCTTGCGTTTCGGGGTGGCGCGTTCGGTTTTATTGCTCCGATCCTCAGCCATGACCCAATAGGCTCAAGAGCCCTTTGATTGAAAATTGCAGCCGTTCGATTTCGCGTCCCAGCAACACCACGATGAACGGCATCGCCAGCGCCAAGATCGCCAACCCACCCGCGATGGTTACAGGAAAGCTGAGCACGAAGACGTTAATCTGGGCGACCGCCCGCCCTAAAATCGCCAGCAGCACGTTGGTCACAAGGATCGTCACCAACACCGGCGCGGCCAGTTTCAATCCGAGCGCGAACATCTCCCGTGAGAGCCGCACGATTTCCTCGCCCAATCCGGCCGGAGGAACCGTCCCGAAGGCCGGGATCGCCTCATAACTGGCGACGATAGTTGAGACGACCAGGACATGGGCGTTGAGCGAAAGAAACACCAGCGACGCCAGCAAGGTGAAAAACCGTCCCATGATTGGCATCTGATGCGACGTGGCCGGATCCAAGAGCTGCACCACACCGAACCCCATTTGCATCCCCACGACGTCGCCGGCGAGTTCGAGCGCGCCGAAAAACAGCCGCACCGCCAGCCCGATCGTCAAGCCGATCACCAGTTCACCGACGAGACCGGCCGCCAAGGCGACGGGATCGAACGGGACGGCGGGAAGACGAACGACCGGCGCGAGCACAGCGCCCAACGCCAGGACCAGCAGCACCTTCGCTTTGAGCGGAACGGCTTGCCCGCTCAGAACCGGCAGCGAGGCGAGCAACCCGCCGACCCTCACGATCAGCGCCAGAAACGATTGGAACTCCGGCAGCACAATCTGAATCGTCTGCGTCAAGACCATGACCGTCTTAATGGGCGTACTGCGGAATAGCGGCGAACAGATTGGCGGCGAACGTCGTCAGCACGTTCAGCATCCAGGGGAAAAACACCAACAGCGCTCCGAACAACGCCAAGATTTTGGGAACAAAGGTGAGCGTCGCCTCGTTCAACTGCGTCATCGCTTGAAACGCGCTCACGGCCAACCCGATCACGAGACTCAAGCCCAGAATCGGCGTCGCCACGAGCAATGTCGTCTCCAACGCCTGCCGTCCCAATTCAGTCACCATTTCCGGCGTCACGGGATTGCCTCCTTATCCTGACCTTCACATCCGCCACATCCGCCCCCTGGCGTCGCGGGCGGATCTCATGAATCGAACGACGAGTGAGCCGCTCTTGCCCGTTCGGCTCCGCGCTGTTCGCTGTGAACCCGTCACTGAAAACTCCTGACCATCGATCCCACGACCAAGTACCAGCCGTCGGCCAAAACGAACAGCACCAGTTTGAACGGCAAGGAAATCACCACGGGCGGCAGCAGCATCATCCCCATCGACATCAGCACGCTGGCGACCACCATGTCCACGATCAAAAAAGGAATGTAAATTAAAAAGCCGATCTGAAACGCCACCCGCAGTTCGCTCAAGATGAACGCCGGAATGATGACGTGAGTCGGAATGTCCTCGACCTTCTCCGGCTTCGGCAGCCGGCCGAGGTCGATGAACAGTTCGAGGTCCCGCTCTCTCACTTGGCGCAGCATGAACCCCCGAACTGGCTCGATCCCCTTCTTCCACGCTTCCTCATAGGAAATCCGTTCGGCCATCAGGGGCTGAAGCGCCTCGGTATAGACCGTTTGTCCAACCGGCGCCATGACGAACATCGTCAAGAAGAGGGCGAGCGACAACAGCACCTGGTTCGGGGGAACCGCCTGAGTCCCGAGCGCCTGCCGGAGAAACGACAAGACAATCACGATCCGCGTAAACGAGGTGACCATGATGAACAACGCCGGCGCCAGTGAGAGCACCGTCAGCAGAACGAGAATTTGTATGACGGCGGCTGTTTGTTTGGGGCCGTCCGAGCCGAGATCGATGCTGATCGAGGGCCCGCCGGCCAAGGCCTCGGATGTCAGTCCGAAGATGGAGACGGCAGCCGAGACCGCCGATCCGAAGATCGCCGACCGCGTCAATCGGCTCATGGTGCTATCGTTCGCCATGGTTCTCCGTGCGGCGCAAGAAGGATTCGACCGGCAAACGCTGCATCCAGGCCGTCAACGGCGATGAGGAAATCACCGGTGCGGATGGACTCTCCGCCGACGCGAGCAGTTTCCGCACATTTTCCGCGTCGCTGACGCGGCCCAGCGGAACAAGGTCCGTCGCAGTGGCTCCGACAATGAGATACTCCCCGGCCACGGACACCAACATGATCGTCTTTCGCGGCGCGATGGCTCCGCTGGCCACGACGCGGATCAACTCGTGTCGCCCCGACGTTCCCAGGCGGCCGCCGACGATCCGCCTGGCGGCCAGCGCCGCCGCGGCCATCAGCAGCAACACGACGGCCAGGGCCGACAATGTGCGGAGCAGGCTGTCCCAGAAATCGATCACGATCGCTCCTTCCGCCTGCTCACCCCAGTTGCTGAACCCGTTCGGCGGCGCTCACCACATCGGTCAAGCGGATCCCGAATTTTTCATTCACGACGACCACCTCGCCCCGGGCGACCAGCTTGTTGTTCACCATGACATCCATCGGCTCTCCGGCCAGCTTGTCCAGTTCGATGACCGAGCCTTGGGCCAATTGCAAAAGATCCCGAATGGCCATTTTCGTTGAGCCGACGTAGACCGACACGTTCATGGGGATATCGAGCAGAAACTCGATATTTTTCGGCGCCCCCGTCGTTTCGACGTTCTGCACG
Source organism: Nitrospira sp. (assembly GCA_024330965.1). Lineage (GTDB taxonomy): Bacteria > Nitrospirota > Nitrospiria > Nitrospirales > Nitrospiraceae > Nitrospira_D. The sequence goes on along the minus strand of JANDJL010000042.1, from coordinate 4,991 downwards.
GGAGGAAATGACGCCGGCTGAGGCGTGGCGCCCCCCCCGGCCTCACGCTTCACCCCCGCTTCCGGCGCCGATCCTGAATCAGCCATCCCTCAAACTCCTCTCGCTGATGATCAGTTGAATATTTTCGTGACGCGGCACGCATGGTTGCCTTTGTACACACCGGGACTGCCCTGGAATTTGTGAAACCCTTCGACGTAGCAATCCAGCGGATCTCCAGGCCGTTGATCCAACAGAATCACGTCGCCCGGCGCGAAGTTCAGCACGTCGCGCAGCGTGACGGTCGTCGTCCCCAACCGCACGGTGACGGACAGGGGGCATTCCTGCAGTTTCTCGCGGAATCGAGCCGTCCAGGCCCCGTCCTGTTCGATTTGGTCCGACACCAATCCGGAATACAATTTTTCTTTGATCGGCTCCAGCATCGAATAGGGATACACCAAAAAAAAATCCCTGGCGGTGTCTCCGATCAGCACTTGAATCGTCACCACGACCACGATCTCCGAGGCCGTCACGATCATGGCGAACTGAGGATTGCTTTCCGACCGCACGTATTCCACCTTGACCGGCAACACGGCCTGCCAGGATTTTTCGAGGTCCCCCAGGGCGTGAACGAGCAGCCTCCTGATGACGCGCAACTGAACCGGCGTAAAGTCCCGCCCTTCCGGCTTCACGTGCGTTTGCCCTTTCCCGCCGAAAAAATAATCGACGATCAGATAGACCAAGAACGCATCCATGACGAACAAGCCGTTTCCTCGCAGCGGGTGCATGTGGAACACGTTGAGCGACGAGGGCAACGGAACCTTTTTCAAGAACTCGCCGAACTTGAGGACTTGCGTCCCCACCACGAGTAGATCGATCGTCTCACGCATCATCCCGGTCCATGAAACGGCTTGGCGCCTGACGAATCGATCATTCACCATTTCCAACGTCGGCATTCGCCCCCGGACGATCCGCTCTTGATTCAGCAGATCGTAGGGAGCGACTCCTCCCTGATCCGGCGCCCCCGCTTTGGGCGTCGTATCCACATCCCCCGACGCCATGCCTTTGAGCAGCGCGTCGATTTCCTCTTGGGAAAGAATTTTTTCCATACCCGCGGCTTATTGCACGACGAACTCGGTGAAATACGCCGCACGAACTCCCGGCTTCGCCAACAATCCGTTGACACGCTGGGTGATTTCGTCGCGCAACTGAAATTTTCCTTGGGCCGTTCTGACGGTGTTGACGTCCTTGCTGCTCAGCAACACCAAAATTGTGTCACGCACTTGGGCCACGCGGGCCTTGAGGTCGTTCGCCACTGTCTCGCTGTCGACCTCCAGCTTAATGACGATCTTGAGGTAGCGGATCTCCGGCGCATCAGCCAAGTTGACGATGAACGGATCCAGATCGACCATGATTCCCGGAGCGGCGACCGATCCCTGTTTGCCGGAATCTTTTCCCTTGCTGTCTTCCTCGCCCGCGTGCTCGCCGACACTTTCAGCTCCTTTGCCTGCTCCGCCCAACAGCTTGACCGCCAGCACGGCTCCTCCGATGCCGGTGACAAGCGCGACAAGCGCCACGATGACAATGAGCTTGATCGGGATAGGGGGGGCTGAAATCCGCACCGTTTCTTTTTCATCCGTCGCCACCGCATCGGCCATAACCATCCTCCTCGCCTGCTCAAACCGCCACAACTTCCGCGTCTCTCAGGAGTTGCAATGCCTATGCCATTATCGGAAGCCCTTCACGGTCTTCCGGCACCACGCATTGCTCCACCATCTATCAATTTAAGCGGCTGTATCGTCGGAGAAAGGAAGAACTTGGTTCGGCGTCAAGAAGACCCGTGCCGCCGTCAGAAAACTGACAGACGTGACACGAGTGCCCGCATGACAGGCTGGCGATCGGTTCCACTTGGATCGACGGGAGGGCGGGGCATCGGCGCTCCGCCCCCTCAAATGAGGTTACCGTTTCAGATTGACCAACTCTTGCAGAATTTCGTCGGAGGTCGTAATGACCCGTGAATTGGCTTGGAATCCCCGTTGCGCAGCGATCATTTCAATGAAACTTTCGCCCAAATCGACGTTGGACAGTTCGAGCGAATTCGACAACACTCGTCCCAGACCGGCGCTTTCCGGAACGCCGATCAATGGTTGTCCGGATGTTCCGGATTCCGCAAAGGTGTTCTTGCCCATCCGTATCAAACCGATGGGGTCGGGGAATCGCGCCAGCGCCACCTGTGCTAACGGACGCAACTGTCCATTGGAAAACCGTCCGCTGATCGTGCCGTTGGAATCGACGGAAAAGGCCTGCAACGTGCCGGCCGAAAAACCGTCTTGCGTCAATTGCACCAACGCCGACGTCGAGCCGAATTGCGTGGTTCCGTCCAAACCGGTTCCCCCGTCGGTTGTCACACTGGTTCCAAAATTCATCACGATCAGTTGGTCCGGCGTGGCGCCGACGAAATCAATTTGCAATTCGCCGGCCGTCGTCCCTGCCGTTCCGGCCGCCGTCCCGGTATCGTAGCGGATGACGGGACTTTCCCGGGCAAGGGTGCCGTCGGTATTGAACGTCACAGTGCCGGAGCCGACCCGCACAATCCCTAGCGTGGTGTCAATATTGGCAGGATGGTAATTTGCAGCCACCACTTCGTTGACTGAGGCGACGACATTGTAGTTCCAGGTGTTGTCCCCGATCTTTGTAAAGTACGTCGTCAGCAGATGGGCGTTCCCCAACGAATCATACACCGTCATGGAGGTTGAGAAATTCGATGTGGCGGAGGGATTGGACAGCAGAAAATCAGTTCCCGTCGTTTGCGTGCCGCCCGTCATGTTCAAGTTCGCCGCCAAGGTATCGCTGCCGTTGGCCGTGACTGTGACGTTGCCGGTTCCCGTCGTCGAGTTATTGGGCGTTCCGGTGATGCCGGAGGTGAACGTAAACACACCGGTGGAACTGACCGTCGCGGTAAATCCCGAATAGGCTGCGGCCAAGTAGGGATCATTGGGCGTCAGCGATCGCACGGCGTTTTGAATGGCCGTGGCCAGATCCTGGCCCGTCAGCCCGTTGGCCACCGTAACGGTCTGAGCCCCATCCCCGTTCAAATTGATGTTGAAGCTGTTGTTGCCGGCGCCCGTCGTCGTCGTGGAGGCTCCGGAGCCAACCAGATTGCCCCGCACTCCCGTCGGCGTGGTCGCGGAATTCAAATTGGCCGCGATGAAAGCCGTCGTGGTGGCCCTGGGTGGCGCGGTCGTCGAAGGAAGAGAAATGTCGCTCATCGTCCCGGTAATGGTGCCGGTCGTATCGGCAAGAAACCCTTGCAGCCGAAAACCGACGGGATCGACGATGTTGTTGTTCTGATCCAACCGAAAGATGCCGGCTCGGGAGTAGAACCGCGCGCCTTGGGCGTCTTCCAAGATAAAGAACCCGTTGCCGTCGATCGCAAGGTCGAGGACGTTCGACGAAGAGGCCAGTGACCCTTGCGAAAAATTGCCCTGCACGGACGTCAATGCCACACCGATCCCGGTCTGAATCGCGCCCGCCCCTCCCGTGATCGACGAACTGATCAGATCGGCAAAGGTGGCTCTGCTCCCTTTAAATCCGACGGTGCTGAGATTGGCGATATTGTTTCCGATGACGGACAGCGCCATGCCGTTGGCGTTGAGGCCGCTCACACCGGTGAACAGCGACGACAGGATTCCCATATGTCCAGACCTCCTTGGATCAGTGCGACATTTACCTCAGTTCCACAACCTCCGATGGGTCAATGCTCAGGTTGCCGACGGCCAATTTCGCCGCCCCGTTTTCCATCCGAATCCCGGACACCGTGAGTTCGGCTCGACTTCGAGTGGTCACCGGATCGCCGTGACCGTCGATCGCGGACACACGATAGCGGTAGACCCCCACCGGCACCGGTTCCCCGTTTCCGTTTCGGCCGTCCCATTCGACCACATTGAGACCGGACGGTCGATTGGCGTACTCCATCGATCGAAGGACTCGCTCCTGCTGATCTATGATGTCGATGCGCACTCTGGCCGCGTCTTTGTCCAAGGCATAGCGGATCATGGGCGTCCCGTCCCCCCGTTCGACCAACGGCATGTCCACGCCGATCCGCCGTCCCACGAGCGGCGCCAACGTAAACTGGAGCGACGCCTGCTGGGCGTCCAACGTGCGCTGGAGCAACTGCGCCTGCTTGATGCTCTGCTCAAGCTGGCTGAACTGCGCCAACTGCGCCACGAACTCGGTGTTGTTTGTCGGATTGAGAGGGTCCTGATGCTTCAGCTGCGTCACGAGCAGTTTGAGAAAATCATCCTGCCCCAATTCTCTGGGGCCGGTGGATCGAGTCACGTCGGCGGCGCTCTCCGCCGCGCTGATGCCCGTCATCATAGCCATGCTCGTTCTTGCTCCTTTGATACGGTCGTCAACGTTACGCCACCACGTTCAGCATACCGGCGTACGGCGCCCCCGCATGGACGGACAGCTCGGACGTCATGTGGTGTTGCTCCGGCGCCGGCTTCTCCGATCGCCATCCATGGTCTTGACCGTAAGATGGACCCTGGTGAAACGATCGACCGGCACCGTGGCGATCGATATCGACGCGAAAGTGCCCCATCTCTAACCCGTTGGCCTGCAAGGCCGATTGCAAACGATCGTGGCCGCCAGCCAAATAGTGAGCGACGTCGGGACGATCCGACGACAAATGCGCGTGGACGAGATCGTTTCTGACGGCGACGCGAACGTGGACGTGACCGAGGTCCGGACGCGAGACCTCGAACGCCACGAAACGGGGCGAAGCAGGCCCCAGCCCATCGCCGTCGGAGCCGTGAATCGGAGAACGTTGCGGCTTCGGCATAGAGTCGGCTTGGCGTTGAGGATCTCCCAAATTCGATTGAGTCGCCGACTCACTCGCGGTCGTCATCTCAAATCGATGGGCGATAAATTCCTGGTCGCCTCCGGCCGGCGCCTTCGATTTCCAAATTGACTCCGCCTTCGCCCGAACGTGATCGGCCTCGCGCTCGAATTGA
>JANDJL010000041.1 GCA_024330965.1 Nitrospira sp. | reverse complement strand
CGACGCGCAAAGCCGCGTGTGGCTCGACGAGTGGGGAGGACTCAACAAATTGCCCAAGGCGGTGTTGATCGAGCTCACCGTTCAGCCGCCCCATACGGACCCCTGGACCGTTCGCGAATGGGTCACGCTCGAGGCGGCATCATGATCAGAAACTGGCTCGACGCACGGAAGGGACATCTCGCATGGATCGCGGTCGGACTCGGCACTTTCGGGTTCGGCCTGGTCGCCACCTTTCCTTACGACGCGTTGCAGACGAGACTCGCGTCCGAACTGAACCGAGCAACCGGGATCACCATCCGGACGACAGAGTGGTCGATCGCATGGCCGATGGGCATCAAATGGCAACAGGTCTCATTGAACATGCCCGAATGGGATCCGATCGAGCTGGCCCTGCTCCAAGCAAACATCGGTCTGCTCCAGGCATTGGGCGGCACCCTTACCCTCGACGTGACCGTCCAACCCGACACCGCACCGTCAGCCGGACAGGCCCGCTTCAGCCTATCAGCCTCCTCGCTGACTGGGCAGGGACCGTGGTCGGCGACAGGGCGACTTCGGCATGTCGATTTGTCTCGGTTTCTCGGCCGATACGTCAGCCGCGGCGCCATCGACAGTGAGTTTGTGCACCGTACCGGCTCGAACCATCTCCCGTCCCAAAACATCGGCGGAGAAGGGACATGGAAAGCCGAGGCGACGGACATCGCCATCGATCGCATCCCGCTGGGCAATGGGCGAACTCTGTCTCTGACATTCGCAAAAATCTCCATCGGCTTGGAGTGCCGAGACAGCACGTGCAGGGTGACGACGCTCAACGGCGAGGGGATTGACGGGTCGTTCACCGGAGAAGGAACCCTCACGATCCAGAACCCGCTGCGGAACAGCCAATTGGCCTTGACGCTGACCCTGGTGCCAGGAACCGGATTTGCCGCGAAGGCCCTTCCCCTGGGGCTGCCTCCGCTCCCGGTCGGCTCGCCGCTCACTGTCAAGATCGTCGGCCCATTGGCACAACCGAGGGTCACGTTGTAAAGTAGCAGAGACGTTTCCGATTCGAGCGGGGAAAAGCATCTTCTGAAAACGTCAACCATCGCTTCTGAAGCCCCGCCTCATTGCTTTCGGGTTGTTTGATGGCCATCGTGACCGAATGTGTCGGACTTGACGTCGGGCAGACGGGATTCAAAGCCGTCCGCTTTCGCCGGCGATTGAGCGGACGCGAGTCGATCGACTATTTTCATCGACCATTGCCGTTCGCCCGCCCAGAGGATTTGGACCCCGCACGACGGGTTCAGGCTCTACGGGGGTTTCTCTGGCAACATGGGCTCTACGCCACCGATCGTTTGGTCACCGCCATTCCCTGCCATGACTTGTTCGTTCGAACACTCTCGTTTCCGTTCAAGGATGCGGCCAAACTGACTGAAATCGTTCCGTTCGAGATAGAAAACCTGGTGCCCATGCCGCTCGAAGACCTGGCGATCGGCAGCGTCGTCTTGCCGCCCGGTCGCGTGTCCGATGGATCGCCCCGAGAACACAAAGGATCGGAAGTGCTCGTCACCGCCGCTCCAAAAGACAAAGTGGCCGACCATCTGCGGTTTCTGGCCCAAGCCGACGTCGAGCCGTCGGCCGTCAACGTCGATGCCCTGGCTCTCTTCTCCGTCACACAATATCTGCGGAACGAACACCGGGACGTCCCCGATGATCTGGTCGTCATCGACGTCGGCGCATCGAAAACGACCCTCTGTCTGATCCACGAGAGACGACCGGTAGTGCTTCGAACCATTCTATGGGGAGGAAACCACCTGACCCATGCTTTGGCGGCACGAGAGCGATGCGGGTTTGCCGAGGCCGAACGCCTCAAGCGAAGCATGGCGGTCGAACAGATGAATGCCTGGGTGGAACCGTTGGTGCGGGAGCTGTACGTGACGATCCAAGCTTATGAAGGATCGCAACGCAGCCGTTTGACCCACTGCTGGGTCTCGGGAGGAGGGTCCAAACTTCGAGAGATGGGAGGATTTGTGGCCCGCCAATTGGGGCTTTCCCCCGTCGGACCCAGACAAGGATTCGGCCATGACAGCCCGCGGGCCTTCTCGATCGCGTTCGGGCTGGCCGTCCATCCGAAGATCGTCAAACCCCGTTGGCGATTCACGCCTTCTGCGGACGGCCTCGCCCTGGACTTCAAGAGCATTTCCGGAGAAGACACGGCCAAAACCAAGGCCTCCAGGTCGGATATCCGCCTGGCCGTCGGAGCGGTATTGATCATTGGTCTCCTGGCCATCGCGGACTTCGCCATCCACTTCGTGCTGCAAAACAATCGGGTCTCCGGACTGAAAGCCGCGCTCCAGGCACGCTACGAACAGACGTTCGGATCGACCGCCGCGCCGGGAGACGAGCTTGATCAAGCGCGCTATCGGATTGCTTCGATAGACAAAACCCTCGCTGCCATCGAGGGCTCCCAGCCAAAAGTTCTTCCGACACTGTCGGCGTTCGCCAAAGAGCTGCCGCCCGGCGTACCGGTGAAAGTCCGTGAGTTGACGGTTGACGCCGGAACGATTCTTTTGGAAGGGGAGACGTCGTCTTTTGATGCGGTGGACAAAATCAAACACGCCTTCGCGTCCAGCGCCCGTTTCGAAGACGTCTCCGTCACGGAAACCCGCGTGGGCATAGCACCGAACCAGGTGGTGTTCCGCATGACTGTCACGGTGCGTCGGCTATGATGCAGAGTCTCCAAGAACGCTGGCGTCAGCTTTCTCCGCGCGAGCGAACGATCGTGCTCGTCGGTGGGATCGTCGTCGGACTCGGCCTGCTGTTCGCGCTCGTCATCGACCCCCTGCTCGACTCATACGACCGGCTGGCCCGCCAAGAAGCGCGCAAGCGCAAAGACCTTCAGGAATTGGCCGTCTTGAGCCAGGAGTACGCCACGAAACGAGACCGTCTCTCGCAAACCGAACAACGCCTGCCCGAGGCAGGCGGTCCTTTTTCTCTGCTGGCTTTCATGGAAGAAGCCGCCGGGACGGCCCGTGTGCGAGACCGGATCGCCGGCATGCAGCCGCAGGTTCAAACGCTCTCCTCGGGGTATGAAGAAACGGCGGTCGATCTTCGGCTCGACGGCGTGCAGTTGCCGGAGTTGCTGGACCTGCTCGTGGCGATCGACCAAGCGCCGTATGACCTGCATGTCCGTCATGTGAAGATTCGCCCGAAATTCGACAACCCCGTCAATCTGGAAGCGACGATCCGTGTGTTGAGTTATGCAAAAAGCCGATGAGCGAGGAATCGCGCTGCTGCTTTCCCTTCTCGTGCTGGCGCTCCTGACGGCGATCATTCTCGAATTCGACGCAGAAGCGCGGCGCGAATACCGCGAAGCGGCCGCATTCCGCGACCACGTCAAATCCGGCGCGTTGATGCGCGCGGCCGTCCAAGCGGCGAGCGCCGCGCTTCAGCAGGACTTTCTGCGCGACAAACGGAGCGGCGAACGGTTCGACGGCCCATTGGACCTATGGGCGCTGCCGATCAAGAACTATGCGATCGGGGACGGATTGCTGAGCGCTCAGATCCAGGATGAGCGAGGCAAGCTGAATCTCAACGATCTTGTGGCTTCCGCCGGCGATCCGATCCAATCCAAAACGAGGACCGACCGGATCCGACGGCTCTTCGAATTGCTCCAGATCAACCCCGACCTCGTCGATGCCCTGATCGATTGGATCGATCAAGACGACAATCCACGACCGGCTGGCGCCGAGAGCCTGTACTATCAATCGCTCAAGCCGCCCTACCGGGCGGCCAACGGCCCGCTCCAGGCGCTGAGCGATCTTCGGCTCGTCAAGGGCTTCACACCGGATATCATCGCTCGATTGTCACGATACGTCACGGTACATCCGATCGAAGGCGGCGAGCCGGTCAACATCAACACCGCCGAGCCCCCTGTCATCCAAGCCCTCGATCCAGACATCACATCGGCGATGGCGATGGAAATCATCCAGGGACGGCCCTATAAAACCAAAGAGGAGTTGAACCGCATCGGGAGTTTCGTCGATATCGGCGCCAAATTGCGGGCGTCGGGATCCGTGTATGACGTCAAAAGCGACTATTTTTCCGTGCAGCTCGCCATCACCGTCAACGAATCGACCAAGACGGCTCTTGCGGTGCTGCATCGAGAACCGAACAAGGGCCGCTGTACCGTGAAATATTTGCGGGTGTTCTAACCGACCGACACGAGGCATGTCGCCTGTTGCCGGAAGCAAGGGTTGAGACGACAGGCAACCACTGAAACGTCCCTTCACAGATTCAGCCGAGCGGTACTGTAAACATCACTTCATTGCCACGCTCGTTATAAGAGAGATCGGGGAACAGCGATCGCACCAACAACAATCCCCGCCCGCTTCCGTCCATCAATCCAACCCCCTCCGGTTTCCGCTCCAACATCGCCCGCCAATCAAATCCCTTCCCCTGATCGATGATGCAATACGTCAACCGCCTTGCCTTGGTATCGCAGGAGACTTCCACGATGACACATCGCTCTTTGAATGCCGGTTGAGCTGATCGCTCCAACACTAAGGCCTCATACCGGCCGTTGGCCACCGCTTGTTTTTTCTCGTCGGAGGAAATTTCAAGGTTTCCATGCTCTACCGCATTGACCAGCAGTTCTTGTAGCGCCCCTCGCAGGCCCATCCGCACGGCGTCCGGCACCATCATGGCTGTCGCTTCTATCATCCACAAGACCGTTTCTTCGACAGAGGTCAGATCACACGTCAAGACAAACCGCTGATCGAACCGCAGCAGACCGGAAACAGGAACGGCCGTTCCGCCCGCCCAGCGCCCGATGCGATCCAGCACGCGAGTGAATTCTTCTTTGACGATCGGCTTTTGAAGGCACTCCGTCGCTCCGGCCTGAAAGGCCTTGGCGACCATCCCTCCGGAAGGTTCCTCGGAAACGACGATGACCGGACAGGTTCGACCGTGCCTTCGGAGCGCTTGAATCAAGGTCAGACCGGCTTCTCCGCAGAGAGACAAATCGGTGATCACGACGTCAGGTGCTTGCCGTTCGCACAGCAACACCGCCTCGGATGGATCCGACGTCGCAATGACTGTCAGCCCAGTCTGCTCAACATCACGAATGATGTCCTGGTGAAGATCACAGGACGGATTGACCAACAAGAGGGTGCCCGAAACCCGTCCTTCATTCATACCGCCAGGTCCTTTTCCGCTGCCGCGCGAAGAGCACCGAGCAGGCGCTCCAGTTCCGTTTTCAACGCCGGAAATATCCGCTCGGCCTCTGGGAGGTTGCCGTCTTTTCCGGCCGCTTCGACGGCTTTGGCCGCCCTCACCGCATCCTCCGCGCAAAACTGAAGAACAGACCCTTTCAACCGATGGGCGGACTTGGCCACTGCACCCGCATCCCGCTTCTCCAACGCCACTTCGATCGCCGCCAGGTCTTGGGGTCCCTGTTCCAGAAATGCCTCCACCATCAACTGAAAGGTTTCACGGTCATCATCCACACGGCTCAAGGCTTCTTGAAGATCAAATGCCTGATCATGGCTCATCCGGCACCTCGTCGGTTTCTGAAAACGACACCCGCTCAATCACCGGGCACTCTTTGAGTTCGATCCCCATCACCGCAACATCGTCGGGGAAGCCGTCTTGGCCGGACCATTGAGACGCTTCCGCAACAACGGTGGACAACGTCCCGTTCAACGGCTGATCCGCCGCTCGACACAGAGCGGCGGCCAATCGCTCCTTTCCCCACAGCTCTTCTGTAGAGTGAGAATTCGGCACCTCATAGAGACCATCGCTGAACAGGTACAATCGCTCACCGGGCCGCAAGAGAATCTCCGCTGTCTGATAGACGCAAGCGGCGTCAAATCCCAGCGGCAGGCTCGGTTGCACCAACCACTCGACCGTGCCGTTCCGACGAGAGACACAGACACCGGAATGGCCGGCGGCGGCATAGAACAGTTTCTGAGACCGCACATCGAGCCGCGTCATGATGATCGTGAAATACTCGCCCGCCTCAGTCATAGGAAACAACCGATTGGCCTCCGTCAGAATGGCCCCGGGATCATGTGACCCGACATAACGCAGCAGGCTGTCCTCGCGCAAAAACGAGGCGAGCGATGCGGACCGCAGGGCCGACGCTACCCCGTGTCCCGACGCATCAAGAAGATACATGCAGATAGAGCCATCGCCACACAGGACCACGTTGTACAGATCGCCGCCCAAGGCCAGAGAGGGGCGGTAGAGATGAGCAAGTTCGACACCGGGCACAACCATGCCCGGAACCGGTAGCAGGGACTCGACGTAGCGAGCGGCGGCTCGCAGTTCTTGATCCAACAGCATCTGCTTCCGGCGCAACTGGTCCGTGATCTGTTCCAATCGGCGGATCAAGCTCGCCGTTCGGATACCGGCCTGGATTCTGGCAATAATTTCTTGGCGGCTTGCGGCCTTGCTCAAAAAATCATCTGCGCCCCGTGCGAGCCCCTCCGCAATATGCTCGGGATGATCGTTGCTCGTCATCATGAGGATCTGGCTTGATCCGATCTCGGGATCACGCCGCACCTGCTCGCAAAAGGAAGGACCATCGAGGTCGGGCATCATCCAATCAAGGATCGTCAGATCCGGCCGTTCCAGGCGAAGCAACTCCAGGCCGGACTTGCCATCCCCCGCTTCGAGCACACGATAGCCGAGTCGCTTGACTCTGCCGGCCATAGCCAGGCGGGCGACCGGATCATCGTCCACGATCAAGACAACCGGTGATGGCCGAACCGCTTCCTCGGCAACAGAGTCGATAAGAACTCCCTGCCCATGTTCGAGACCGAGCGGCTTGTGCTCAAGACCCGATTGCCGCACCGTCATGCGATCACTCCCTTCCTCGTCCTTCTCATCTCCCTGCCACAGCGCTCAGACCACGGAACCGAGCAGGCACGAAACGGTCGCCTTCACACAATATAGACAAGCCGCATACCACTCGAACTTCATCGGTGAACCGTTTGAAGCCCTTACGCAGCCTTGCCCGAAACCGCCAGCGCCTCCTGCTCGCTTTTGTAGATGGGGATCAGCGAGGGGATATTGGCCAGCGCCATGATTTCCCGCACATAGGCCTGAGGATTGAGCAATCCCACTTGCCCTTGGGTCAATTTGAATCGCTGAGCGACCAGGGCGAGCAACCCCAACCCGGAACTGTCGATAAAACGGACGTTGGCCATATCCAACAACAGGCGTCGGATGCCACGCTGGTGAACGGCCTCCACGGCGGCCTTAAATTGCTCGCGGTTGGCGTAGGTTAGATCCCCCGCCAGTTCAAGGATCACTCCGTTCGGTATCGCACGTTCTTGGACACGCATCGACATGGTTTCCTCCCTTTCTTCTTGGTTAATGTCTCACAAGCTCCATCACCGCCCCGGCAATGTCCCCAAGCGGAAGCACCTTGTCCACCCCGCCGAGCTTGATAGCTTCTTTCGGCATACCGAAGACGACACACGTCGCTTCGTCCTGCGCGATCGTGGAGGCGCCTGCCTCCTTCATAGCCAGCATCCCCTTGGCTCCGTCACCTCCCATGCCCGTCAAAATCACGCCGATGCTGTTGCGACCGGCATAGGTGGCGACCGACTCGAACAGCACATCCACCGATGGCCGGTGGCGGTTCACTGGCGGATCTTGCGTGACCCGAACCGTGTACCGGGCGCCGTTTCGGCTGAGCGCCATGTGATACCCCCCCGGAGCAACCAGGGCATGGCCTGGGAGCACACTGTCGCCATCGGCAGCCTCCTTCACGGAAACCCGACACTGATCATTCAACCGATCCGCCCACGTTTTGGTGAATCGCGGCGGCATATGTTGCGTGATGAGAATCGGCGGCGTATTCGCCGGCAGCGCCATCAAAATTTCCCTCACCGCCTCGGTGCCACCGGTCGAAGAGCCGATCGCAATGATCGTATCGGTCGTCTTAAGCATCGCCGCCGTCCCACGCACACGCGTCAAGCCGGAGGTTTCGGACTCCACGCCAGACCGGCTGTTCGGAACCTGCGACTGAGGACTTCTTATCCGCGCGACGGCCGCGGCCTTGACCTTGTCGATCAACTCCTGCGCGATGTCGCTCATACCCCTTTGAAGGTCGAGCTTCGGCTTGGTGATGAAATCGACCGCGCCCAGCTCCAGCGCCCGAAGCGTGGTTTCGCAACCGACTTCGGTCAGCGAACTCACCATGACGACCGGCATGGGGCGGCCTCGCATCAGTTTCTCGAGGAAGGTCAGCCCGTCCATCTTGGGCATTTCGACATCCAGGGTCAGGACATCGGGATTCAACGCCTTGATTTTTTCGCGAGCGATGTACGGATCAGGGGCCGACCCGATCACCTCGATTTCCGGATCCCGAGCTAAGAGGCTCGCCAACACCTGCCGCATCAGCGCCGAATCATCGACCGTCAGAACTCGAATTTTCGCCATGAACGATCCCGGGTTTCCGGTTTCAACCTCTGCCGGCCTCGGTCATGGTTTGTCTCCCGACCGTGACACCGCCGACCATAGGCACGTACCGCTCAGTGTCTAAAACAACGTGACCGCATCCACTGTTCCTTGTCCATCGGCTTGTATTTTGGCGGCATACTCCTGTTCACGATCCATGATCGTCCGGTTCTTAAGCCGTTCGATTTTCTTGACCAAGACGCGGCCCGAATCGGTGAAATAATAGACCTTGCGCGGAAACACATCGCCGAGATCGAGCTTCACAGGCTGAAATCCTTCCACCTTCAGATAATTGAGTACCCACTCGATATTCCTAGCTCCGATGTCGATATTGCCCTCGTAGATCCTCCCTCCGCCGAACAGTTTGATCTCCAGTCGTGTTCTCATTCCTCCCCGTTTGAGGATTTCGTTGATCAACGACTCCATCGCGAAGGATCCATAGCGTGTGGACTCACCCCAAGAATCAGTGGCGGCGTCTTTGGGCTCAGGCAGCATGAAGTGATTCATTCCTCCGACCCCGACGACTGGATCGCGAATACAAGCCGAGATGCAGGAACCGAGGACCGTATAGACGATCATCGGGCCTTGGCTGACGAAGAACTCACCGGGCAAAATCGCCGCGATCTCATGTGGAAACCGACAGTCTCGCATCCTCCGGACATGGCGGAATCGTTCTCCATCGGCTTCAACCATGAAGTTTACCGTTCCTTTCGATAAATCGTGGGAACCACCAGCTTGAAAGGATGCTTCACCCACTGAAGACTCTCGGAATGGCCGATGCAGAGGTACCCGCCGGGCTTCAGATAGCGATGGAATTTGTTGACGAGCCGTTCTTGTGTCGGACGATCAAAATAGATCATGACGTTGCGGCAAAAAATGACGTCGAGCGGCGTTTTGATGGGAAATTGATCGTCCATGAGGTTGATCCGCAGAAACCGCACGACGGATGCGAGATGGGGTTTAACTTTGAACAACCCTTCCCGCTCTCCTCGCCCTCGGAGAAAATGCCGACGCAGGACGGCCGGCGCGACGTCGCGCAATCGTTCTTCCTCATAGATCCCGGAGGCCGCCTTCGCCAGAACGCGCGTGGACAAGTCGGAGGCCAAAATTTTGAAGTCCCATTGCGCCGGATCCCGCACGCCTTCGTAGAGCGTGATGGCGATCGTATAGGGCTCTTCGCCCGTCGAGCAAGCGGACGACCAGATCCGAATCCGTTTTTCCCGTTCCAACGGAGGCAGGATTTCGTCCCGCAGAAACTCGAAATGTTTCGGCTCACGAAAAAAGTCCGTCTTGTTCGTTGAGACAAGATCGAGCATCCGCGTAAACTCTTCGCCGGTCTGATCGCCCGCGACCAGTTCGTAGTACTGCGAAAAGGTTTGTACGTCCAACTCGCGGAGCCGTCTCATCAGGCGGGCGACCAGAAGGGATTCCTTCTGATCGTTGAGCGCGATGCCGCTCTTGTCGTAGATCAGCTTCTGAAAACGACGAAATTCGTCCTTTGTAATCGAGTAGGTCATGGCGCTATTCGGCGAATCCTCGCTCCGCCACCACGCCCTCACGCCGGGCAACCGGTCGTTTACCTGGAAACCCGGAGCCGAGAACCATGCTAGGCCGCCAGGCTCTTAAGCCAGGCCGTCATGGCCGCCGTCAATTGCGAAGACGCCTTGGCATAGTCTCCATCGAGCGCCATCAACTGTTGCGCCTCCTGCTTCTTGCCCGCCAGCGCCAGCTCCAAGACCTGAGCGGCCTTCTCGTGGAATTGCGCGTGGAGCCCTCGGACTTCCTTGTAATGAGAAGACATCTTATCTTTGGCATCCAGTGTCGGGCCGTGGAGCCACTTCCCGAATGCGCATTGATCGTCCATCCGAACCGTGGCAACCGTCACGTCTGTCTTGCCCGTCGCAATGGCCTGGGACAGGCGAGTCTTCCACAACCCATGGGCGCTGATCGCTTTCGTGATTTCTTCTTTCTGAATCACGGCATCCCTCTTTTGTTTGTTCTTTCCGTTCGTCTCGTCGGTTCCCGAGTCATCGGCTCACGTGTCTCGCCCCTAAAACTCCTCGAAGTCGTCCTGGAAAGATTCTTGGGCGCCTTGAGCCAGAGCCCCAACACCGGCCGGTTCTTGCCCGTCGGCGATTGTTCGATCGACAGTCCGGTGCTGCCGGTTCCGAGCCTCCCCATCGCAGCGGTTTTTGTTCTGGTTCCCTGGCGGTCCGGAACCGATAGGATTCACCTCCCGCCCATTCGTTCCCCGCTCCTGGAATGTGAACATCTCAATCTGCCGCATTAATTCCTGAGCCTGGGCCTTGAGCGACTGGCTGGCGCTGGTGAGTTGTTCGACGAGGGCGGCGTTCTGCTGCGTCGTGTCGTCCATCGCCATCACCGC
>JANDJL010000040.1 GCA_024330965.1 Nitrospira sp. | reverse complement strand
CGTCCCCAACCGTAGGGGCAACCCTTGTGGTTACCCGATTGACTCCGGCCACGCTGCGGCGAAGGCGCGCATGTACTTCAGGTTGCGCGGCGAGAAGCCTTTCATGTCGGGGAACGCCTCGCGCAGGTCTGCGGCCAGCCGGTCGATCACTTTTGCTCCCCAGCCCGCGCGATCCTGCCGCTCGAGGATCATCCGCCCGATGTCCCAGTAGAGCACGACCATCGCGGCGTTGGCGGCGAGCACCACCCGCAGACGTTCTTCCTGGATGCGCCGCTTGATGGCGCCAAGGGCGTCCGCGTAGTCCATGGGAAGGCCCGCCTTCGCCGGTGCGGCCGGAAACCTGGCGCCCTCCTGCTGCTGGCCGAGGGGCAGCCGGCTTTCGGCCATTGCGCGCCGGGGCTTACGAGCCATACCCCAGCTCCTCGAGGTTCCTGGCGATGGCGGCATCGAGCGCTGCGGCCTCGGCCTGCTGTTCATGCAGTTGGGCAACGAGGTGCCTCATCTTCTCGTCGAACGGCTCGCCGTCGTCCTCCTGCGCCTCGGCGCCGACGTAGCGGCCGGGGGTGGGCACGTGGCCGTGCTGGCGAACGTCGTCGATGGTGACCGACCGGCAGAATCCAGGAATATCGCGATACGTGGGGACAACCCCTTGTGGTTGCCCTGGATCAGGACAGGCACGGGGGCCTGCCCCTACAGTTCCACGCCAGGCGCGGTAGGTGTCGGCGATCCTCTTGATGTCGTCGTCGGTCAGTTCGCGGTGGGTGCGGTCCACCATGCGGCCCAGCTTGCGGGCATCGATGAAGAGCACCTGGCCGCGGCGGTCCCGTAGGGGCACGGCATGCCGTGCCCCTACACCTCGCCCGACTGGTTGGACGACATGGAGCCATTGGCGAGCACGAAGCCGGCCAGGCCCGCGGGCGCGAGGTGGTGGACGATATGCTGCACCCAGGCGAAGTTGGCGTTCCCTACCGGCGGCACGCCGAATCGCCAGCGGGCATCGGTGCGCAGGCGCTCGCCGCCCCAGTCGGAGACGTTGAAGGGCGGGTTGGCGAGGATGAAGTCGGCCTTGAGGTAGTCGTAGATGGCCTCAAGCTGATGCGGCAGCGGGTCCACGCGGGAGATCGAGAGGCCGAAGTAGGGGTCGAACTCGTAGGCGATGCCGAGGGAATAGGCCTGCAAGCCGAGGCGAAGGAGGCGGCCGTCGCCGGCGTAGGTGTGCCGTACGTCCAGGATGGTGAGGCTCTCGAGGTCGCGCCTCGTCAGTGTGACCTTGCGGAACCGCTCCGACTGCGTGCCGACGAGGCCAGCCACCCAGGTGTCGGGACCGTTCCCTGCCTGTCCTGCGGACGCAGGCAGGGCACGCACGGTCTCTGCCCTTCTCGTCTTGTGTGTCCAACTCCGCCTTCATTTCAACGAGTCGTTTGAGGAGGAAGGAAGCTGGCACGCACGTGCCGTTCTTTTTGTGGGTCAGGCGCTGGTGGGAATGTTTGGCCATTGGTCCGAAGGGCTTCCAAGCAAGAAGGAAGCGGGAAGGGAGCTCACTCATGAGGGGTGAACAGTTGTGGGCGTCGATCATGAGAGGAATTCTGTTGCCAGTGTGAGCAAAGAATAAGCGACAGAGCGAATCTTGACAAGGCATTTGGAATTTGAAGATCGATCGTAAGCCGTCACAACGTGGCTGGACGGTATGCCCTGTTACTCGCTGTCGTAGAAGCCTGACTTTTGATGGCGCAGGCATTGGTCTCGGATCGTGTGCAGGCAGAGGATCCGAAGCCGCTCTCGCACGGTGCTGGACGGAAATCCTTGCGCCTCTGCGAAGCGACTGTGCGAGGGCAGGGGGCGATCATGAGCCAACGGGACGATGACGGTGGCATTGAGCGACCACCGTCGGGAGGTCTCCAGCGATGCGGCTGAGGGCAGGTGGTGACCGCGAGGGGGAGGGGATTGGACTCTGATCGTTGCGCGTGGTAGAGTATCCTACGCTACGAACGAGCGGCACGTCTCGCGCCTTCCTTCCTGTGACGGTTCTTGCGCGAATCGTTTTCGTCTCTCCGGCGTGTGCGGCGATCCACGGACTGTCCGGTTTCCCAGGGGAAAGCCCGTTGGTATCTGCGCGAAAGCTGCGGTCCATGTTGGCATGTTGAAATGAGCACGTCGGTGGGGCAGAGGTCTCATGCACATCACCCGAAGGAGATATGGCCATGAAGAGGACGGCGTTTATCAAAAGCATGCAGTCAAAAAAGCGGAAACGTACTCCCACCCGAAAACCGAATATTCGGTGGGAACTGCTGGGGCTGTCCGCACCTTCTGAAGGAAGGGAGCCGGCCTCCATTGAGTCGATCCGGCAAGCGGTGTCTTCCATGGCCAGCCGAGGGTTGGGGCAAGGAGCACGTTCAAGCATGAAAGATGCGGGGTCGGAAAGTGTTCGGCAGGCTGGTGTCCGAGTGGTCGGACGCCGAGGGACGACTGAGTAAACCATGATGACCGTCATCTGAGGGCGGATCGGCAGAGGGTGCCAAGGAGGGATGTATCGGACGCGGAGGAAAAACAACGTCGGCGAAACGGGACCGCGAAAAATCCTTGCAGAACATCCGCAAGGAGAAAGAGGCAAGGCGCGCCCTTCGCAAGGCGGAGAAAAACGCGAGGCCTGCGCCGCGCGATGGAGAAGATCCTGATTTGGCCGGACTGCGATGGGGGCCGCAAGAGCCGCTCTATTGATCGGCGTGACGCTTCGATGGCGGTTGTGTCCGGGAAAAGCCTCCGGAAGAGGCCGTGGGACGTACCACGTGGTGCGGCGGTGTGCTGTTTGTCCGGGGAGCACCGAATGATGCGGCCAATCGGAGCAGGAAGAAGAAAAGAAAAAGAGAGTAGCTATTCGTCGGTCGTTCTGTTATGGTGCAACGGTCTTCCTGAATCGGGCCTGAAGGAAGATGGTATCTGCGAAGGCCTATTACCGATGTTGTTGGTACCGAGAGTCCGACCGGAAGTGTGACCTAGCCGCTTCAACACTCGCGTCTGTGGTTCCTGCTTTCCTCTCGTGCATGTTCTCGCGTCACAGGCAATGTCATGTTCTTTCAAGAGGAGGGACCCAGATGGGTTCAAAACTTTATGTCGGCGGGTTGCCGTATTCGGCGACCGATTCACAACTCACCACCTTGTTTGCAACGCACGGGACGGTCGAATCCGCCCGCGTCATCGCGGACAAGTTCACTGGACAGTCGCGGGGTTTCGGCTTCGTGGAAATGTCCACGTCCCAGGAGGCCGAGGCCGCGATTGCCGCGCTGAACGGCTCTCAGATGGACGGGCGTACTCTGACGGTGAACGAAGCCAAACCGCAGGAACCGCGTTCCGGAGGAAAGCGATTCGGCGGCGGCGAGCGTCGTAGCCGCTTCTAAACGGCCGACGGCAGGGATGGCAGAAAGGGGGTAGTCTTCGGACTACCCCTTTTTTTATGACCTCTGCGACCGTTTCTTGTTCGTATGTGCCGGCTTCACGAACGCCGAGGTCCAGCTTGAGCCGCGTGCCCGTCGTTTGGTCAACCGGAGTCGGTGGAGATGGCCCAGACGGGCCCGTCCCATTCTGACCCTGCCGTGCCGGAATCATTCACTGACCTGTGGTCCCCATCCATCGGTCAATGGCGAATGGGTCAGGGACGAAACGGGACGTGAGAAGAATTGCCGGCTAGGAGCCTCGCTCCTCCGGCCGTCACGGTGCTCGTTCCCGTCCGATCAAGAGGTCATAGGGTGCGAAGTCATCGGTCAATTCGATGCCGGTCGGCCAGGGTTCTGTACGGTGGGTGCTTAACAGCGAGATGGCTTCGATCGGGACTTGCCGTTGCATGGCCATGTCAGAGATCTTATTCATCACTTCGTCGATGGAGCCGGTTTCGATCGGGCGTCCTCCGAAAAAGATCAAGTTTCTGGCCAGGGTCATGCCGGTTTTCCATGGACCCTCGACCGCGAAGGTTTCGATGGTCGGGAAGCTCCGTTTCATGGTCTGGACGACTGATGCCGCTCTGGCCAGATCTCCCTCTGTGCCGGATGATGCCAGATTGACCGCTACAACCCCCTCCGGTGACAAGTGAGCCCGCACCAGGGCAAAAAACTCGACGGTCGTCAGATGAAACGGGATCATATCCCGCGCGAACGCATCGATCCAGATGACGTCATACGTCCGATCTGTTCCCCTTAAGAAGGCCCTGGCGTCTTTGACCGACACATGGTGGTTCGCGGGTGGATGATAGTCGAAATAGACCTCCGCCATCCGCACGACGGCGGGATCGACCTCTACCACGTCCACGTCCAGTGCCGGCCAATGTCGCGCGAGCCATTTGGCGATCGATCCTCCCCCGTGACCGAGAATCAATGCACGTTTTGGTTCGGGGCAGAGGGCGAGGGCGGACACCATCAATTGACTGTAGGGGAGAAACAACGCCACCGGGTCCGCCTTCCACATGGTGGCGTGGAAGGTACGGTCCAGGATCAGGTACCGAAACAGTTCGTCATCGCGAATCCGCACCTGTTGGTAGGGACTGTCTTCTTGGTAGATCGGTTGATTGAGTCGCTGGATCGGGAACAATGCCGACGTGCCGATCAGAATGGAGCCTCCCAGCGCCGCGAGGCGCGTCGACCAGCGGATTTGAGCGCCCTTGATCAACCACAAAGAGCCGAGCACAACTTGAATGCCACCCAGCCACGTGAGGAGCGACTGGGTGCCGATCCACGAGAGGAGAAAAAACGCCGTCCCCCACGTGCCGGCCAAACTGCCGACCGTCGAGAGGGCGATCATGCGGCCCGTGTGGAACCCCATGTGGGTCATGTCTGCCACGGCCAGCCGGAGCATCGCCGGCAACACGCCGCTCAATCCGAATGCCGGCGGTGCAAGCAGCACGGTGGCGGTGAGGCAGGGTCCCCACCGCGGATCCTGTACGAGCTTCTCGATTTCGAGCAGAACCGGCTGGTTTCCCCAGGCGACGAGAAAGGTCCAACTGCCGGAGCCAAGCAGGAGGGCGGCCAACACGCCGCCGCCTGTGTAACGGTCGGCCATCCATCCGCCGAAGGCGTAGCCGCTGCTCATGGCGGCCAAGATCACGCCGATCAAGGCTCCCCAGACGTAGAGGGAGTTGCCGAAGACAGGGGCAAGGAGGCGGCTGCCGACAATCTCCAGGGCCATCACGACGGCGCCGGTCATCAGGGCTGTAAACAGCAGAAAGCCACGAGAGACGTGGGGGACTGGGTGAGTCATCGATGGTGAGACAATCGAACGGAGGCGGCGGTGGTAATGGCGGTGTTGAATGGGAACATAGCGGGTCGTTGCGTCGTTAGGCGAACGCGCAGGTGCCGGCGAAAGTGCAGGCGCCGGATTGTACTCATCGGGTTTCTTGGGAGTCAACAAAGAGCCGGGGCCGATCCGGCCAGAGACACAGCCATTCCCGATGATTCATTGCCCAACATGAGGCCTGTTGCTATACTGCCCCCGTCTTAGGGTGATGACGGAAGTGGGTCGGGGTTCTGAAGGAGGAGAGTCATGCACATCAGCATTATCGGAACCGGCTATGTCGGGCTTGTCACCGGAGCGTGCTTCGCGGAATTCGGCGTCAACGTCACCTGTATGGATAATGATCCAGGAAGAATCGAGAAACTGGAGAAGGGCAAGGTCCCCTTCTATGAGCCGGGTATTACAGAACTGGTGGCCAAGGGGGTGCGGGAAGGCCGATTGAGTTTTACGACGAACATCGCCATGGCCGTTGAGAAGGCGCTGGTGATCTTTATCGCCGTCGGAACTCCGCCGCGCGGTGACGGTTCAGCGGACTTGTCCTACGTCGAAGAAGTGGGGAGGGGTATCGCCCGTCACATGACGGACTACAAGGTCATCGTCACGAAATCGACCGTACCGGTCGGAACAGGGGAGAAGCTCCGTGAGGTGATCAAGGCCACACAACCGGTTCCTCATCGATTCGACATCGTCTCGAATCCTGAGTTTTTGCGCGAAGGCTCGGCCATCGAGGATTTCATGCGGCCCAATCGCGTCGTGCTGGGGGCGGACAGTGAGCAAGCCATCGCAATCATGAAGGATCTCTATCGCCCGTTGTATCTTATCGAAACGCCGTTCGTCGTAACGGATATCCCGACCGCCGAGCTGATCAAATACGCCTCGAACGCGTTCCTTGCCACGAAGATTTCATTTATCAATGAAATTGCCAATCTCTGCGAGTTGGTTGGTGCGAATGTGCAACACGTGGCCAAAGGGATGGGGCTCGATAATCGGATCGGCTCGAAGTTTCTCCACGCGGGACCCGGCTTCGGCGGATCGTGCTTTCCAAAGGATTTGGCCGCTCTCATCCAAACCGGCGAGCGGTACGGTCATCCCATGCAGATTGCGATGGCCACCTCGCGCGTGAATCAAGAACAGCGGAAACGTATGACCGTGAAAATCCGCGAGGCCGTCGGGGGGGTGGAGGGGAAAACGTTGGGGCTGCTGGGCCTCTCGTTCAAGCCCAACACCAACGATCTTCGGGAAGCGCCGGCCTTGGCGATCGGCAAGGAACTGCTGGAGGAGGGCGCGTCCGTACGTGCGTACGATCCCGAGGCGTTGGAAGAGGCCTGCCGAATCCTTCCTCAGTTGCAGCCCTGCCGGGACGCCTACCATGCGGCCGAGGGAGCGGACGCTCTGATCATTATGACCGAGTGGAATCTGTTTCGGAGTCTGGACTTTGATCGACTCAAGGCCGTGATGCGCCGCCCCGTCTTGCTTGACCTGCGCAACGTCTACGACCCGGAAAAAGTGGCGGCAGCGGGGTTCACGCACATCTCGGTGGGACGTCGCCCACGATATACGGAACCGACGGCTTGACGGTCTAGGTTAAGCGAGGCAACTGGACCGTTGCGTCACTCTTCGATGGTTTGGGCTTATAGCCCATCCGGTCTAGAACCTTCATGATTCTGGTCTTCAATCGGTCGTCCGCGTCGGTGAGCGCGGCGGCCAAGGGTTCGACCGCCGGTTTGCCGATCTTGCGGAGGATCTCCGTTGCGGCCTGCCGAATCTCATCCTCCTCCGATACCAGCAGGGGAATGAGGGAGGGAACCGACGGCCCGCCGATCTTAATCAACGAGTCATAAGCCCGTTGCCGGACGTCTCCCACCTCGTCCGTCAACGCTTCGACCAAGGGAGCGACGGCTCGAGGATCTTTCAGCTCGCCCAACACTTCGGCGGCGTATTTGCGGTTGAGCCAGTGCGGATCCTTCAGGTCCAGCAACATAGCGTCGGCTTTGGCCGTGTTGGGATCCTTGGGGCGAATCCTGAAACTCTTGGCGATGCGTTTTCCCCCTTCTTCCACCACGCGGATGGTGGCGCCGTCTCCGGCCTTGAGTTTCTTGAGATCCTCAAGCGCTTCGTCCGCCACATCCAGCACCACTGTTTTGCCGTCGTAGGCAAGTAGTTCGACTTCCACCTGTTTGGTTTCGGGATTGACCGCTACCACCCGTTCGGTTACCAGGTTGAATCCGTCTTTTTTCTCTCCGCCTTTTGGCGCGATTTGAATCAGTGTCATGGGAGTTTCTTCTGGCATAGTCTGTCCTTGTCTGTCCTTACTGTGTGGAGGTTTCCGGTCTTTCACCAGGAGGCTTCCAGCCGAGGCTGGCTAAGACGGCCTCGACCGTTTCTTGTACGAGAGTATTCTCGTCTTCCAACAGTGACTGCAGCGGTTCGAGCGCTTCCGTCGCATGGAGGCGGGCCAGGGATTCGGCGGCATTGCGGCGAACCAGCCAGTCTTCGTCTTTCAGCGCTTCAATCAAGGGAGCGATCCCGCGTGGGTCGCCGATGCGTCCCAAGGCGTCCGCCGCGTGACGGCGGACCATCCAATTTGCGCCGGCCAGACAGTCGATCAATGCCTCCACCGCGCGAACGTCCCCGATTCTTTTGAGTACCCGCGCGACGTCTTCCCGCAGTGTCCCATCCGCCAGCGCGTCGATCAGGCCTGGCACGGCTCTGGCGTCGCCGATCCGCTCCAACGCCCAGACGGCCGCCGTTCGCACCGCTCCGTCCTTGTCGTGCAGAGCGGCGACCAACGGCTCGACCGCGCGCGGGTCCTTGAGCTTGCCGAGGGCCGATGCCGCCTGTTCCCTGACCGCCCATTCGTCATCCTGCAGGGCCGCCACCATCGGCTCGACCGCCGCCGGTCCGATCCTGACAATTGCCTCGGCGGCCGCTTCTCGAATGACGGCGTCTTCATCGGCCAGCAATTCAATCAGACGCGGAATGGCTTCCGGGCCGGCCTGTCCGAGCCCGGCGATCGCATGGTCCCGCAAGGCGTCGTTGTCGTCCTGTAAGGCTGAAAGAAGCTGGTCGATTCGATCCGATTTTGCGTTCTCATTCATCGTCTTCCTGCGTCCCTTCCCGGTCCCGACTTTCCGGCTCCGCCAAGGCTGCCAGTTTATCAGCGATGAGCCCCGCATTGTAAGCGACTAATCCATCGCGATCTGTTCTCAGTTGATCAAACAGGTCCTTGTGCGGGCGTAGCGCTTCCACGTCCTTGATTTTGGCCAAGGCCTCCATGGCGGACACCCGCAGCGGCCGGATCGGAATCGCTTCCAAGTATAACGGGATCGGTTTTGCGTCGCCGATCAGTCCCAGGGATTTGATGGCCAGCTCTTTCACACCGGTATCCTTGTCTCGTTCGAGCCGTCTCATGAGCGGATCCACGGCCCGCACGTCTCCGATTTTTCCGAGCAAATCGGCTGCCGCCTCGCGCACCAGCCAATCCTCGTCCTCGAGATACTCAATGAAAATCTCAACGCCGGGTCGTCCAATGTTCAGGAGATCGATCACCGTGGCCATCCGAGCGTCTTCTCGTTCGACGGAACCCTCGACTTCGCGCAGCGCGTTGAAGGCGCGGTCGATCCGATCGCGAACGGCCCCCAATTTTTTTAAGGTCTCGACGGCGAGATTCTGAACCGCCGGTTGCCCCATCGCGGCGATCAGGGCGTCGATGGAGCGGGGATCCAAGAGGTGATCCAGGATCGTCGCCGCCGCAATTTGCCTGCTGGGATCCGGGTGCTTCAGCATCTCGCACAACGGCGTCACGGCGGTGGGAATGGCGCCGATCAAGTGTGTCAAGCGTCGCCTGGAGGCTTCGTCATTGGTGACGAGAAGCAGGGCTACCAGTTCGGAGGCCGTATCCGTTCCGAGCACTCCGGCCATCTGTTCCAATGCGTTGGCGCCAGCCTCACGAACGGAATCGTCCTCGTCTTCCAGCAGGCGGACCAGTGCGATACCTGCGGCGGGATCCCTGAGTCGGGCCAGCATGGCTGCTGCTTCCCGTTTCAAGTCCGATTGACCTGATCGGAGCGCCTCAATCAGCGCCTGCGTGGCGCGAGGTCCGCCTCGGACACAGGCCGCCATCGCCCGCATCCGCCGCCACTCCTCCTCGTGGACGAGTTCAGAGACCAGGGTTTCGATCGATACCTTCGCCATGGTCACAGGGAATTCCTCAACGACGGTTTGGCCGTTTCATGACCGCCGCGATCAAGTCGGCCTATCGCCGCAAGAATCTTGTTCGCGAAGTGGCGCACGGAATCGTCTTGTGAGTCCCTCAGGATGGCGAGCAGCCAGGGGATCGCGTTGGCTCCAAATCGGGTCAGGGCTTCGGCGGCTTCCGTTCTCGTGGCGGCGGAGGTCAGCGCCGCCGCCACGGTCGGGATCGCAGAGTCGTCACCGATCATGCCCAAGGCGTGCACAGCGGCGGCTCGCTCCGGTGTGGCCGGATCCCACCGGTCGCCGCAACCTGTCATCGTCTGAGTCGCGGGCGGCTGAATCGTGCCGCGGGCGACCTCGATCAAAATGGGGACGGCGCGCCGATCTCCGATGCGTCCCAGGGCTTCGACCGCCGGGATGCGGAGGTTCGGCTCTTTTTTAACCACGAACACCAACGGTTCGACGGCCCTCCGGTCTCCGATGTTGCCCAAGGCCCGAACGGCGTCTTCGCGAACGGCGGAGTCGGTATCGTTGAAGACCACGGCAATGAGCGGCGGCACTGCCTTCGGTGATTTGACGACTCCCAACGATTCCACCGCGCGCAGGCGGACAAGCCAATCGCGATGGGTCAGGGCCTCGATCAGGGATGGGATGGCAGCGTCGCCGATTGCCGCCAACGCTGCCGAGGCTTCTTCCCGTACCGCGTTCACGCTGTCTTGGAGGAGGGGAAGCAACGGCGATACCGTGCGTGGATCTTTGAGACGACCCAGGGCTTTTGCCGCGTACATTCGGACGATCCAGTTCTGGCTCCGCAAGGCCAGCACCAGTGGTTCCAAAGCATGGGCGTCCGCGATCGAGGCCAGAATTTGTGACGCCGCTTCCTGAACGGAAAAATCGGCGCTTGACAGGCAGGCGCTCAACGCCATGACCGAGGGAGCGCCGATGGCCTGCAAGGCTTCAACCACGGCTTCCCGCACAGAGCGGTCCGGATCTCGAAGGGTTGCGACAAGCGGCTCGACCGCGCGCGGGTCCTTGAGCCGGCCCAGGCGAACGGCAGCGTCTTGCCGGACGGTCCAGTCATGGTCCGCGAGGGCGGCAATCTGTTGCGCGACGGGGTCATCCATTTCGGGCTGCTTCTACTATGTGAATACGGTGTCAGTGACCCTAACATAGGATTTTTTGCAGGGTCAACGCGCCGGCGGGCTGGCGAGGAGCGATTCGCAGCTAGTAAGAGTGTGGGAGGATGTTCCATAATTCCACCGGTCGGTGTGCTGAGTGTTTCAAGAAGAAGGAGATTCTATGAATAGAGCCCCCTTTACGTTGGTCGACAGTCGAGGTACGAAGGTCCGATTGTCAGTGGTGAGCGATCACCACCAACAAAAGGGGGCGGCAGATGGTGTCTGTCGGATTGGATGTCAGTGGCAAGAGTCTGGTGGGCGCTGCGGTCAATGAACGGAAGCCGCGCGTGTTCGAGGGGGAGCCGCCGGCCACGCGGGCCGGACTCCGGGCGCTGCGGCGGCAGGTGGGCGCCGGCGCCAGATTGATCGCCTTCGAGGCGGGCCATCAGATGACGTGGATCGCCGAGA
>JANDJL010000003.1 GCA_024330965.1 Nitrospira sp. | reverse complement strand
GGCGATGCGCGTGCGCTGCAACGGCGGTCGGGCACTGACGAGCTCCCGCCGTTCCCGTACGCGCCCCTCCACCCCATGCCCTGCCCGGGGCAGAATCCCCGCGCGCCAACTCCGCCAGTGTTTTCGCATCCACCCGATCCGTCTTGCCGCGGCGCTCGGAGATCCATTGCACTTCGTTGGGATGCACGATATGCCCCTGGGGGCGTCGCGTCACGGTCTCGGCGATCCACGTCATCTGATGGCCCGCCTCGAAGGCGATCAATCTGGCGCCGGCGCCCACCTGCCGCCGCAGCGCCCGGAGTCCGGCCCGCGTGGCCGGCGGCTCCCCCTCGAACACGCGCGGCTTCCGTTCATTGACCGCAGCGCCCACCAGACTCTTGCCACTGACATCCAATCCGACAGACACCATCCGCCGCCCCCTTTCGTTGGTGGTGATCGCTCACCCGTGACAATCGGACCTTCGTACCTCGACTGCCAACCAACTGAAAGGGGGCTCTATTCATAGAAGCTCCATTACTAGGTAGTACTTTTCAAGCTTAGTACTACTTCTCGATTGAATCAACCGCAACTCCAGAGAGGCAGAAATAAGGGGGAATCTCACACCCCCCAACAACGATGTACCCGCGTTGCCCCCGTGAGGAAAGAAAAGCTGCCTCTTGCGGTGGCTCACTCCTGGGTGGCAATCGCGCCAGAGATTAACGATCTGGCACGATTGCAGCCCTTTCCTTTGCTTCTAAGAATTAGCCTCCTGCCCTGGAGGGAGTGTGGACAGGAAACTTGATGCATTGATCGTCAAGCGGCAATTTGGATCTTCGAATCTCGATATCCACCCGAACGTCCCAGCCCTACCGATCCAGTGTTTGATCATGCAGTACTCCCCTCTCCGATTGATTGTGTTTTGAAGCATAAGGGAGAAGTACTTCCGCTCGGAGTCTCTGACATGCCGCACTAGGATGAACTGATATCGTGCCGTCGGTACGGTAATCCCCAACGAGCAGAAGTAGTGGTGCTCTTCAAACTCGTGCGGCTGGCTGTCTATATCTTTGCTGATGTACTCGGAGAGATACCTGGCCAGTTTGACCGGAGACGTTCCTGGTCGAGACCCTCTCACATTCACCTGGCCTTGGGATCTTCCGACGATCTTGTACCAGCAGCGGCGTAGAAGGCGAATAGCCCGAAATCCACGAACAGCCAAATGTGGATGGATAACCACGCGCTTCTGGCATTCCAACACAGCCACATAGGGCATCGGATAGCCGACGCGTGACAGCATACGCCGTAACTATTCGAGATCGGTTAAGACTCTGTTTCGATCTTTCATGTTGTCTCTGTACGTGAGTGTGGCGAGGTGATCAGCTTGAATCGACAGGCATTTTCTTCTAGCCTTTTTCTTTACCCTTGCTTGCGCCCGTTTCTCGTTTTGTTCCTTGTTCTTCGACGTTCCCTTGAAGCCCTTCTTGTCAGGACGCGGATCACGCCTCGACCCACTGTTTTCCAAAGTCATGAATCTTATGACCAGAGTGAACCATCAGAGGAATGTGTGGGGATGTTGGATTGTGCGTGATCGACGAAAATGTCTTTCTGACAAGTTTAGAGGCCGCCGGCGGCCGTGCGCCGCTGGCAGTCGCCAGCAGGCGCATCGACCGTCACTCGTGGCTCGACGATCCTTTGTCCCATCAAGCCTTGATCCTTCTGTAATTCCACTCTCAAACAACCTCAACACCTGTAACTATTATCGTTCCGCTTCTGTCAGGCTGCTCTCACGTTCAATGTCTTCGAACTCGGAATCCGACTTGCCTTTTGTCATGGAGGGATGCAGGCCGTACTTTTTGAGCATCTTGTAGAAGTCGGCCCGATACCGTCCGGCGAATTGCGCCGCACGGGAGATGTTGCCGCCGGTCAGTTGAAGAAGGTTCTTAAGGTACGTCCGTTCGAATTCCTCTCTGGCTTCCGTGAGCGGTTTGAGCGGAGCCTCCGGTGAGACTCCCACCGAGGGCAAGAGATCGGGCGTGATCATGTCTTGACGCGACATGACGACGGCTTTCTCGATCACGTTTTCCAGCTCGCGCACGTTGCCGAGCCATGGATTCACCATGAGGCGATGGAGGGCGGCGGGAGTGAAGCCCTTGATTTCTTTGTTCGCGCGCGTGGCACTCACCTTGAGGAAATGCTGCGCCAACAACGGAATATCGTCGCGGCGGTCCCGCAGCGGCGGAATGAACAGCGGCACGACCGAAATGCGGTAATACAGATCATTGCGGAATCGGCCATGCTTGACTGCTTCGCCCAGGTCCTTGTTTGTCGCGGCAATGATGCGAACGTCCACCTTCGTGGTCGTCTCCGCGCCAACTTCTCGAACCTCCCGCTCCTGGACGGCTCGCAGCAATTTGGCCTGCATAGACAGCGGCATCTCGCCGATCTCGTCCAGAAAGAGCGTCCCGCCGTTCGCCATCTGAAACAGGCCGCGTTTGGCGCCATGGGCACTCGTGAACGCCCCCTTCACATGGCCGAACAACTCGCTCTCGAACAGCGTTTCCGGAATGGCGGCGCAATTTAATGCCACAAACGGCCCCTTGCTCCGCCGACTGTTGGTATGGATGACACGAGCCATAACTTCTTTTCCGGTCCCCGTTTCTCCGAACAGCAGAATGGTGGCATCCGAGTCGGCCACTTGGGCGATCTGCTGGAACAGCCGCTGCATCGCGGGACTTCGCGCCACCACATTTTCCAAACCATAAAGTTCCTTGACTAACGACTTGAGCCGTTGAATCTCTCGGCTCATCCGTTGCTGCGCCAATGCTTTTTCGATGGAGGCCTTGAGATCCTTGTCATCAAACGGCTTGGTCAGATAGCCAAAGGCGCCACGCTGCATCGCTTCCACCGCATTGGGAATGCTGCCATGGGCCGTGAGAATGATCACCGGCAGGCCCGGATGAATGCGCAACAGTTCCTCCGTAACGTCCAGTCCGTCTTCGTCTCGGAGTCGCAAATCCGTGATGGCGAGGTCGAACATTTTCTTTTTGGCCGTTTCAATCGCCTCTGCTCCTGTCGTGCAAGGAGTCACCGCGAACCCCATGGCGGCCAGTCGCATCTTCAGCAAATGGAGCAATCCCTCGTCATCGTCAACGACCAATAGATGTTCTTGATCCATAACGTTCCTTCCAGGTGAATTAGGGAGTTTGGTCCAAAGGAGGAACCGGAGCCACGGTCGACGGGGGGCGGATCGGCCGCACCTTCTCATGCATTTCCTGATCGATGCGTTTCAAGGCTTCAAGTTGCGTGGAAAGCTCCTCTATTTTTTTATCCCGTTCCGCCAGTTGCTTCTGCAGCGTCTGCAGAGAAGCCGGATCCGTTTTCTTGGACAAGGACTCCAGCTTACGCTCCCGATCGGCTAAGTCACGTTGCAACATTTCGATCAACTGAGAACTTTCTTCCTTGCTCGAACGGACCTGCTGAATCATCGCTTCTCCGTCAAGCAAGTCTCGCACCAGACGCTCCGAGACTCGAGCCAACAAGACGTTCGTGCTGGCAATCGTCGGAGCTCCGGCCACCGCCTCAAACCACGAAATCGATGCCGGAGCCGGATGTTCTTGTAACAACTGCAACCAAGCTTTTCCCGAGGCCGCTAATTGGCTCTGAGGGGCCACCTCAATGAGCTTGTTAAAATAATGCTCCGCGATCGCTCGCCTTTCGTAGAGGCCAAGCAGCGCCCGCACAAAGTAGGCGCGGTCGCACGAGGTGGTTTCCCCGCATGTTGCCAGGGCAGTTTCCTGTTTTCTGATCAAGGGTTGAAGCCATTTCGATTCTTGCGCGTCCAACTTAAAGAAAGGCTGATCGGAAGGCGTCGCGGGCCATGTCATACAGCCGCCAAGAAGCACGATGAGCATCCCGGCTCCCACACTCAGCCTGATCATGATGGTTTCGCCTTCCCTTCTTTTGCCAACCGTAGGGTAAACCGTACAGTGGTCCCTTTGCCCATTTCGCTTTCGATCCAGATTCTTCCACCCAGGGCCTCGACCACTTTCTTCGCGAGCGTAAGTCCCAATCCGCTCCCCACTGAAGAACCTTTTGCCCTTGTTCGTCCCTGATAAAATCGCTCGAAAATATGAGGAAGATCTTCCGCCGCAATGCCAGGTCCCATGTCGGAGACCGCTACCTCGAGCAGGCCGGCCTGCTGGTTCGGTGTCATCAACACTTTCACGATGCCGCCTTGTGGACTGAACTTCAGGGCATTCGACAAGAGGTTATCCAGCACTTGCTCGATTCGAGCGGCATCCGCTTTCACCCAAACCCGTTCTCCGGGATGCTCGACCAGCAGTTGGACATGTTTTGAATCGGCCAACAGACGGACTTTGTTGATAGAAATGTCGGCGATGCGCCTGAGGTCCACCGTCACCACCTGATACTCCATCATTCCCGCTTCCATCTTTGATAGATCGAGAATGGTCGAAATCAAATTGATCAAGCGTCGGCAACTGTCGGCCATAATGCGAAGGGTCGTTCGTTGGTCTTGCACCAGAGGCCCAGGAATTTCATCAAGCAGCAGATGCGTGCCTTCTTGAATTGAAGCGACTGGCGTACGGAGTTCATGGGAGACATGGGCCAAGAACTCCGTTTTCATGTTGTCCAGCTCCTGAAGCTTGGCCCCCATCCAATTCACGGTGTCGATCAGGTCTTTCAACTCCGCGGGAGCTTTGATCTGAAGCGACTGGCCGAATTTCCCCTGCCCGATCTGCTTAATATGGCTCTGCAACTGGCGAAGCGGCCGAAGTATCGTGTAGCTCGCCGTCGCGGCAAGCCCCAGACCGAAAATCAACGCGACCAGCACCAACTGCTGGGTCACCGCCTCGGCTTGAACAGCGCTGGCCCGCGACTCACTCACCCCGACGCTTAACCGAGCCTCGTGCAAGTCCAGATATCCTTGAATGAGGGACAACATTTGATCCATCAGCGCGTCACGCCTGACTTCATAGTCGGCAAGGTTCACGGATCCATTGTGGCCTGACATGCTGAACCTGTCTTGAAAGAGCGCCACGCGACTCTCAAGCAAGCGGCTGGTTTCTTGAAGAAACGTCCGCCCCTGCGGTGAATGCTCCTGACTCAGCAACTGCTGGAGATTTCTCTTGAAATCATCAACCTCGTCACTCAGGTTCGTCAGAAACGCTGCATCTTTGGTCGCCAGATATTTTTTTTCGCTGTTGAGCTGCGCATAGAGCGACCCCTGCAATCGTTTCGCGGATTCCACCGCCGGATAGTGTAAGAGCGCCATCTCCGTGCTCATCCCCGTCAAGTGTCTGAGCTGATACAGGGCGTACAGGTTGACCCCTGCCATGACGGCTATGATCACGAGCGATGTCAGAAGCAGGCGCCAGAATATGGAGAGTCGCACGATCCTGAGCCCTCTGCGCCAGGTACGTCCTTAGTACACGGGATAGAGACCGCGGTAGGAGCCTCCCTGAAAGGTTCCTTCTTAGAGTGTATGGTAGTCCATACACTATTTCGCTCTCGGCCGCAAGCGATCGCGTTCTCTCGTCCACCCATCATTGGTGCCGATTCATTCGGCTGGCAAACAAGCGTTGCCTTCTTGTCGAGCCGCGGAGTAACGCGAACAGGTGCCCGCGAAATAACAAGATCGCGGTTGCAACCGGCGGAGTGAAGACAAGTAGAATGATCCATTGGGTGTCCGGATGAAACCCGAGGTAAGACAGCCACCCTCCCACCAGCGTGAACGGCAGAAGCAACAACTGAAGAAAATCCAAACCCGCTCCCCTTCCAACAGACCCCGACAACTCGAAGAACGAACGCAGGCCGTCGGGAGAAAGCAGAATCGGCAGCATCATCAGCACAAACGGAAGAAACCACTCAATCCAGTGTTCCAGCACAAACTCATAGGAAATTTTGAAGACGTCGAGCGGCGAGTCATGACGGACCTGATAGATCACCTCCGGCACAGGATTCAAAAGAATGAACAAGAGCAGCATGACCGCGGAAGCGAGAAACTGTCCGTAAGGATTGGCCTTCGTGCCCATTTGAAGCGCCATCATTGGCAGCCACAGCACGAACCCGACCCCGATCACGTCCCAGAAATAATGGCCGAAACTCTCGGGCACGTCGGCCGGCTGAATCGTTCGCGTCGCGCTCAATGACTGTTCGATGAGACGTAAGGTCGCGCCCACGAGAACCGCATTGGCGATGCCGAGCAGAAGACCCCCGCCCATTCCCAGCGGTGCGGCGATTCTGGCCGCCCCGACGAACAACAGGCCGAACCCCACCAAGGCAAGAACCGTCACCCAACTTCGCGTGAGCGATCGCCAGGTCGCCCGCATGGCTTGGCCGTACAACTCGATCAGCGATGAAAGGAAGTCGCCCATCGTGAGCCGTACCCTACGTTGGAAATCCGGCGCAGGTCAAGTCACAAGTCGAACGAGACGCGCGGTGAAAACCACGACTCTTCGGTTGACTTGCAGAGGCCGATGATTATCAGTGAGTTATGGACAAGCGAGGGTTCTTTATTTTCCTAACAAAAGGATGATCGGCAATGGACGTGAATCGAATGACCCTCAAATTACAAGAGGCCTTGCAAACCGCATCGGCGCATGCCCAACGACGGAGTCATCAAGGCATCGACGTGGAGCACCTGCTCTTGGCCTTGATCGACCAAGAGGGAGGCATGACCGCCGGCTTGCTCGAACGAGCCGGTATCGCCTTGCCGGCCGTCCGGCAGGGCATCGAGCAAACCTTGGCAAAGTTACCGCAAGTGCAGGGAGCCGGCGCGACCCCGGGGCAGCTCCATTTGACCGCGCGGCTCATGCAGGTCCTCACACGGGCGGAAGAGGAACAAAAGTCTCTGAAGGACGATTATCTGAGCGTGGAGCACGTTCTGCTCTCGATGGCCCAGGAAGGGGGCGTCTTCAAGACATTGGGGTTGACCCGTGACCGACTGTTGGCTGCGCTTCAACAGGTTCGCGGCAACCAGCGGGTCACCACGCAAGATCCAGAGAGCACCTATCAGGCGCTCGAAAAATACGGCCGCGACCTGACCCAACTGGCCGCGCAAGGCAAACTCGATCCGGTCATCGGACGAGACGACGAGATCAGGCGCGTGATCCAAATCCTGTCCCGCCGCACGAAAAACAATCCGGTTCTCATCGGCGAACCCGGCGTGGGCAAGACGGCGATCGTCGAAGGGTTGGCCATCCGTATCGTCAAAGGGGACGTCCCCGAAGGGTTGAAACATAAAAAACTCGTCGCGTTAGACATGGGGGCGCTCATTGCGGGAGCGAAATATCGAGGGGAATTTGAAGAACGGCTCAAGGCCGTGCTGAAAGAAATTCAGTCGTCTCAGGGACAGATTCTGCTGTTCATCGACGAATTGCACACGGTCGTCGGCGCCGGTGCCGCCGAGGGGGCCATGGACGCGGCCAATCTGTTGAAACCGATGCTGGCCCGTGGAGAGCTGCATCTGATCGGTGCCACCACGCTCGACGAATATCGCAAGCACATCGAAAAAGACGCAGCGTTGGAGCGCCGCTTCCAGACCGTGTTCGTGGATCAGCCGTCCGTCGAAGACACGATTTCCATTTTGCGGGGGCTCAAAGAACGGTACGAAGTGCACCATGGTGTGCGGATCAAAGACGGCGCCCTCGTCGCGGCGGCGCGACTGTCGCACCGGTATATCTCGGATCGATTCCTGCCCGACAAGGCCATCGACCTGGTGGACGAAGCAGCGGCTCGTCTGCGAACTGAAATCGACAGTCTCCCGGCCGAGCTAGACGAAGTCTCGCGAAAGGTGCTCCAATTAGAGATTGAACGGGAAGCCTTGCGCAAAGAAAAAGATCCCGCCAGCGCCGCCAGGCTGGCCGCGCTCGAACACGAATTGAGCGAGAAACAGCGCGATCTCCAGGCCTTAAAAACCAAGTGGGAATCCGAAAAAACCTCCGTATCCCGCCTCCGCAAAACCCGCGAGGCCATCGAAGAGGTCAAGCGAAAGATCGAACAAGCGGAACGAGCGTACGACCTCAATCGGGTCGCCGAGCTTCGATACGGGGAACTGCCTCGGTTGGAGCGCGAACTCGCGATCGAACAGCAACAATTGGGCAAGAAACAGGGTGAAACCAGACTCTTGAAAGAAGAAGTCGATGAGGACGAGATCGCGGCTGTCGTGAGTCGCTGGACGGGCATTCCCGTTTCACGCCTGCTGGAAGGCGAAGTCGAAAAATTGTTGAAGCTCGAGGAGCTTCTCCACCAGCGCGTGGTCGGCCAAGAGGAAGGCGTCCGCGCCGTGGCGGATGCCGTCCTGCGTGCCCGCTCCGGCATCAAGGATCCCAATCGCCCGATCGGATCATTTCTCTTTCTCGGCCCGACCGGAGTAGGGAAAACGGAACTGGCGCGGGCCCTGGCCGCGACGCTCTTCGACGATGAAGGCAACCTCATCAGGATCGACATGTCCGAATACATGGAAAAGCACACGGTCGCCCGACTCATCGGCGCGCCTCCCGGCTACGTCGGCTACGAAGAGGGCGGCCAACTGACCGAAGCGGTCCGGCGGCGCCCCTTTTCCGTCATCCTGTTCGACGAAATCGAAAAGGCGCATCACGACGTCTTCAACATTCTGCTTCAGGTGTTGGACGACGGCCGGCTGACCGATTCCCACGGCCGCACGGTCGACTTCAAAAACACCGTGTTGATCATGACCTCCAACATCGGCAGTCCCCACATCCTCGAAGCGCAGCGCAGCGGCGGCACCTACGAACAGGTGCGGGCGGTCGTCATGGGCGAGTTGCGGCAACACTTCCGCCCCGAGTTTTTGAACCGGGTCGATGAAGTGGTGGTCTTCCACGGTCTCAGCACGGAGCACCTGGTGAAGATCGTGGACATTCAACTGGAACGGCTGCGCCGGCGGCTCGAGGAACGGAGGATCACCCTGACGCTGACCCCGGCAGCCCTTCAGCACCTCGGCGAGCGAGGATACGACCCCGTCTTTGGGGCACGGCCGCTCAAACGACTGATCCAGCAGAGCGTCGAAACCCCCATCGCACGAATGCTCGTGAAGGGCGACCTGCGGGATGGAGACACGGCGGCGGTCGATGTCCAGAACGGCAACGTCATCATCACACCGGTCGTCACCGCCGAGCCGGTTCACACGACCGAAGGCCGATCTTAGACGCCGATCTCGCATCGGTTTGCACCAACCTTCACATGAAGCCCATCGCCGAGCCCGTCTTGATGACGGGCTTGGCGGTCGAATCACGCTCGGCGGAGAACAAAGGAGCACCCGCGCGACCGGTCAATCTCAGCCGATTTGTTGACAGGGTTTCTCTCGCCACGTAGGCTAGCCGGGAGACTGTCTATGCCCCGCAAACACGTCGTCATCATCGGAGGAGGATTCGGAGGACTCACCGCCGCCCGTTCCCTGCGGCAGTCTAACGTGACCCTCATCGACCGCACCAACCATCATTTATTTCAGCCATTGCTGTATCAAGTCGCCGCCGCAGCCCTTCCACCCGGCGATATCGCCTGGCCGTTCCGCACGATCTTTCGGTCGCGGCCGAACATCAGGATTGTCATGGATGAAGCGACATCGATCGATCGAGCCTCGCGAACGGTGCGTTTGCAGAACAGTCCGCCCATCCCCTTCGACTGCCTGATCGTCGCTCCCGGTTCACGCCATACGTATTTCGGCCACCAGGAATGGGAATCGTTCGCACCCGGGCTCAAGACCATCGCCGATGCCATCCGCTTGCGGGAAAAACTGCTCCGCACGTTTGAGGAAGCTGAGCGAGAACAGGCCGCGACCGGCGCGCATCACCCCCTGACCTTCGTCATCGTGGGTGGAGGTCCGACCGGCGTGGAGCTGGCCGGCGCCCTGGCGGAAATCGGGCGGAAGGCGATGGGGCCTGAATTTCCCTCGTTACAACTCGATGACCTTTCCATCCTCCTCGTAGAAGGCGGCCCTCGCATTCTCCCAGGATTTGCTCCAGAGCTTTCGGCCAAGGCCGCCGCCTCGCTCGAACGGATGGGGGTCACCGTTAAGGTCAATAGTCCGGTCAGTGAAATCCGTGCCGATGGCGTCCTCATCGGCAACGAATGGATTCCCTCGACCAACATCATTTGGGCGGCGGGGAATAGGGCCTCCTCATTGGTGAACTCGCTCGGCGTCCCCCAAGACTCATCGGGGCGGGTGAAGGTCCGTCCCGACCTGACCATTCTGGACGACCCCTGGATTTTTGTCATCGGCGACGCCGCCCATTGTGTGGGAGACAGCGGCACTCCCCTGCCCGGCCTGGCCCCCGTCGCCATGCAGCAAGGACGTTATGTGGCGACACTGATCGAGCAGGACCTACCTCCGGAGCGGCGCCGACCATTTGTCTATAAAAACCGCGGCATCCTGGCGACGATCGGACGGGCACGAGCCGTGGCGCAGTTCGGTCCGCTCCATCTGTCCGGGCTGCTGGCCTGGCTGATTTGGTGTTTCGCCCATATCTTTTTTCTCATTGGGATTCGCAACCGCATTCGTGTCATCTCGGAATGGGTCTGGTTCTACCTTACATTCAAGCCGGGCGCACGGCTGATTTTTGACCAGCAAGACGAGCCTCGCCACGACTCGCCGGCAAGTCCCTCGATGGATCCAACCGATTCTTCCCCATCAAAACAAGCAAAACACGTCCAGCCATCGCCCCGCCTGCACCTCGTCAAGAAAACGGCGAACGACGAGTGAGATCCAGCTCCAGCTTTTCTGCTATTGATCACATTGTCGAGGGGTAAGACCGCCACTTTCTCGTGTTGGAAAGGACTATGGCAGCATCTCAACCGACGGGATACACCAGCCCGGTT
Source organism: Nitrospira sp. (assembly GCA_024330965.1). Taxonomy (GTDB): domain Bacteria; phylum Nitrospirota; class Nitrospiria; order Nitrospirales; family Nitrospiraceae; genus Nitrospira_D. Next base: position 174,643 of record JANDJL010000003.1, on the reverse strand, counting down.
ACCCGATCACGACCGACCCACCGTTGGCATCAACGGTCTGGTTACTCTTGGCCAGCTTGCCGATCTTCCACTCTTTGTCGGACACTTCGAGCAGCCTCCCTTTCATCGTATAGAACATCCCCTTGGAGAACCGGATACGGTCCGGTTCCTTCATGTCGAGTTGCAACAACACGGTCCCCGTGGCCGCTTCAATTATCGACACCTGCCGGGCCGTTTTGCTCAGCGAATAGGCTCGCCGCTCGTTGAACATCAGCGCACTGTCCACCACCTTGGCCAACATCCGTCCGTTCTCGTCAAACAGGGCAAAATTCACCAACAAGGCGCCGGTCGAGGGATGCCGGCTGATTTGGATATGCGGAACTCCGTCGATCATGATCGTGCCGTCCGAATTTCGATACAGATTGGAGCCAACTTCAATGTCCATAGTCAGATTTTTCGTTTCGGGTTTCAGGTTCGGATGGAAGACGCCGCCAGCCGGCTGTTTGAAATGATCAGGACTTTTTGATGCGGTCGAGGATCAAGGCGACACACCCGCCGAGCAATCCGCCTCCCATGATGGTCGTCAAGAGCTCCACGAGCTTTAGATCCCAGACGGATCCCTGTGCTTCCATGATTTCCCGGATACCGCCTTGCACCATGATGACGGCCAGAGACATGGTTGCTCCGATGAAAAACCACCACAGAAAGACTCGCAGGGTCTGAAACACGGAAGTTCTCACACCTCCAAATGACGGTCGAATGAGCGGTACTGCACAGCCTCGGCAACATGCACAGCATCGATTTTATCAGATTCGGCCAGGTCTGCGATGGTCCGGGCGACACGCAAAATCCGTCCGTGCGCCCGCGCGGAGAGCCGCAATCGGATCATGGCCCGTTCCAGGAGATCTTGCGCTGCCTGATCCAGTGCACAATACCGTTTTAACTGGCGCGGCTTCAACTGGGCGTTTGTGTATATGCCTTCGTGCTGATACCGGCGGCGCTGGCGATCCCGAGCCGCCATCACTCGCGACCGGATCGCCGCCGACTGCTCGGCGGGCGGCACCTCCGCACGCAGCTCCTGAACCGGCACCGGAGGCACGTCCAGATGGATATCCAGCCGATCGAGCAGGGGACCGGACAGTTTCGAGCGATACCGACGCACTTGCATGGGTGAACAGAGGCAGGGTCTGGTCCGATCTCCATAGTAGCCGCAAGGGCAGGGGTTCATGGCCGCCACCAACATAAACCGCGCGGGATACCGGAGCGATCCACTGGCCCTGGTCAAGGTGACGTGACCGTCCTCCAACGGCTGTCGCAACCCTTCCAAGACTCCCCGTTTGAACTCCGGAGACTCATCAAGAAACAGGACGCCGTTATGAGCGAGCGAGACTTCTCCCGGCTTCGGTATCGTCCCTCCACCGATGAGACCTGCATCGGAGATACTGTGATGGGGGGCACGGAACGGGCGAGCCGTCAACAACGGACGTTCAGGAGCCAATTGCCCGGCGACACTGTGCACGCGCGTGGTTTCGATCGCCTCGTCCAAATCCAACAGCGGAAGAATGGACGGCAAACGACGGGCCAACATGGTCTTGCCGGACCCGGGCGGACCGACCATCAACACATTGTGTCCACCCGCCGCGGCCACTTCCAGAGCCCGTTTTGCGTGGTCTTGACCGCGGACATCGCGAAAGTCTTCTTCCTCCGCCGGCCTGGCCATTTCCAACATGCCGCGGTCGAACACCATCGGGGAGATGAGTTGGCTTCCGCCCAGAAACTCCACCGTTTGCGACAGCGTATGGACAGGATATGCAGCGATGCCCTCGACTAACGCAGCTTCCGGACCGTTCTCGGCCGGGAGGACAAGATCGTACCCTTTACGGCAGGCCAGGCCGAACGACAGTGCGCCCGCGACCGGCTTCACCCGCCCATCCAATGATAGCTCGCCGATCAGTACGCGACGTTGCAACAGCTCCTGGGAAATCACCTCTTCGGCCACCAGGATCCCGACGGCAATCGCCAGATCAAGCCCTGATCCTTCCTTCTTGATTCCGGCCGGAGCCAGATTGACCGTGATTCGTTTGGCAGGAAAGTGAAAGCCAGAGTTTTTGAGCGCGGCGCGAACCCGATCTCGACTTTCTCGGACCGTGGCATCAGGTAACCCGACGACCGAGAATTGGGGGAGGCCGCCTGAAATATCAACCTCGACGTCGACCAGATGGGCATCAAGACCGACGAGAGCCGCACTCGTAACCTTGGCGAGCATGGAACGAACAGCCTTTCTCCCCCAACGGAGGCGGATTATAGAAGCCACGCAAAACGGTTGCAAGAAACGGCCCGGGCAAACGATTTATTGGGAATCCTTAGCCGCTGCTTTTGGAGTATAATGCGCCCCATGCGCCGCTGGCACGCCAGACCGACGGAACGGCGTCGGACGATTTTGCTTCCAGCAAACCGACTGTCCTGGCCGCCGATCATGACATGTGTGGGGCTGGCCCTGTGCCTGCTTTTCAAGGAAATCGCACCAGCCGCTGGATCAGTTCTCGAGAAACACCGTCCGGTCTCCGCACGATCGGCCGGAGGAGCCGGAGCCCCCGTCGGCTCGGCAATGGCCGTCCTGGCCACGCTCGAGCAAGCCGGCGTCCTTCCGCCGGAGGGAACCAAAGAAGCCGACCGTGTCATTCGATCCGTGATCCAAATTCAGTCATTGTTCTTGAAAAGCGCCGATCCGGCCGTCCGGAACTTTTTGCAACGCGCCGTTGCGAACAAAGCTGACGCTCAGACTGAACAACGATTGGCGGAGTTTGGAGCGACGGGATGGACTGCGGAAGTGCTGGAGGCTCTGGCCGATGCCACAACAGCCGCCTCACCGGACGAGCTTCGACCCCTATCATCCGGGCTCGCCTCGTTCAACCTCTCGGCGGAGGACTTTCAGCGCTTCATGCAGTTGATCAAGGACGGCGAACGGGCGCTCGCTTCGCAGGGGCGCACGTTCGGCGAGGTCTTCGCCGATCAGCGCAAGATGATGCCTGGCGCGACGGCTCGATAAGTGTCACAAGAGCGACATTCCGGTTTGTGTGCTGAGTTCGCCGGAGCCTCAAAACCAGAAACCGGCAACGCCACTTTCACCTGAACCACCACGGGAGGGACATGACCATGGCGACCAAAGCCTATATTCTCATCAAGGTCAAAGCCGGCAAGGCCAAAGACGTCGTTGCGGCGCTCAAACGGATTGCCGGCGTCGAACAGGCCCATTCCTGCTTCGGACGGCCCGACATTTTCGCGTTTATCAGCGTGCAGGACGAGCGCGCCCTTTCGGACGTCGTCATTTCAAAAATTCACACCATCGAAGGAGTTGAAGAAACCGATACGCACATCGTGGCGGAGCCGTGATCGGTTCAAGGGGGTGATCGGCGTCGCGATCGCACGCCTCTTTTCGACGGCGCGAGACCGACCTGTCCGGCGCGTCACCGCGAAGGACCAGGCAGCGACACGGGCGCGCCGTTCAATTCCGCAGACCGATAACAGGCATCGGCGATCTCAACCGCGCGACAGCCGTCTTCGCCCGTGATGGGCATAGGCGAACCATCGGTAATCGATTGCAGAAACGCCCGGAGCGTGAAGAGAACCGTTTGGGAAGGAGGATGCTCTTGCTCTTCCCGCTCCCCGCCGTGGCCGATCCAACAAACCAGGCGGCGCGGCCAGTCTGCACAGATCCGACCCCGTGATCCAATCCATTCCACCGTGCCAACCCGTTCTCCCGACACTCGCGCAATGTCCAAGACACAGACCGTTCCCCCCTCTGTCGTCAGGTGGGCGGACACAACGGTCTCAGGTCCATTCGCAGAGGGCCGGTTCATCGTGCAACGGACCTCTCGCACTTCTTCGCCCGTCAGGTATCGGACCAAATCGAGCAGATGCACTCCGATCTCCAGCAAAGCCCCTCGCCCGCCGTATCCTTGAGCATGATCGGCCCTGTTGTCTTTGACTTCGACGTGACTGGTCAGGAGCAGCCGCTCCGATCGACCGAGTCGTTCCTTCCAGGCACGGACCGTTTGTATGGTGGCGTCGAACCGCAAGGTCTGGGCCGTCATCAAAGGCACGGCCGCTTGCCGAGCCATGGATACCATAGCCCGCGCCTCCGCTCCTGAAACGGCCAAGGGTTTTTCAACCAGCAGAGGTTTGCGAGCCTGCACCGCCAGGCGGCAAATCTCTGGAGCCAAGACCGGCGGAACCACGGCAAGGACAACCTCCACAGTGGGGTCCGCCACCAACGACTCAACCGCTCCGTACATCATGACCGATTCGGCGCCGGGCAGGTCGAGTCCCCGATCAGGCTGTCGCCGGCAGACCGCTCTCAGAACGGCGGATGGAAGGTCATGGACGATATGCCGAGCATAGCGAATCCCATGTCGCCCGGCACCGATCAATCCGATACCGATCGGAGCGCCGATGCCGATCGACCTGTGGTACGCCTCACATTGCAGCATGTCATCGTTCATAGAGTTGATGGGGCATGACACCCGACAGTCGGCCTCAACCATGACACAAATGGAGGATAGAGGCGAGAAAAACCGCACGGAACCGGTCCGCTCATGGCCGGCACGGCAGTCCGTTGACAAGCCAGCAAACGGCTCCCTATATTCGACTTCATGATCTCTCCTCACAAAGCACCATTCACTCTCCAACAAATCGGCACGGGAACCGCCCGATTCCCTAGCGGTGTGCCCATTCCCACCCATACCGATCAAATGGTCGATCCCTATTTCCGTACGAGAATGCCGAAGGAGCATCAGGTCGACTGTCTGTTGTTCTGGCCGCAGGAAAAGGGGACCTATCCCGGTATCGTGCTGCTTCATGACTGGTGGGGATTGACCGGCCAGCTCAAGGACGTAGGTGCCAACCTGGCCTGCGAGGGCTACGTGGTCATCGTCCCCAACCTTTATGGACGACTGGGGGGCATGGTCACCGCCAATGACGAAGTGGCTGCAACCTTGTCAGAAAGGCTGGATCAATCCCTGGCGCTAACAGACATCAATTCCTGTTGCGAATATCTCAATACCCGCACCATTGCAAAACGAAACGAACATGCCGTGGTGGGCTATGGCATGGGCGGCTCGTACGCCTTGCAGTTCGCTTGCCACCGCAAACGACTGCGCGCCGCCGTATCGTACTACGGCGCCCTACCACAACCGTCCGGAGATCTGGTGAAGAATCTGTTGGCGCCTGTGCTGATTCACCTAGCGGGAAACCAGCCGGGAGCTTCGAACGATGCAATCGACGCTCTCTGTATCACGGCCGGTGAGCAGGGCAAACGGATAGAGGTTCATCGCTATCCTGACGCCGCTCGCGGGTTTTGCAATGACGCCAGGCCTGACGTATACAGGGCCGACGACGCAGCACTGGCTTGGGAACGAACGGCGCGGTTTCTCCGATCCTGTTTTCCAGGAACTTGAGGGTTGATGTCGTTCTGGCAGGGAGCTTGACTTGATGATGGTCGGGGCTGTTTCGTCGAACCGGTACTCTGTCAGGGAAATGTTACTGGCAATCGTCACCTTCTGGTGTCTCATACCATCCTCTGCCACAGCGATAGAAGAACCTTCGCCGGCAGCCTTGTTCGACGTGGTCTCCGCTCATGGATCACAACTGGCCTCGCTCGATTCGAATGCCGCCGCCATGACGCTCTTCACATCGACCGTCGGCCCTTTGCTCGGCCTCCAGGATGCGGCAAGCATCCTGAGTGCCAAAGGATTGCCCTCCAAAGTCGCCCAGGAACTGGGCCTGTCTAAAATGGTCCAGTCGGCCCATCAACTGATGGCGGCCCTCGCCGCTTGGCAACTGGCTGAATCCATCTATCGGGCTTCATCTGCCACCGATCCCGCTTTGTTTGCCCGATTGACTCCCTCTCCAGCCCGGCAAGAATGGCTGAGCGCCACCGCTGACCTCACCGAGTTGACCGATTTGTTCAAACAGGTACCGAGCCGGCCTGTTCATGAGACTACGACTTCTTCCGCTTCTTCACCGGCCCGCCCTGAGCTGATTCATGTCGCCTTGGAAGTGGCTCGCGAGGCGCAGCGCCAAGCGCTGGTCTCTTGGTGGTCGCTCCGCGAATGGAAAAATCGGGTACGCCAGGCCAGAGGCCTCTCCCGCCTCTGCGGGACGTGGCAATGGACTGTCCACAACCATCAGAACCACCAGGAACAAAAACTGACCATGGTGTTCCCGCCACCGGGCCGGACACCCGTGGAGAATTCCCTTCCCGCCGAAACCATCGTGCTCGGCGACAGTATTTATTTACGGTGGGAAGACGGAGGTTTTGTCCAGGAAGACAGTTTGCTGTTTATTACCCAAGGACACAAAAGAGACGGCGTCACCGATGCGATGAAGATCGAGGGGTCCTTCTTGAACAATCGAGGGGGATGGGGACCGATCTCCGCCAAACGTCTTGCGGCTTGCCCGTCGTAGCGTATCGGATCAGGCACGCTTTCTCTGCTACTGCCTGTTAACCTCTCCGTTCTTTTGTCCAATTCCTTGCCAGACCCGCCAGGCCAGCAACAGCCACCCGGCCATGAACGCCAGCCCGCCGATGGGCGTCACCGGCCCCAGCCATCGCCAATCGAACAAGGCCATCCCGTACAGGCTTCCGCAAAACATCAGGAGCCCGGCAGCAAAGAACCATCCGGCCTTCACAAGTCGATGATCCTTGAACAACCGTGCTCCCATCCCGCTGAGAATCATCCCGAACGCATGATACATCTGGTATCGCGTGCCCGTGTCGTAAGCCGCCAACATCGGCGGTTCCAGCAAGGTCTTGAGCATATGCGCCCCGAACGCTCCGGCGGCCACGCCGACCCCTGCCACCACACAGCCGATAGCAATCAACCGCCGAGCCGACACGTCCACATCCATGATCGTTTTCCTCTTCTTTCCCTCATCCAGATTCCGTCATACAGAAGGGAACCTTCGCATGGAGGCCTTGCGCCGCCATGACGACGCCGGCAAACCATGACGCAAAACGAATCGTTCCGGAACAAAGGAAGATCGCCGTTGTCACCGGCCGCCGCACGCCACTTCCCACAGGGCGTGATTGACGGTCTCCGGTTCGATCGAAAGCCACCGGTCTTGATCCACGTAGCCTCTGGAAGCCTGGCCGGTTCCCATGTGGCCGGTGTATTCCGTGTAGGACAGGAAGCGAACCAGTTTTTTGTCACAATCGATTTGTCTGAACGTCTCGCTTGAGAAAAACCGGTGAGGGGACATCATAAACAGACCGAATCCTGCGCTGCCTTGCATCAACTTGTAATCGGTCAATTGCCGAACGGTCACCACCGCTCCTTCCTTGCTCATGAAATGTGGATCGATGTAGATGGTGCGGAGCCCCGAATCAAGATAATCTCGGTCAACGGCCACCCAGCCAGCCAACGCTGGGCTGTGGCCGCATGTCATAAGAACGAGGAAAACCGCCCAACATCGGAACAACCGGAGGTTCACCAGGCTCCTCATGGGCGTCCCTTCCTGGCCACATGCCGGCTGAGCAGGTGTCCCTTGTCAGACGTTCGGAGAGAAAACCACCCGCACCACTTGACTCTCGAAGTGAAAGAACGACTCTTCGAATAAGGAAACGTCTATCCCTCGAACACGTGGCCGCACTTGAGGCAGCGCAATTTCGCAGCCACAATATTTTTCCACTCTTCTAATTTTTTCTTGTACGATTTGTTTTTCCAGGTGCCGTAGCCGATCCATACGCCGAGAAAACTCATGGTCGTGATCAACTCCAGCACGGCCTTCTCTTCCTCTGACCCACCTGGCGTCCCAAAACCCAAGATGATCCCCACGTTGACGGGAATGGCGAGCAAAAATCCCTGAACATACCCCCATGCTTGCCTCGGCGGGAGATACTGTTCCGTCACGCCACCTCTGACTCCATCAAGAGCCTCTTGGCGAATGACTTCGCTCAATCGCTTGATTCCATCGGCATGGCACGACGGACACGTGACATTGTCCGACATGTGGCACCTCCTACGGATATGGACATAAGCGGCACACCGACCCGGCTATGATAATACTTTTAAGACAGCCGCGCCAACTCTCCCTTCTTCATCGGGCTATGCAGCCCGAGCCACATCTCGTTCCCCTGAACTTCCAAATCTCGACCCTCTGCCATACAATAAAACAGAGATTACAAACGGACCGCCACCTAGACAGGGGAAAAGGAGCCAACCATGACACATCTTGCAAGCCCGACGGCTTCGTTATCGCTGACCATGATGACCCTTCTCTCTCTCTTCACGTGGACCGTGCCATCGGCCTTCGGCGAAGGAGGAGCTCGTCGCGACGTCATCCGGCACGCCGCAGCGCAGACCGCGGAGGCCGCCGCTCCGCTTTCCCTTTCAACACGCGCCACAATTCTGGATCAGAACGGGAAGGTCATGCGACAAGGAACTAACGGATGGACGTGCGTTTCTGACAATCGAGACAAGGGCGGTCAGGGCCCCGTTTGCATGAACGAATCATGGGCCGAGTTTGTGGATGCATTGAAAAACCAACGCCCCCCAGCCGGCAACCAGATCGGCATCGCCTACATGTTGCGCGGCGGCCGGTCAATGAACAGCCCGACCCCCTCCGCAATGGAGGCACCGGCTGATCATCCCTCTGGAACAGAATTAGGTCCCCATATGATGGTGAGGCTTCCCAACCCAACCCTCTCAGCCGGTTTGCCGACTTCTCCCGAACAAGGAGGACCATGGGTCCGGTGGGCTGGGACCCCCTACGCCCATATCGTTATCCCCCTTGAGAGTGATCAGGCCCGGTAACCGACGGCAGTTCGATTGTGATCACATCCCATAGGAGAGACGACAGGTGACAGGATGAGAATGTTCCAATTACGCCAGACTATTCATTATGAACTGACCATTGCGGCGGGGACCGAGCAGGAAGCGATCCTCAAGGCGAAAGGGATTCCCTTGACTCAATGGACCGCCGAACCAGGCGAGATCACTGCGGAGTTGGTCGACGAAACCGATGAAATCGACGAATACTGATCGACTGACGGCCACAGCCATCGGACCAAAGGACTCATATCCGCACCATCATTCCTTTGTCACATCATCGGGGTAGATCGACGGAAAAGAGAACAACCGAGCTTCACATGATGCGTTGCCGCTGAAACCATCAGAATCTTTAATGAATTGCCTTCTTATGGCTGAGCGCCGCCCATCGGCTTTCCGCCGGTTTCCTCTATTCTGCTCAGACAGTCGTTAAACGCCACCCGTCGTTGAACGAACGACCAGAACATCTTGTACTGGTTGACCCGTTCCAACTGCGTCACATATTCATTGCACTGTTGTTCTTTCCATGGTTCGAGATTGTCGGGAGGAGCGGTTGACGCCATCCAGGCTCCCAATCCCCCGCCAAGCACAACCAAAACCACCCCCCCGATCACCACGACCATTTTTATACTGCTCATGCATCCCTCTTTTCGTAGCGTGACTCCGATCTGTCAGACGTCTTCTTCAATGTTGGTGCCGGAGGCCGGAATCGAACCGGCACGGGCCTTGTGAGCCCGAGGGATTTTAAGTCCCTTGCGTCTACCAATTCCGCCACTCCGGCAGTTCAGCCCGTTGATGACGCCCTGCCCATTGTGCTTTGCTCTCTCGTCTATGTACCACGAGCGGCGAAACTGTAACATCGCGCCGAGACCGATTCAAGACGAAGACGAAGCGACACATGATGCCCGAAGTTCTCACCCACCTATTGATATTGACGAAAGCCATCCACTCCACGGATCGTGGCCTGCGACAGCCGAAGTCATCGGGATATCCTGAATAACGAGCACGGAAACACGCCGTCACGAGCCGCCGGACACGACCATCAATCCCTACCGTTGGTCCATCGTCGACCAAGCGGTCGAGGACACCCCTCTTGCATGTCCTTTGGTGGCATCGGTACTGTGGAACCAAACCATGCGCCCAGTGCGGGACCTCGATTCTCTGAACCAGCAGAGGTGACGCTCCACCTTTCCGGCGAGTCACGCGCTTGCGCAAGGCCTCTGGCAGCGAGCACGGTTCGAGGTGACGCATGCCGAAACAGAACGCACCGGAGCCCAAACGGACGCCGGGTGCCAAACAGTTTATTGAGCAGGCTCCCAAAGCCTTAGCCGGTGTAGCAGCACTCACAGTCGTCGCCTATGCCGAAGGAGTCATTTACACCAGAACCTATCTGTCCGAATTCGGAGCCCTATGGATTCTTGACACCGTTCCAATAGCCGTGTTCTTCGAGCGCAGTTTATTGCCTCTGTTGCTCCTTCTCTTTTTGGTGCTCCTGGCCGTGAGGGGTCTCTTCGACATGGATCAGATGGATCCGACGAGAACACGCAGGCGATTCAAAGCGTCTCTGACCACGATGATCTACGGCCCCTGGTGTCTGCTGGCGCTGGGCGTTCTTGACTTCGCACTCGACATGCTCGGATACAAAACACAGGCCCTTGTCGCTTCGGCCGTTTCCGCACTCGTACTCGGGTTGTTGGTCGCATCCGGCATCGATTACGTGCTCGTCCGGTGGCGCAGGCCGGACATTCGACTCGATGCACTAATGTGGTATCCCGCGCTGGCCGCCGTCCTCATCGGCCTCTATGTGGTTCCCATGCAACTCGGCCGCAATTTCGGCAAGTTCGACAAAGATCCTTTCTTGTCAACCCTCTCTACTATCCATCTCTACCATGACGTGACCGAATACAGACTCCTCTTCTCGGTAGGTGATCGGATCTACGTGTTTCCCACTCGTTTTGAAGGGGACTCTCCCCCCATCGAAACCGTCTCCGCGTCACAGGTGGAATCCATTCAACACAAACGTCCGATGGAATGACAGCCGGTCGCCGGAGAACACTGCGACGAAGCAGGAACCGGTGGTCGGGTCGCTCGGCGAGCGGCTTATAGCGGCTTGCAATGGACGAGACCCTTCCCTATCATCGCCGCATCCGTCTGGCAAAGGACACAACGTGGGCTCATTCGCCGCCATTGCCTTTCCCAACATCGATCCGGTTTTTTTTGAACTCGGGCCGCTGCAATTCCGCTGGTACGGCTTGATGTATCTCATCGGTCTCACGGCCGCCTATTGGCTGATCAAACGCAAGGCGGCCGCCAAGGCAGTCTCCCTTCCTCCGGATCAAGTCTATGATATGGTAATCTTCGCGGCCTTCGGCGTCTTCCTGGGCGGACGAATCGGTTACACCCTGTTCTATAACTTTTCTTACTATTCGCATCAGCCATGGAAAATTCTCGCCGTATGGGAAGGAGGCATGTCGTTTCACGGTGGATTAATCGGGACAATCATCGCGCTGCTCCTCTTCAGTAAACAGCGCGGTGTTCCGGCCACCACGGTCGCCGACTTGGCCGCCTCGGTTACACCGATCGGCCTGGGATTCGGCAGAATCGGCAATTTCATCAACGGCGAGCTTTACGGGCGCGAGACGGACGTGGCCTGGTGCATGGTCTTTCCCTCCGGCGGTCCAGCCTGTCGCCACCCGTCTCAACTGTACGAAGCCGGGCTCGAAGGCCCGCTGCTCTTCACGGTGCTCTGGGCCATCGGTCGATTGAAGACTCCGCCGGGGACGATCTTTTGGAGTTTTCTAACCGGCTACGGCCTCTGCCGGTTTTTCGTGGAATTTTTCCGAGAGCCAGACCAACACTTGGGTTTTCTGTTCGCCCACGTCACCATGGGGCAGATTCTCTCGACTCCCATGATCGTCATCGGCGCGGCGATGTTGGCGAGAGGCTTCCTCAAAGAAAGACGCACCGCATGAGCGGCCGGTTCCGTGACCAATTCTCAGTTGTCGGTTCTCTGTTGCATCTGTTGTCGTTGTCGGATCTCTGAGGCTGACACCTCAGAACCGTCAACGAACACCCGACTTCTAATACGGCATCTCGTCATCATCGAGCCCCACGTGGTGCCCCAGCTCGTGCATAACGGTTTCATAGACCTCGCGGACGATCTCCTCTTCACTTTGACACTGCCGAAGGATCGGCCCACGATAAATCGAAATTTTTGCTGGCTCCGTTCCACCGGCTGAAAAGAACGACTCCTCGGCAAGCGACCGTCCCTGATAGAGCCCCAGCAATTCATCCTCGTCCTCAAGCTCCAGATCCTCCAACACCTCGCGGGGCGGTTCCTCCTCGATCACCACAGCGATCGACTCCATCAGCTTCGCGTAGGGAGGAGGCAAATCCTTGATCGCCTGCTTGACAAGCCGGGCAAAGGCTTCCAGCGAGATGTAACGACGGCCGGCCATCTCAACAATCTCCATGCTAGAGTTCAACGGCCACGCCGCACCGTAAAAACAGACAGTGGAAACGCGGTTCGACGGCCAGGCTCCGCCGCACCGCTTCCTTGTACACCTCGGCTTGCGTGCGATACCGTTCAGCTCGAGCCAAAGCTTCCTCGGCTGTGATGGCATCGGTTTTATAGTCCGCCACCCAGACCGTGCCGTCAAGCCGGTAGATGACGTCGATGACTCCCTCCATGACCTGCCCTTCTCCCCACGGCATCAGCAATGGGACTTCTCGGCCAAGGATTTCGGCCGATGCCAGCCGGTTATAGAGATCGGATCGTACGAAAGACGCCAGAAGCGCCTGGACGGATGAAGCCACCGCTTCGGCATGGCTCTGGTCCTCCGGTTCAAGGAACGAGTCAAATCCCCTATGAGCCATAGCTAGGAATTCAGCAGGGTCTCCTGAAAAGTCCCACCGTTCCAGCAGACGATGGACCACAACCCCCGCCAGCCGTCCAACCACCGCTTCATCTCCCTTCAAGCCTCGCGGCCCAGGGAACAACGGAACCCGCTCACCCATGCTCGTCGGAGAGAGAAAGAGCGGCGTTCTCTGCCCCTCTTCCCAACGGGCGGTCCGTTCGCTCCAACAGGCAGCGACGGTATGCACATCTATCGCAATGAATTCGGCTTCCTGCTCCCGGCGCCTGAACGGGCGTTTCCGTTCCGGAGCCGTAACCACCACGTGGGGGATTGTCGCCGCTCCCATTTGAAGAGTCGCAGCCGAGCGGTCTCCGATCGTTCCTGTTGCGCCGGACTGCATCAGATCAAAGACTGTTTCCCCCGCCGAGCGGGCCGTGATCCCTCCGGTCAACACGAGCAGATCTTTGGCTCTCGTCATCCCCACATAGAGCAATCGGCGCCGTTCCGCCTCTTCCCGTCGCCGCTGCTTGCTCTCGACAAGCAAAGAACCGAGCGACCAGTGGGAGCCAAGAGAAAGGCCGTAAACACCGCTCGACCAATCATAAGAGACTTGGGCGACGCGCGTCTCGCGTCGCCCCCCTTGATGAAGACCCGGCAACACCACGATGGGAAACTCCAACCCCTTCGCTTTATGAATGGTCAACACATGAACCGCCTCCAAGGATTCTTCCGTCAGTGAACTTTCCGATTCGTCTGGCTGTTCTTCCAATCGAGCACTCATGAGATCGACAAATCGGCTGAAGGTCATGTGAGGCCGGTCGGCGAGGGATACGGCCATTTGCTTGACCTTGAGGAGATTGGCAACAGCTTGCTCACCATGGAGGGAGGCGGCCGCCACCTCAAGGATTGGTAATCGCTCGAAGACGAGATCCACGGCCTCGGCCAACGGAAGGTCGGCAATGGCGCGATGGAGCCACCCCAAGTGCGAGTAGAGGCGTTGCACGGCGGCAGCGCACGGCTGAGGCCAGCTTGCCAGACGGTCCGCGCGCCGATAATCACACAGCCGTGCCTGCCGAAGCTCGTACAGTTGGCGATCGGTCAATCCCCCAAGCGGCGATCGCAGAAGACCGGCCCAGGCCACCTCGTCGTGGGGACGGTCCAAGAGACGCAACAGATTGACCAAGTCGATCACTTCCTGGCGGCGGTAGAAATGTTTTTCCCCCTCGATCACATAGGCGATATCGTATCGCCGTAAGGCATCCAGGTACGCATCGGCGTGCGTCAGCTTCCTGAACAACAAGGCCACGTGGCCCGGTTTGACCGACGGGCGACTGAGCACCTCCTCTGCGAGCCAGCGGGCCACCATCTCACTCTCAGCCCTCGTCGCCTCTGCCGCGTCGAACAATTCGTCCCGCCCACGCGGCACCACTACCTGAAACCGCACCCCTGGTTCGACGACCGTAGTGCTCCGTTGTCGCCCCGCCTCCAGCGGCACGTTTTCCGGCTGAACCAACGGCCGCCGCTCGAACAGTCGATCAAAGACACCGTTCACCCGTTCCAACACTGCTGCATCGCTGCGGAAATTCGTCGTCAGGGTCAGCACCACTCCCCCATCGTCCTTGATTTTTTCGACCACTCGGTCAAAAGCCTCGATATCGGCGCGGCGGAAGGCATAGATCGACTGTTTCGGATCGCCGACGATAAAGAGCTTCCCGGGCTCAAGCGACAACTCCTGCCAGCGAGTCGCATACTCCCCGAGCCGTTCCGACAGGGCCAGAACAATCTCGTATTGGACGGGATCCGTATCCTGAAACTCATCAACCAAGACCGCCCGATACTCCCGCTTGATCCGCTCACGGACGGACGGATGTTGATAGAGCAATGTTCTGGCCCTGGCCAACAGGCCGTCGAACGACAACCACCCTTGCTGGACAAATGAGGCCCGGACCTGTCGCACCAGCGGAAGAAGCAGCGTCAAAAGGTCAGGGAACAGGTTTTCTTCAACCGTCAATAGCCGCTGTGCCATCTTGATCAGGTCTGCTGCTTCTGCAAAATCTTGTTCATCCCATTCTGCCACCGTCTTGCCCACATCTTTTTCGAGCCATTGCCGTTCTTCCATCGACAACCTGTGCCGACCGATCAAGCCTCCTTCCACCACCAGGCCGATCAGCGACGCTGTAGCGGCCAACTGATGTTCAACCTTTCGGCGTTTCGGGCGGTCATACCTCTGCAACAGTTGCCAGACCTGTTCCTGTTGTTGCCGCAACCACTGAACGACGGCGATAGGCATCTCGTTCGATGAGACCTGCCGATGAAGAGTATCGGGATCGACCAATTCGCTACAGAGGGACCGCGCCAGGCCTCGAATCAAATCAAGAGCAACCGACGCCAACACCTTCCGCCACAGCCCATGATGAGATCCAGAAGGACTCAGCTCCCGATCCAACCAGAGATCCCATGAAGCGGTGAAGTGTTCGTCGAATCGCAAGCCGTCGTCTTCTTGAAACTCGGGATCGACTCCGCTCTCCAGCGCATGGAGTCGCAACAGATGAGCCGCGAAACTGTGGAGCGTGCCGATTTGCGCTTTTTCCAGATCGACAAGGGCCGCCCGAGCCAACGTGGCGACGGCCTCAGGAGCGAGACCGTAGCGGGCTTCAATCTCTCCGTATGACAGGGATCCTCCGTCGCTCGATCGCACCGAGGCCCGATGTGGCTGGGCAAGAACCGTCAAGCGCTCGCGCAACCGTACTTTCATCTCGGTCGCGGCCTTGTTGGTGAACGTCAAGGCCACGATGTTCATGATCGGAATCGGCTCCGGTTGCTTGACAAGCAGATGCACCAGCCGATTCACAAGCAAGGTCGTCTTGCCGGTTCCCGCTCCGGCGATGACAACGACGTTCCGATCAAAGGTCGTTTCCGCCGCCTCGCGGGCGGCGCGATCCGGTAGCGGGGGACGGTCACTCATGGTTCGTTTTCTGTTTCCGTATCGCCTTCAGCGATTTCGATTCATCCGCATGATAGGCCCTCCACCACGTGGGACCATGTTCCCGCCGGCAAACAGTCCGGTAGAGACAGCCGTCGCAATAACCGTCCGGCAGAATAAAAAACCTTCCATCCCGGATCCCTCGAACCAGTTCGCTCACCGTCTTCCGAATCAGACGGCCGACATCGGACGGCCACACAGACGTCTCGAAGATCGAGCGGCTGATTCTGGGAGACCACTGCGGGGCAAGAAAAAGGAACTGCACGAGGCTCGGCGCGGGTTGTTCCGGGAAAGAGAAACAACTGTAGAGCGGCGGTTGCAGCCGAAAACCACGGACCGCCGATTGCACGAGATTCCGGTCCTCCGGTTTCATGCTCGAACCGAGCTTCACCTTGTAATCGATAATGCGCAGGTCACCTGATACCCGATGCCGGTCCAATCGATCGATCCGGCCTCGTACCTTCAGTGGCTCCCCATCGAGTATGCCAAGGACGACCCCTTCTCCCTCCACCTCGAACGCAATGGGACTGTACGGTTGCTCGGCTTGTTCCTCTTCATCCGAGACCACCGCCTCGCGCACAAGCTGATAGACCGACTCCTTCGCCATTTCCCAGAGGAGATAGGGTCCCACACCTTGCCGGTTCTCCAGCATCTCTGCAGCCTGTTCGACGGACGAAACAATCACCTGTTTCAGTTCATCTTCCTTGACCCGTTCAACAGGCCATCCGGCTTGCACGAGTCGTTCGTAACAGTACCGCAGCGCGGCGTGGCAGAGGCTCCCGACGAGAGCGGCGTCCGGTCCCGGTTCGATCACCACACGGACCGTTTCCAGCCGCAGCACATCGGCCGCGAAATACTGGAAGGGACAGCGGGCATACCGTTCGAGCGGAGTCGGAGCCATTCCTTGATCGAGCAGGCGTCGCCAATGGAGTTCAAGATTGCCGGTCAGTCCGTCAAACTCGCTCAGATCGTGTCCATCCACCTCAATCCGGCCAAGGGCCTCAGCCGCGTGCCGAAACATTTCTCCATCACGACCCAGCGCCTTGATCAAGTCGGTCGGGTCCTTGCCGCCCAGAGCCAACCATTGAATGAGCTCGGCCGGCGCGATAAAGGTGTGTTCCGCCGGACGCCTGCGCAATCGATCCGTCAAACGGCGCGGCACCACATCCACCTCGCACGCTTCAACCCCAAACAGCCGGGCGACCTCGTCAAGATACGGCGATGCCGCCAACAGGCGGCCCGACTCATCAGCCCGTTGATACGAGAGATAAAGCCTTTGCCTTACCGACCGGCATGACAGGTGAAACAGCAACCGCTCTTCCTCATAGGCCGCCAGTTTTTCATCGATCTTGAATCCCAACGTGGCATCCAGCACACGACGATGACGGTCCCGCAGAAATCCGTCCTCTCGAATGGAGCGGGGGAAGATTTGATCGTTCAATCCCAGAAGGAACAATGCCGTGAACGGCACCCCACGAGCGGCCATGACATCAGACACCATCACTCCAGCGCCACAAGAGGAAACGACCGGCACCCTGGTCTTTTCGATGGCGCGCGTCAGCACATCGACGAACTCGGCCCACGTCAGCTCTTCATTGAGCGGCTCCAATTCCAGAAGGGTGATCCAGATTCGATCGAGTGCGGTCCCTATCATGGTCGGACGAGCAACGTTCGGATCATTCGGGTTCGCTTCCACATTCAACCAACGAATGCGCCGATCAACCAAAGTTCGACAGGCCTCCACTAACTGACCGATGGTTCCCTTGGACGGCAACGTAGAACAGTCATCCACCAATTCGGCAACGACCTGTCGGAGCAACACCAACGTTTCCGGCACAATCGCCAAAGAATCGAGCGGGCTTTCTTCGCCGCCGAGTACCATACCCTCTCGATTGATCAGATCCAGCCGCTTCCATTCCTCCGTTCCGCGGGTGATGCATAGGGCCTGCACCGCGAGTTTCCATTGCTCCGGTCTATAAGCTGGCGAGCGGCCATCGAATAGATCGCTTGCATAAAGGGGGGACGTCACGACATCGAGCACCGACGGCGCATACCACTCGTTCAACGGCAACGAGAGAAGCTGCACGATGACTTTGCACACCGGCTCTTCTATCAACGACCGAGACGCCGTCGTGCGAAACGGCACTCGATGTCGATCAAAGACCGACTGAAGATGCGGACCATAGGGATCGAGGGTGCGGGCCACGACGCCGATCTCGTCGAACCGATAACCGTTGGTTTCGACCAGCTCAAGGATCGTCCGGCAAGCCGCAGCCAATTCTTCTTGCGGACCGATCACGTTCCGGATAGCAAGGCACACCGCATGATTGATGTGAGCGGAGGAATCCCCGTCGGATGCCGAGCCGGAGTCAATCGTCGCCGCTAACGGCCTGATGCAGCGATCGAAGAAGCGCCGTGCAAAGTCATAGGCCGGATCACCTTCCAACGGAAAAAACAGGGTCGTGTCCTTCGCGCGGCTCACAGCCTCGAAGAACGAGAGTTGGACCTGCGTCAGATCATAGAATCCATAATAGAACACTTCTTTGAACAGCCGGAGAAACGATGATGCCGGCACATAAGAAACGAGGTGCTCGGCGAGATCGTTTTGCGTTCCGACCCCCAACGTTCGACCGGACTCCCTGACGGCCGCGAAGAGCGCCGCGAGCGCTTCCAGCCATTCACGGTCCTCCTCTTCGAAGCAGCCTTCGCACAATCCCCGCATCATATGGTCGGGATCGACGAGTGCGTCTTTCAAATCGCGGATCGTCGCCCAGAGCGCGCCCCAGGTCCCAGCCGCGCGCCCGAGCCGCCGAAACGGCTCATGCCGCGAGAGCCTGTGGCAAACCAGAAAACGAATCACCTGTTCAAAAAACAGTTCGTCAACGACGCGTGGCAACACATGCTCGGCCTTCCATTCATCGGCCAGGCGGAGGGCAAGCTGATGAAAGGTCAAGACGTGCAGATTGAGCAGCGACAGCCGATGTTCGACGGCGAAGAGGGTCCGAAGACGGTCGGCCAGGTGATTGGAGGGAGCAATGATCGCGAGCGGGACCAAGGGATCTTCGGCCTTGAGCCGCCTGACCCGATCAACCAGCGATGATTCAAGGGTGGGATGGAATCGACCGGTGACGACCTTCAGCATGGGAAGTGTCGCAGATCGTCAAGGGGCATGAGGCACCTGGCGGCACGACAAGCTCAACTTGTCCGCTTGTCTGTTCGACGGTCGGCAAACGGCGAATGGTCAGCCGGTCTCAGGTCCCAGCAGTTCACCGTTACAGTCGACGCAGGCCCAGTCGCCATCAACAAAAGACATGGGATCACCACAGATCGGACAATCAGGGGGTGGTCCCTTATCAAGGTGCGGAAGCACCGGTAGTTCAATGTCGTCCTCGTCCATGGGGATCACCCTTCCCGTTGCTTCAGTTTCAACTGAAGAGCCTTTTCCGCACTTTCTCGGCTCGGCACGCCGATGAACGTCAATCGGCCATCGAGGATGGTGGCAGGAACCGCCCGAACCGCGTGCCGTTCCGCTAACTCCTGCCCATCTTTGGTCGCAATATCGACTTCACGGTAAGAAAAACTGTATTTCGTGCGCAACTGTTTCCACAAACTCTTGGCAGATGGGCAGGCACCGCAACTGGATGAGACAAGCAAGGTGACGTTGGGCATCGTTCATCCTCAACAGGTCATCGACTCGACGGAACATCGAAATCTTAGCACCCGCTTAAAAGCCGCTGCAAGCGACAAGGATGTCGCAAGGAGATCGGAATGAGCCCCTTCATCCCCTCTACCCAGGCACCAATGGCTCATGCCCCCGTCTCGTGCCCCTGGTTGTCTCGTGCCCCTGGATTGACAGCCCCTGTACTGGTCCGCAACAATACCGCCCGTTTTGTTCTGACGAACACCACACAAACACGGCCGGTCCATGATGAATCCCCTTCACTCCTTTAGACTCATCGCCTTCGCCGAGGGAACATCGTTTCTCATCCTGTTGTTTGTTGCCATGCCGATGAAGTATCTGATGGGGATGCCGCTTGCCGTGAGAATCGTCGGATCAATCCATGGGGTGCTGTTCCTGCTCTATGTTGCAAGGCTCGCCAAACTCCGCACAATGTATCAATGGGATAAGAGGTTTTGCCTCCAGGCCTTCCTTGCCTCTGTCCTTCCCTTCGGCCCGTTCGTGTTCGACAAATACCTGCGAGAGAAGAAAGCCGCAATGAGCCGTAGTCAAGACTGAGACTTGTTACGCCGGCTGTCTTGGCCCCCCTGTCTCAATGTCCCGTTCTTGTAATCGCCCTTTCATTCTTTGCTGACGCAACAGTAACGGCCGCTGTTTACGGTGAGGTGAGGTGTTTCTCTCTTTCGTTCTCGCGGACCTTTCCTCCCGATGCTTAGGGAGGCGACAGAGATGCCACCTGGGGAGCTTTGCAGACGATGTCTCACTCTTTCTCAACGATTGGAGGGTAGGATGAACGTGTGGCGACGGATGATGGTGATAGGAATGACAGCGGGTCTGCTCAGTGCCGCAATAGTGTCCGGCACATCGGCGGCGCCGGAGTTCGTCAACGGCCTGGCATTAGATGGCGCGATGCTGGATCGAAGCGGCGGCAGCGACGCCAATAACGGCAGGCTTGGGTATTTCTCGGACCTCTACTATGACGCGAAACGCAACCAATGGTACGGCCTCTCCGACCGAGGTCCCGGTGGTGGTTCACTCGATTATCAAACCCGGGTCCAGCAGTTCCGCTTAAAGGTTGACAAGAAAACTGGCACGATCAGCGGGTTCAAAATTCTCAAAACCATCCTCTTCACAGACGAGTTTGGAAACCCGTTGAACGGCTTAGCGCCCAATCCTCCAAACGTATTGGGTAACGCCTTTGATCCGGAAGGGTTCGTCGTCGATCCCCGGACCGGCCATTTCTACGTATCAGATGAATATGGCCCCTCCCTCTATGAGTTCGACCGCAAGGGTCGCCGGGTCCGCTCGTTCGCCGTCCCAACCAATCTCATTCCCCGCAACGCAGCCGGAATGCCCAACTTCGCCAGCGACACCGGCAACACGGCCGGGAAACGAGCAAACCGAGGATTTGAAGCACTGGCCATCAGTCCAGAGGGGGCCTATGTCTACGCTATGTTGCAAAGTGCCATGTTAGATGAAGGAGGAAGCAATGGCCTGTGCCTTCGCCTCGTGAAGTTCAGCACGGCCACCGGAACCGCAGTCGCACAGTACGCCTATCAACTGGAAGGATCCAGCCAAGGCCGAGGCGTATCGGGCTTGTTAGCCCTCAACGACCATGAGTTCCTCGTCCTTGAACGGAACAACCGAGGCATCGGCGTCGGCGCCACACTTTCGCCGCCCAACAAGAAACTGTTCCGCATCGATCTGACCGGTGCGACGGATTATAGTCCTCCTGCTCCTCCTTTCCCCGTTTCAGCCTGCCCATCCGGAAAAGTCACAAAACAGCCGGTTCCGTTCCTGGACCTCACCACTGACACCCTGCCGGAGCTTGGCCACAAGGTCCCCGAAAAGTGGGAAGGGTTGGCCATCGGTCCTCGCCTCAAAGACGGAAGTTATGTCTTGGTCGTCGGGACAGACAATGACTACAGTGTGACGCAGAACGCTAGCGGCCAACAGTTCGACGTGTATGTTCGAGTCAGTGATGCCGATCCCTACGCAAGTTCCATCCAATGTCCGCTCGGTCACACGACCGGCTGTTTCACGACGGCTGACGCCGCAGACGGCGTGATCAATAACATATTTGATCTTCCGACCGACGGCAGCTACAAACCGCTGCCCGGCGTGCTGCACGCCTACAGGGTCTCCGCAAGCGACCTCGGCGACTACGTGCGACCGGCCGCCCATCAACGAACTCGCGATCGTGGACCATCCACTGATCTCGATCATGACGACGACAAGGACACCGAGGACGACGAATAGCCGGCACATGGGCTTCCGTCACGTGCTCGTTGATTCCCCTCAAGATTGACGAGGGCGGTGTTCCGCCCTCGTCTCACCTTCACAAAAAGCCTTTGCTCATGACTTTTCGGCAAATGTTCGCACCGTGACACAGGACGCCGGCCGGCCTACACCAGCCGGGAGGAGGTGAGAATCGTGCCTTATCGCTTCCCATCATATCCATGGTCTCGCCACTGTTCGAGGAGTCGAATCCGTTTGCGGAGCTGCTCGACGGTCGCCTGATCGATACGGCTCCCGGTCCGTGCGATCAACTCTGCGTTGAGGCGCCGGTGATCCACGCCACTCAGTCTCGCGACCGCAGCAACAAGCAGCCGGTGGAGATCCCGCAGCTCTTGCTTGAGTTCGTGCAGCGCGACCGGCTGCGCCACCGCAATCGCCGAGCGGCTGGATCGCTCAACGTCTTCTTCTCCAATTACCTTATCCATGCGAGCCACGGCCATCAACGGCCGGTATTCATTCGTCGAAACGGTGACACGGCCAAAGAGATCCCGTTGTCCCGCCAATGGGATGTCTTCCAGCACGTGATCGCGCTCCTCTTTAATCCGCCAGGCATAATGGGCCAAGATCGGATCTTTAGGCAGATACAGCCACGCCCGCTGTGGCTTCGGCACATGGTCCTGCATGCGCACGAAACGTCCGACCACCTGCCTGAAATACATCTCTGTCAAGACGTTGGTGCCATAAACCCCGACGCGCAAACGAGGAATGTCCACTCCCTCACTGACCATGTTGACGGCCACCAACCACTGTTGCCTCCTATCGCCAGCAAACGTGTCGATAACGCCGGATGCTTGCGGGTCGTCCGAGACGGCCACCGCGGCCCTGCCTCCCGTGACACGGCCGACCAGATCAGTCACCCAGCGAGCATGGTCTTGATCCATGGTGACAATGAGCCCTCCGGCGTCGGGCTGCTCTTCCCGCCGCACGCGAACAAGTTGCTCATGCGCATCCGCGATCACCGAACCGAGCCATGACTCTTGCAGCAACGCTGTTTTCAACCGTTCCCGCCGACGGTCGATCGGCAAACCGTCTTCGAACGTAGCCGTATGCTCGCGGCCTTTTGACACCCAGGTCAATTCGCCCTCGTAACTGGGAAACAGGATCGGCCGGCAGACGCCGTCGCACAGTGCCTCACTGTATCCATAGGAAAAGTCCGGCTGGCTTTCGCCTTGCACGTACCGGACAAAGGGAATGGCATCGTTGTCGGAGCGAAAAGGCGTACCGGACAAGATCAGGCGAAACACCGCCGGCTCAAGCGCCGTTTTGAGCGCCCTGCCCCACTGTTTCCCATCCCCGGCATGGTGCAGCTCATCCAAAATCACTAACGTCGGTTTGGCAAGACAGCCGCGCCGCACCGTTTCCGGCGAAGAGCACACGTGTTGATAGGTCACCGCAGCGCCGTGATAGTCCGAAGCCTCCCATGCCCGCTCGTTGGTCAGGGCCGGATCGAGCTGCAACCCGACTGCCCCCGCGGCATCAGCCCATTGTCTGCGCAGGTGGCTGGTGGGGCACACCACCAGCAAGCGAAGCGCTCGTCCGGTTTTCAAAAACTCGTGGGCCACGCGCAGCGCGAACCGTGTTTTCCCCGCAGCGGGCGTCGCCGTGGCCAAAAAGTCGGTCTTCTGATGAGTTCGAACAGTCTCACACGCACGGCGCTGCCAATCGCGAAGCGGCGAATTCCAAGCCGGCAGGATTCTCATAGCCGATAGGGCGCGTCGAGGTGACAGGAGCGAGGGTTAATCAAGCCAATCTCGTTCTCGCAATTTTCGCGGCAGGTACTGTTTGGTCAGGTACTGGAAGTCTTTGTTCGCCAAGGCATCAAGTTCGTACTTCAATCCGCTTGTCAACATCCGTTTAATCTCCGCCTGCCAGGCCGGCTTTTTGAACCATTGATAATTCATCAGTTCCTTCGCCCGTGCCATGTCCTTATCGTTGAGCTTGATACCAACGTTGCGCGGCAGGCCATACCGTTCAGGGTCAGCGCTTGAAAGACCGATAAACTTCGCCTTGGGAATCGCCATCCGCTGACTCTCGAACGCCAAATTGATCGACCCCTGTTTAACCACGGAATAAATGTAGTAACCCCACGGATCGTTGTCCACCAACACGTAAATCGGAAGTCTCCATTCCTCATGCAGCCGTCGCGCCAATCGGCGCACGCCGCGCGGCGGTTGGCCATTGCCAGTGAGCAGGATGCAGTTGTATCGTCGCCAGAACTTGTCCTCCGACAGCCGGTTCCACTGTGTTCCCTTCTCGACCAACAGCACGAAATCCGCCGTGCATCGACGGATCTCCAGATACTCCGGCTCCACGATCGAAGGAACGGAATAGCCGCCCTTGCCCAGTTTCGAGCAGTCCACGCGGTCACCGTCGTCACCGAAGACGACCGGTCCGACAATGCTCCCGGCATTCTCCGCGCGGACATGGAGTTCTTCCCGAAGCGCTGCGAGGGAAACCTCCAAATCTTCGATGATCGGATCGGACTCGTCCTGTGTGTCGAACGTGTTCTCATGAGAGTCTTTGATCGTATGTTTGGTTCGATAGTAAATTTCGCGAAGCGACGTCGTCAGCTCGGCCCGCTGTAGCTCCGCCAGGGCGTCCGCCACCAACATCGTCTGCATGAACTTCTTGGCCATCCCGACGTTGAAGAACGAGCGGGCCTGTTTCTTCTCGCCCATCTCGATCATCCCCTTCCGCTCATTGAACGAGACATTGGAAAGGGCGCGGATCGGAATCTGGAGCGTCGGATCTTTCGACCGCTCGGCCGCTTGGATCACGAGGTCGGCCAGGCCGACCAGTTTCTTTTCGACGGGGGTGGGTTTCTTCGCCTTCGTGGTCATGCTGTCGTCCCTCGGCGCGCATGAGCCGCCCGTTTAGCCGACCAGGACAACGCTTGATCGGCCTTGTCCTTCCCGTCCGTCCAGCCGCCAAAGAGCCCCGTCCGGCTTCCCTTCGCAGTTGGCTTTCCGGGCGACTGTCCTCTGTTGAGGTGTTTCGACCCGCCGGACTTGGATTCAGACGGCGACCCGCCACCGGCGGCTTCGTCACGATGCCCCGCCCTTGTTTCAGATGCCTCACTCGCTTGCTCCGGTCCCGACTCGGAAGCGACGCTGACTTCGCTTTCCACGCCAGATTCCGTAACGATAATGGAATGGGGCAGCCCTTCCGGCCCTCCTCCGGTTTTCCCCAGCACCTCGTCGGTCTTGGTGCCGCCGGTGCGAGACAGAGCGATGTGCTGCAACTGTTTCTTGAGTTTCTCTTTCGGCACTTTGCCGCCCTTCAGGCGATTGCACGCCTCGACGACTTCCTCAATGTACAATTCGAAAATGTTCCGGCGTCGATACTCGCTTGCGGCCCGTTCGCGGCGGCGCAGGTACAGTCCCAACCGCCTCCCACACTCTCGTAACGCCAAGGTGATTTCCTTGTGGATTTCGTCATAGTCGGCGATCGCTTCTTTCGATTCGCTGGTAAACGGCACCCACACCGACGCCATGTGGACGAAGATCACCATCGGACCGGCCGGCAAGGCGCCGCGCGACTGCGCCACTCCGTAGTTCTTCCAAGAAAGACCGAGCACAGCCTTGAAGGTCGCGCAGGCCGATTGTTGATAGAGGAGCGGCACGCGATTGGCGTAGCGGATCACCCGCGCCAGCTCTACGTCGTCTTCCTCATGTTCTCCTTCGGCTTTTGGAGCGATCGGTTTCTCTGGCTTGTTCTGTTCGTCGGACCGCCGGCCATAGGCGAGCCCTGCTTCGATCACAAACGGATTGCCGCGATAGACGGCCGGCGGTCTCGTCACCGCCGTATAGAACTCGCCCTTGATCTGTTTGTAGAGGCCGGAGAGGATTGCCTTTTCGCCGATCGGTGACAGGCAGTTAGTCGGCGGGGCCATAATCTTCGTGTGTTGAATCGTCCGATACAACGTTTCCGCGGCGGAGCCTTTCAAGTCCCGCGGCTTCATTGCTGGCGTGACCTTGGCCGCTTTGCACATCTCGTCGGCCAACGACGGCGAGATTCGGCAAAAGTCACTCGCCAAAAAGCCCGCCACCGTATGGCTCTTCGTGTCCTGCAACATCTTCAGGAACATGCCGAACTCGATGCCATAGGGATGCGGCTTGATCTCCCGCGGCGAAGGCGGCATTTCGTGATAGGCTCTGACGTATTCCTTCGTCTCGCCTTCCGGCGTGTGATAAATCAGTCTGGCATGGGGATTGGCGATGGACGTTTGCTCCAGCCACTCATCCACCGACGCCCGGCCCTTTTGATAGCGGCCTTCGACTTCCAACGTGACCTGAGTCCCCTGCGGCTGATCCCAATCGATCTGCTTGCTTTCATGCACCAACGGCTCGTTCTTCTTAGTGTCGATTTGCACTTCGAAAAAATGGGCGGCGGCACGAGGGCCGGTACGCGAAATGATCCTCACCGGCTTCCCGGTCGTCAATTGAGCATACATGCCGGCGGCGGAAATCCCGATGCCTTGCTGCCCTCGGCTCATGCGCAACCGATGAAATTTCGAGCCGTACAATAGCTTGGCGAAAATGCGAGGAATCTGTTGGCGCACGATACCAGGCCCGTTGTCCGTCACCGTCAGACGAAACCGTGTCGCCTGAGTGGCCGGCGCAGTGACTCCATCAATCGGCACCACTTCCAACCGCACCGTCACATCGGGGAGGATGCCGGCCTCCTCACAGGCATCGAGTGCGTTATCGACTGCTTCCTTCACGCAGGTCAACAAGGCCTTGCGCGGATTGTCGAAACCGAGCAGGTGCCGGTTCTTTGTAAAGAATTCCGACACGGAAATTTCCCGCTGACGCGCGCCCATTTCGACGGCGGTCACCCGTTCGACCGGATTCGATGAGGGTTTCCTTCGAGCGGCAGGATCGGGAGCTGACTGAGCAACGGCAGGGATCAGCCGAGTCACCGCTACAGATTCTCTTTTCGTCGTCATTCAACCTCACCAGATATGATGCGGGCCCGTTGGTATCACAAAATCCTTGGCCGACTCAAGACAACCGCACCCCTTGCTGGAGGACCAGCGCTCGGTCGAGACAAACGTCCTTCCTCTTTTTCTTCAAGGCAGGAATATGTCTCGATTCGCGGAGAACAAAAGAGGCGAGCAGCTTCGGCGCGGGAACGCTGGCCGGCATTTTTGGGTGGGAGGAGCACGCACCTAACCGAGGACGATTAGGTACGACGGAGATCTTGGGAGGACTTTAGGCTTCCCGGTCCAAGCCGGGCCTGCACACCATCCTCGGCGCTCGACCCCCTCATGATCCACATTCCCTCGGGGCGTTCACTCCTCCCACGGAAATACCATAGACCTCATGTGTGAGAGAGTCAAGCGACCTCACTTTTCGAAGGTATCAGCAAGACGATACCGCACCGGAGCCGATACGTGACTCACCTGGACGACGGGCCTGCAGGGCTCAATGCCGGGAGAAACCGAGGGAACGTTCAATCAGATTTCGGATCGGCAGGTTTCGAGCCAGCGTCTGACGATGGGATAAACACGTCGTTCACATCGCTGAACGAGCCTCCAGGCGTGGGCCCGCCGCCGATGACGTAGATGCGCCCCTCGACCGCCGCCGATCCCAGTCCGTGACGGGCGGTCGGCATCGGCGCCATCGGCCGCCAGGAATTACGCCTTGGATCATACGCTTCATTCTGGCGAAATGTTCCGGACGACCCTTCTCCGCCGAACACGTAGATCATCCCATTGAGTACCGAAGCGGTGATGCCGCTGCGTGCCGTCGGAAGGTCCGCCACTCTGGTCCAGCGATCGACTGCGGGATCGTACATTTCGACCGCCGCCAGATTGTGCCCATAATCGCCGTTGACTCGCCCGCCTATTGCGTAAATTTTTCCATCGACTGTCGCAGTCGCCAGATGATCGCGCGGGGTCGGCAGCGGCGATCGAGTCTCCCATCTGTCAAGCGTAGGATCGTAAACTTCAACCTGCGCAACGTTGGCCTTCCGATCAAACCCGCCGATGGCGTAGAGTTTCCCTCCGTACTCCGCGACGGCAAGAGCACCGCGAGCGGTCGGCATTGGAGCCCGCTCGGTCCACCGATCGGTCACCGGATCATAGGCATAGACCGTTGCCACCGGGCTCCAGATATTGATGCCGGATCGGGCATAGCCGCCGATGACGTACAAGCGCCCGCCCGCCACACCGATGCCGACGTGGTGCAGCCCGACGGGCAAGGGAGCTGTGGAGGTCCATCGGTCGATGACCGGATCATAGACCTCGACCGACGACGTGATCGACAGACTCATCACGTTGCCGAGGCTCGGCTTTTCAAACCCGCCGACCACGTAGATCTTTTCGCCTAGCGCCGCAACCGCCACCTCCGTCCGTTTGGCTGGCATCGGCGCCGCCGAACGCCAGGCGCCACGGTCCGACTCAGGCTGTGATGCAGGTTGTGACGATTGAGCGGAAACCGGCGACACGCTCGCCATCAATCCGGCCAGCAACAGTCCCAGGATCGACATGACCTGCGAGCCCCACCCACGTTGGGAGAACATCATCGAAGACGGCATGACTCCATTGTATCTGTTCTCACCTCCGGTGAAAACAGATTGGAATGGGACGGGATTCAACGGACCGCGTTTTCGAGAAGAGTGGACCATCATCCTCCGCAGGAACATGACATGGGTTTCTTCAAGCATCTCGTCCGAGATGGGACCGAACGGAACCGTTTAGGATTCATCGGCGTCGAGATATTCATCGATCATCCGTTCGAGATCGTCCCGCTGGCCTTGCCGGATCTCAAGAAACCGGACACCGAACATCCGATCGCGAACCCAACGAATCTCCGCCTGCTCGATCACGATGGGAGCCGCACCCGGGATCATCAGTGTGACCGTCACATACTTGCCGGGATCGACGGGTAATGCGCTTTCGATCTTGGCGCCGCCAAGCGAAAGATCGATGGTCCGACCGTTGACTTCATGGGAGTTGACCCGCAACAAGCCTGCGAGACCAACCCGCACCCGCCGATGTCGACGCCGTTCCATCACAAGCACCGTATCCGCACGGGTACCGTACCGCGGAGGCCGGAAAAACTCACGGAAAATTCTTTTGCCTCTCGTGCGGTTCCCTTGCAAGTGACAGGGGCTTTCGTTATCGTACCATTCAAATGAACCAGGCTCGTTCGCGCCAGATCTTCCTCGCCTGCGCGAGCGGCGTGTTGTTGCCGCTGTGCTTTCCCAAATTCGACCTCGGGCTCCTGGCGTGGATCGCCCTCGTCCCCCTGCACATCGCCCTCGATCAATGTTCGCGACAACGGGCGTTTTGGGTCGGATGGCTCGGCGGTGCCATCGGCTTCACCGGCATCATGGCATGGGTCGTCACGGCCATGACCATCTACGGCAAGGTACCGTTGCTCATCAGCTATGCCATTCTCCTGTTGCTGACGGCCTATCTTGGATTGTACGTCGCGCTGTACAGCTTTTCCGTAGTGTGGCTCCGAGAGCTGATTCCTCGATACGGAATCATCTTCGCTCCTTGCTTCTGGGTCACACTGGAACTGCTCCGCACCTACGCCCTCTCGGGACTCCCCTGGTGTCTGTTGGGCTATTCGCAATATCAAATGCTCGACCTCATCCAAATCGCGGATCGCACCGGGGTCTATGGAGTGTCTTTTTTGATCGTCTTGGTCAACGTCGCCGTGGCCGAGCTGACCCTCTGGCTGATGCCGTTTTTCCGCGGATTTCACCCGGCCAAGTTGCCGTGGGAATTGCTCTCGATCGCAGCGGCCTGTCTGGTTGCGTCGTGGCTCTATTCCACCTCTATGCTAACGAGGGAGCAGCCCAAGGAATCGTCCCTCTCCATCACCGTCGGAGTGGTGCAACCCAACATCGATCAAGCGGTCAAATGGGACGCCGATTATCGCGAAGAAACAATGCGGCGGTTCGACCGGCTCACCGCCCGCTTAGGAACAGGCACCGACCTGATCGTCTGGCCGGAAGCGGCCACGCCGTTCATTCTGGAGCGGGAACCGGATTACCAGGTGCAGGTCATCGAATGGGCATCTCGGGCTCAAGCACCGATTCTTCTCGGCAGTCCGGCCTTGCGGTTTTATCCCGATCGCAGACCCTATCTCTTGAACAGTGCCTATCTGTTGGGCTCGGACGGCGCTGTCTTGGGACGTTATGACAAACACCATTTGGTCCCCTTCGGAGAATACATTCCGCTGAAATCCTCCGTCTTGTTTTTTCTCGACAAGCTCGTTGAAGGCATCGGAGACTTTGAACCGGGGCCGGGTGCAACCCTCTTCTCATTCAGCCCCAAGTCCCTGACCGCCGGCGCGCCGTCGAGCCCGCGACCGGTTAAATTCGGAACCGTGATTTGTTACGAGGTCATCTTTCCGGACTTGGTGAGACAATTCTCGGTCAAGGGAGCCGAGTTCCTGGTTAACATCACCAATGACGGGTGGTTCGGACCGTCATCGGCACCCGCGCAACATTTTTCCATGGTCGTCTTTCGCTCAATTGAAAATCGCCTGGCTTTTGCCCGTTCCGCCAATACGGGGATCTCCGGCTTCATCGACCCATTCGGCCGCATCCTGGATCACACTCCTCTCTTCACAGAGCAGGCGTTGCGGGCGACCATTCCCATCAGCCAATCAAGAACGTTTTACAGTTATTACGGGGATGTCTTTGCCTACGGCTGTGTTATAATCTGCGCAATTTTGTGGCTGTACGGCTTCTTCCGGACAGAGGAACCCGCCCCAACGACCTCCGTCATCGAGCCGGCATAACAGAGAACAGGGAAGGATCATTTTATGCTATTCGATGAGGTTCGAACACGAGTCCGCGCCATCGGAGAGCAAATCTCCGAATTACGGGGGCATCTTTGACCTCGCTCGCATGACCGCCGACTTGCACGAGCTGGAAGCCAGGATGAGCCAGCCGACCTTCTGGAGCGACGCCCGCGGCGCAGCCGCCGCCAGCCGGAAGAAGGCCATGATCGAGCAAGAACTCCATACCTGGCACGACATCGAGACCAAGCTGGGAGACGTCAACGCCCTGCTGGAATTAGCAACGGAAAGCGGGGATGCGAGTTTGGAGCAGGAACTGCTCGCAGAACTCAATCGGTTAGAGTCTCGCGTGGCGACGCTGCGGCTGGAGATGCTGCTGTCCGGCGAGCTTGACCCCAACAACGCCCTGTTGGAGATTCATCCAGGGGCGGGAGGCACGGAATCGCAGGATTGGGCCCAAATGCTGCTGCGCATGTACGTGCGGTGGGCGGAAGCCAAACGGTTCAAGGTGGAGACGTTGGATCTTTTACCTGGCGAGGAAGCCGGCATCAAAAGCGCGACCCTTTCGATCATCGGTCCTTATGCCTACGGCTATTTGAAGGCGGAGGCCGGTGTGCATCGCCTGGTTCGTATCTCCCCCTTCGACGCCAACAAACGCCGCCACACGTCGTTCGCCTCGGTGTTCGTCTACCCGGAACTCAGCGAGGACATCGAGATCGCGATTGAGGAAAAGGATTTGCGAATCGACACCTTTCGCTCAGGAGGCGCCGGAGGGCAAAACGTCAACAAGGTCGAGACGGCGATCCGCATCACGCACCTGCCGACCGGCATCGTGGTGCAATGCCAGAATGAACGGTCCCAGCTCCAGAACAGACAGGGCGCCATGAGGATTTTGAAGGCCCGTTTGTTCGAGTTGGAGCGCCAGAAAAAAGAAGCGGAATTCAACGCGATCGTCGGCGAAAAGAAAGACATCGCATGGGGCAGCCAGATCCGCTCGTACGTGTTCCAGCCCTACCAGATGGTCAAGGACCATCGGACCGGCCACGAAACCGGCGACGTGTCTTCCGTCATGGACGGCGATCTCGACGGCTTCATTGAAGCGTATTTGAAGAAGCGACTTGCAAAAGGAAGCGAGCCGGTGCCCATCGTCGGCAAATCGGACGACAACCCATAAATCACCAATCGCCGCGGCATTGATCCCATCGGTCATCCCGGCGGAGCGGAAACGGCGCATCGGGACTCCAGAGAAACCGAGCAGGAAGATCGTACACAACGATGGACGAGTTACACGAACAACGGCAGCAACGAATCAAAAAACTCGAACACCTCCGCCGGGTCGGAGTCTCGCCCTACGGCGGCCGTTTCGAGGTCAAAGACCGGGCCGGCCAACTCATCAAATTACATGGCGAAAAGTCCAAGGAGGTTCTCGAACAAGAACGGATCTCCTGTACGATCGCGGGGCGAATCGTAGCCCTCCGTCGATTTGGCAAGGCCGGGTTCGCCGTGCTGCAGGATGGAGCCGACCGCATTCAAATCTACCTCAAAAAAGACCTGCTCACGGAGCAAGCCTCCCTGATCACCGAACAACTCGACTTGGGAGATTGGATCGGCATCTCCGGGGTATTGTTTCGTACAAAGACCAACGAGTTTACG
This sequence comes from Nitrospira sp., assembly GCA_024330965.1. Taxonomy (GTDB): domain Bacteria; phylum Nitrospirota; class Nitrospiria; order Nitrospirales; family Nitrospiraceae; genus Nitrospira_D. The sequence continues at coordinate 142,604 of JANDJL010000003.1, read as the reverse complement.
GTCGAAGTCCACCAATTGGCGTTTCTCAGCAAGGCGCTTCGCCCGCTTCCCGAAAAATGGCACGGTTTGACGGACGTGGAAATCCGTTACCGCCAGCGGTATGTGGATCTGATCGCCAATCCCCACATCCACCAGGTTTTCGTGACCAGGAGCCGCTTGATCGCCGCCATTCGCTCGTTTCTCACCGAACGAGGATTTCTCGAGGTCGAAACCCCGATGATGCATCCGATTCCGGGAGGCGCGGCGGCCAAACCGTTCGTCACACATCACAACGCCCTCGGCATCGATCTCTATTTACGGATTGCGCCGGAGCTGTACTTGAAGCGTCTGATCGTCGGGGGATTCCCTCGCGTCTTCGAGATCAACCGCAACTTCCGTAACGAAGGAATCTCCACGATTCACAACCCCGAATTCACCATGTTGGAGTTTTACGTCGCCTACGCGGATTATCAGGACCTGATCGTGCTGACCGAAGAGATGCTTTCCTCCATCGCCCGACAGATCCTTGGCACGACCGTCATCGCCTATCAAGGCACAGCCATCGACTTGACGCCTCCTTGGAGGCGATGGTCATACCATCAAGCCCTGTGCGAAGTGAACGGCCTTGATCCATCCGTCCTCCGGCAGCGGGATGAAATGCTGGCCCTGGCCCGGCGGCTCAAGGTGCCGGTCGATTCTGAGGCCCCGTTGTTCAAAATCGTCAATGACATCTTTGAAGAGACCGTCGAGCCGAATCTGCAACAACCCACGTTCATCACCGATTATCCGATCGAGATTTCTCCCCTGGCTCGGCGCAAGGACACCGATCCATCCCTCACCGACCGATTCGAGCTTTACATCGCCGGGCGTGAAATCGCCAACGCGTTTTCCGAGCTGAACGATCCTCTGGATCAGCGGGAGCGGTTCGAGCAGCAGGCCGCGCAACGCCGCGCCGGCGACGAAGAAGCCCACCTCGTCGATGAAGACTTTCTCCGGGCTTTGGAGTTTGGCATGCCGCCGACCGCCGGAGAAGGCATCGGCATCGATCGCCTCATCATGCTCTTTACCGACCAGCCTTCCATTCGAGACGTCGTGCTGTTTCCTCAACTGAGGCCGGAGAAGCCGTCGTGAGCCTGCCCTACGAAATCGTCATCGGCCTGCGCTACCTGCGCGCCAAACGGCGCAATCGGACGATTTCACTGAACACCTTCGTCTCCATCGCGGGCATCACGTTGGGCGTGGCGGCGCTGATCGGTACTGTCGGCATCATGACGGGATTCAAAGAAGACATCCAGGCCAAGATCTTAGGCACCACGGCCCACGTCATCGTGCAGGAACGCATGAAGGACAACTTGAGCGAGTACGATCCCCTCGTCGAACGCATCGAGTCGGTGCCGGAGGTCGTCGCGGCGACGCCGTTCGTGCTCCGTCAGGTCCTGCTCACCTCGCAATCAGCCGTGCAAGGCATCGTTCTGAGGGGGATCGATCCAAGGCGCGAAGCGCGCGTCACCGAATTGGCTAACAATATGTCGGTCGGACAACTGACCGACCTGCTCGCGCCGGTCAAAATCCGGCAACCGCCGCCCGGCGACCCGCTTGGCGAGCCGGTCGTGGCCGAGCGGCCCGGTATCATCCTCGGCAAGGAACTCGCGATGCGACTCGGCGTCTTTCCCGGAGATACCTTGAACGTCGTATCGCCGGTCGGCCCAGTCAGCGCCATGGGGATGGTGCCCAAGATCCGCACGTTCGCGGTCGTGGGACTGTTTCAGTCCGGCATGTACGAGTACGACTCCTCGCTCGCGTACATCGAGCTGGGCGAGGCGCAAAAGTTCTTCAATATGGGCGACACCGTCTCCGGCATCGAAGTCAAGGTAGCGGACGTCTTCCGCGCCGATGAAATCGCCCGCGCCATCGAGCGAGAGCTGGGGTTCAGCCACGGCGCGCGGGATTGGATGCAGATGAACCGCAATCTCTTCTCGGCCTTGAAACTGGAAAAGACGATGATGTTTTTGTTGCTGGTGCTGATTACGATCGTGGCCTCCTTCAACATCGTCAGCACGCTGACCATGATCGTCACGGAAAAGCAGAAAGAGATTGCAATCCTTAAGGCGATGGGCGCGACCAGGCACAGCATCAGACGCATTTTCATGTTGAATGGCCTGATCATCGGACTGGCCGGCACGACCATCGGCATCCCGCTGGGTTATACTTTTTTGTGGTTGATCCAAACGTTTTGGACGTTCGATCCGACCGTGTATTACATTTCGACAATTCCCGTGCACGTGCTGGCCGAGGACGTGTTGCTCGTCGCGGGGTCAGCCCTCCTCATCAGCTTCGCCGCGACGGTTCATCCGGCCAACCAGGCGGCCAAGCTCGAGCCAGTCTCGGCTTTGCGGTACGAATGATCAAGGTCATCGATCTTTACAAATCGTTCTCCATGGGAACCTACGAAGTGTCGGTGCTCAAAGGAATCAATCTGGAAATCCAACGCGGCGAGTTGATCGCAATCGTCGGCGCATCGGGAGCCGGCAAGAGCACGTTGCTCCACATCATCGGCACGCTCGACAAACCGAGCCGCGGCACCGTCACATTCGACGGTCGCGATCTGTTTCAAATGACCGAGACCGAACAGGCCGACTTTCGCAACAAGCGGATCGGCTTCGTGTTTCAATTTCATCACCTCTTGCCGGAATTCACCGCTCTGGAAAACGCCTGCATGCCAGCCCTCGTCCAACGGCGCGACGCCGCCTCCGTCAAAGCCGAAGCCAAGGCGCTGCTCGAGACGGTGGGGTTAGGCCATCGGCTGCACCACAAACCAGGGGAACTCTCCGGCGGTGAGCAGCAACGTGTCGCCATCGCGCGGGCGTTGATGCAGAAACCGGATCTGGTCTTGGCCGACGAACCGACCGGCAACCTCGACTCCCATACAGGTGATGCCTTGTTTCACCTGATGCGAGACCTGAACAAAGCCGGAGGCACCACGTTCGTCATCGTGACCCACAACGACAAACTCTCGGCTCAGGCCGACCGCATCATTCACATGCAGGACGGGATGATCGTCTGACATTCGGAGCGACCATGACAGGGCAGATCGTCAGCCAGATGAGATCAAGCGGATCAATCGGGCGGGCCATCATCGGATCCCTCGCAGCCCTGTTGCTTTCCATATCGGTGCCGAGACCGGCGGCGGAAACCTGGGCGGCAGAATTCGTCTTTGTCGGGCCGCGGGCGACCGGTATGGGCGGCACCGGCGTGGCGGTGACGACGGACGCCCTCGCCGGCTATTGGAACCCGGCCGGCTTGGCCATGACGCAGACCGTCGATATTCGCGCACAAGGCTTCGGACTCGCCATCGATCGCAAGGGATTCGGCGACGCCATCCGCGATTTGGAGGATTTCTCCTCCACGGACCCAGCCGCAGCGGCCAAGGCGCGCGACATCGCCGAGCGGCTTAATCAACCAGGCTCGACCCTGTCGATCGCCGGCTCGGCCGGCTTCTACCTCAAGGGCCATGTGGGACGACACGCCATCGGCGTCAATGTGTCCGACGTCGCCACCGGCGGTGGTTACATCAGTCAACCCGTCGATCCGGTGACCTTGAGAGGCCGCCTGGCCCTGCGCGGCCTTGAAGCGAGGCAACTGGCGTTTTCTTACGGCTATGCCTTTTCGGACAAGACCTTCGCCGTCGGCGTCACGGCGAAAGTCATCCAAGGCGCCTCCTATGCAGGTTTCGTTGATCTTCGAGGGGGTGACGGTGTCACCATCAGCAATCGTTTCGGCAAGCCGACGATCTCAACGACCTACGGCATCGATCTAGGCGCATTATACAAACCGTCCTCCTGGATTCGATTCGGCATTGTCGCGAAGGACATCAACTCTCCCACTTTCGACGACGCGGGTGGAGGCAAAATAAAACTGGACCCGCAGGTCCGCGGCGGCATGGCACTGAACCCCTGGTCCACGTTGACCTTGACAGCAGACATCGATCTCACCGCTAACAAGACGCTATTGCCCGGCGTCAAGAGCCGGATCTTGAGTCTGGGCGCGGAGCAGACCTTTCTGACCGAATTTCTCTCGTTACGGATCGGGACCTTCAAGAATTTGGAAGACGCAAACACACCGTTCATCCCGACGGCTGGATTGGGCATCCGCATCTTCTTCTTGCGCGCCGACGCAGCGGGGGGCTATGACTTCCGCGAACAAGGGGCGCTTGTGTCCGCCTCGATCTCCGCCACGTTTTGACCTGACATGATATACTGACACGCACCCATGAGAACGAACACAGCAAGACTCTTTACCATCTGTGCCATCTTGCTTCTCTCAGCCGGCTGCGGAGGTCTTCAAGAAATGTGGGAAGGCCCCGGAGCCAAAATCTTCAGGCCCCAAAGCATCGCCGTTCTCCCCCCGATGTCGAGTCAATATGACGGCGCGCGGGAGGACATTCAAGAAGTCCTGGCTTTCGCCTTGAGAAAGGCCGGCCACATCGAACGGGTCGTCTCGCCAGAAAGCGTCACGGACGTGTTTCAAAGCTCGAAAGACGCCTTCGACTCCCTGGTGTTTTATTTTTCTCGCCTGGAGATGACCGGCCAGTCGGACAAGGAGTCGGCCATCGCGCTCGGTAAGGCGCTCAACGTCGATGCTTTCCTTGTCGTGCGGGTCAATGCCTGGGAATACGTCCGCAAAGAAGGCGACAACGTAGGCCGCGTGGGTTTGAGCCTCCGCCTCGTCGATGCGACCAACGGCGCCACGGTCTGGAAGGCCCGGCATGAACGATCGAAGAGCTACATGTTTTTCCGGCCGAACCTCAAAGACATCGCCAAGGACCTGGCGGTGGAGATGATTGCGTACATGCCGCCCCAGCCAAAATCGTAAGGTATCCCCGCCCGTCCCTCACACCACCCGTGCGATCGCGGGTGATCGCGATGCCCCTGTACCGGCATGTCCCCACCCCTCGGCACAGAACCGCCCAAAAGACTCCCGGTACCTTTTTTCTCGCACGACGGTCGATCAACGTAAAGGGTACCCCTATTCAGAGAATCTTCTTGGCTGTTCGGGATATGGTAGAAAGAAACACCGCCGCCCATGTTATAGAGTATAAGCCTCCTCAAGTTCAGCCGGTTCTATGCCGATAGGGGCCACTAGGAACTGGTTCCTACAACCCAGCGTGCGAAGAGGTCCCCATGCCGGCCCAGTCTGTGAGCCAAGTTGATCCCTCCCGGTTTTTTCATCTTCCATCCACGGGAAACGCCGGGATCCAGCGGCTGGATACACGAATCAGCGGTGTTTCCGTATCCAATGATCTCTCGGGCCGAGTGAGTGTGACGACGGCCGAGGGGGACAAAGTGACGTTGAGCACCAATTTCGCGGAAGACTTCCGGACAGTGACGTATCACGGCGCAGCCTGGCAGGGCGGCACGTCCGTGGAAGTGGCCAGCCAGCAGACCGAGTACTCGTCGCGGCGGAAGCTGGACGTGACAGTCGAAGGCGATCTCAGCGAGCAGGAAGCCCGCGAACTGTCGAAACTCTTCAAGAAAGTCCTGAACATCTTCAGAAAACTCTTCAACGGGCAGGACGAGGCTGCGGTGGCCAAGACGGCGAAGCTGGCAGACCAGTTCAGCAACTTCTCGACGCTCTCAAGCCTCGATCTCAGCGTCGAGGTGGAACGATCCGTTACGATGCTTGCGGCGCAAATTGCCACCGAGGCGACCGGCCAGGCTACGTTGCCCACGGAAGAGCCCAATGCGACGGCTGTTCGCGCGGCCATCCCAGGCGCTGCGCCTTCGGCGGTTGCGGCGATCCCGCCTCCGCCTTCCGGTACCCTGGCGCCCACCCAGCCTGCGGCTGATTCTGTCGCAACCGGCGATACGACGGACCTGCGTCCCGCGGCGCCCGTTTCACAGGACAAGTCACCCGCGTCGTTGATCGATCAGGTCGTCGATCAGATCTTAGATGCGCTGAAGGATTCAAACGTCGAACCACACAAGCTCAGGCGGCATCTGCCGAACCTGCTCGATCGGGTGCGTGAGGAGTTCCAAAAAGAACTGCACAGGCAGGTCGATGGACAAGGCACACAGCCTTCCGATGGCACGGTCCGGACGGGTAGCGCAATCTTCCTGGCCTATCAGTCGTTCGCGCAGACTTCGTGGATGTTGTCAGTCCGCACCTAGCCGCTCCCGTCCCGCTCAGCGGCTCCACAATCGCTGATACTACGTCTTCTCGTCGCCGTCCGGCAGGGTGGCGATATTCGTAGCTTGGCGAATATCGCCGATAGCCCAACCCGTCAAATCGGCCAGGGTCTGTACTTCCCGCTCGTAGCGGTCTGGGTCCGGAAAAGACTCCCGGTACCTTTTCCTTTTTCATCTCCGACCGGTCGAAGAGCGACATGTTTTTCCGGCCGAACCTCAAAGACATCGTCAAGGATCTGGCGATCGCCTGCTCATGTTTGAGACCTTCCTGTCTTGTCTTGGAGCAACGGTGCTTCAAGCGTGGAAGTTCCATGCCGCTCTAGCTCCGCCGCCGGGCGAGGCCCGCGAGGCCCACCAGCCCGGCGCCAAACAGATAGACCGCCGCCGGGATCGGCACCACGTCAACAGTAAGCCGGACCGTGGTTCCTCCAGCAGAAGTGCCGCCGAATACATACTGTAAGGGCTTCGGTTCTTCGGCATCAGCCTTGACGATCCTCAGTCCAAAAGCAAAAAAGTCTCCGCTATAGGGACCAGTACCATCCGCCGCCTGACGCAGAGCGGTAAGCGCATCGGCAGGTAGATCGAAGCTGACGGTGGAGCCAGGCCATGAGACCGGAGCCACGGAGGCTGTTCCCCAGAACGACGAGAGACTGCTACCGATGAAGTTGAAATTGGATCGGTTGAGCAAGGTATTACCGGTATGGTTGGACCAGCTCATGCCGGGGAGCCCATAAAGCCGCACCTCCAGATCTCCGCCCACCTCGTTGACGGAATAGGGATTCTGCAGGGAGAGCGTGGCGGAACTGATTGGACCGTCCGGAAGGCCACTCACATCGAAAGCCACGAGGCCTCGTGCCTCCGGCCCGTTGGCGAACGTGATTCCAGTGGTGTAGCTTGGGGTAGCCCAGGTCCCATCTGTGACGTATAAAGACCGGTTTTGACGGCATCCAGATCAATCGTGACGGCTGATACCTGTAATGGAAAGCCCATCATGCACAACCCTAAGACACCCAAGACACAGCGGAGTATCCGATTGATAGTCATCGCCTCTCCTAAAAAGATGAAGAGGGCCTCTGTCCGCAGAGAATAGGAGACCCTCCCATTGAAATAATTAGATGAACGTTCACTACCCCTCTGAGGCTCGGTCGCCTGTCTGCGTGCGACCTGCACAAGCAGATTTCCCTTCCTGCACGCAACCGACCAGTACCCAGATGGCCACTCACCCTCCCAAACAAGATGGCATCTTCTTTAAGGACGTGCTGGCTCACTGTCTGTGCCTGTCCATCGGACAGAACACGGACAGAACGTAAAACAACCAGAATACAGACGCACGCTGGCTAGGCGATACAGGCTCGCGATGCAGGCTGTGGACAAAACGCTCCGGCTCCCTCGTCTCTCACACGAGCCCGCTTACGCAGGCTGCTCCGGCGCTGGCTGCTGCTTCTGTATCAGGGCCGTCTTGAGCGACCGGACAAAATCCGCCACCTCTTCTACCATACGGGGATCCTGTCGGCACGCCTCGATCCGCCGGACCACCGCCGATCCGACAATCACCCCATCGGCATAACGCGATACCCTGGCGGCATCCTCCGGCGTCGCCACACCGAATCCCACCGCGATCGGTGCGTCGGCCACCCTCCTGATTTTTTTCACATTCTCGCCAACGTCGGCGATGTCGGTCAGTTTCGAGCCGGTAATTCCCGTGAGCGAGACATAGTAGACGAATCCGTGCGACTGCCGCGCGACGAACGTTCGACGGCCGGCCGTGCTGGTCGGAGCCAACAGGAAAATCAGCCTGAGTCCGGCCGCTTTCGCCGGTCCCTTGAGCGGCCCAGCTTCATCCGGCGGCATGTCCGGCACAATCACTCCATCGACGCCCGCGTCTTTCGCCGCTTGGCAGAAGGACTCATATCCCATGGCACAAATGGAGTTGTAATACAGCATGAGGACGAGGGGGATCTTCGTGCGCAAGCGAAGCAACTTCACCGTTGCTAAAATCGAGCGCAATGATACGCCGTTGGCGAGCGCCCGCTGCGCTGCCCGCTGAATCACCGGCCCATCGGCGATCGGATCTGAAAACGGCACGCCCAATTCGATGATGTCAGCCCCAGCTTCCTCCAGCGCCAAAACCAGTCGCTTCGTGTCTTCGAGGCTGGGATCGCCTGCCATGAGGTACACGATCAAGGCTTTCTCGCCATTGGCTTTCAGCCGCTCAAATGTGGCATCGAGCCTGTTCGGCGCCAGTGGCGACTGACTGGCGACAGCCGAGGCGCCCTTGCCGGCGTGACCGGTTCCATATGACAGCCTTCCCATCTGACGTTTCATCCGTCTCCTCCACGAATGGCGGCAACTTACAGCGCCACGCCGCGCATGCGCGCGATCTGGTGCACATCCTTATCGCCGCGTCCCGAGAGGTTCACAAGGATAATTTCCGACTTTTTCATCTTCGGCGCGAGTTTGACAACGTGCGCCACGGCATGGGCGCTTTCCAGAGCCGGCATGATGCCTTCTTCTCGCGCAAGTAAGTCAAACGCCTCCAGCGCTTCTTCATCCGTCGCATAGACGTACTCGATCCGCCCTTGATCGTGATAGAAACTGTGTTCGGGCCCGACGGCGGCATAGTCCAACCCGGCGGAGACGGAGTGGGTCAGGTTGATCTGTCCATCGTCGTCCTGGAGCAGATAGGTCATCGTGCCCTGCAACACCCCCGGTTTTCCGCCTGCGAAGCGCGCCGCATGCTTGCCGCTCACAATGCCGGCCCCCCCCGCTTCCACGCCAACCATCTTGACCTTCTTGTCTCCTAAAAAGGGATAGAAAAGACCGATGGAGTTGCTCCCTCCCCCCACACAGGCCACGAGGTAATCCGGCATTTTGCCTTCCGCCGCCCTAATCTGTTTGCGCGCCTCGCGGCCGATCACGGACTGAAAATCCCGGATCATCATGGGATAGGGATGGGCGCCGAGCACCGAACCGAGCACATAGTGCGTCGTGCGTACATTCGTCGTCCAATCGCGCATGGCCTCGCTGATGGCGTCTTTCAAGGTGCGGCTGCCTGTGTCCACGCCGGTCACAGTGGCTCCCAGCAGCCTCATCCGGAAGACGTTGAGCGCCTGCCGCTGCATATCCTCCGTGCCCATGTAAATCTCGCACTGGAGCCCGAACATCGCGGCCGCCGTGGCGGTCGCCACCCCGTGTTGCCCCGCACCGGTCTCGGCAATAATCCGCGACTTCTTCATCCGCCTGGCCAACAGCACCTGACCGATCGCATTGTTGATCTTATGGGCCCCCGTGTGGCAAAGGTCCTCCCGTTTGAGATAAATCCTGGCCCCGCCTAATTTGGCGCTCAATCGGTCGGCACGGTAGAGGCTCGTGGGACGCCCGACGTAGTGTTTGAGATAATAGGCAAGTTCGTTCTGAAATCGGCGGTCTTTTTGGGCCTTCGCGTACTGGGCCTCCAGTTCGAGCAACGCCGGCATCAGGGTTTCAGGCACGTAGCGTCCTCCGTAGGGCCCAAACCGGCCGCGACGGTCAGGCAAGGGGGCGGTCATCGACTTCTTCATGCTCTAGTCTCCCGCAGGATGCGCCGACGGCGGCGCGGATCGCGGCGCAGTATAGAACTTCTGAACGTTACGGCACAAGTTTCACCGCTTGAACGAACGATTTGACTTTCGCCGGATCCTTCTTCCCCGGCCGTGCTTCCACGCCGCTGCTCACGTCAACTCCGTAAGGGCGCACCGATCGAACGGCATCAGCCACATTGTCGGGCCTCAATCCTCCAGCCAGCACGACCGGCACCGTTCGAGCAATCTCCGCCGCCAGGATCCAATCAACGGTCTGACCGGTTCCGCCGTAGGCCTGCTCGGAAAATGCGTCGATCACAAACCCGCGCACCCCCGCACGCCCGTAGTATTCCGCCACCACCGGCAACGAGCTTCGGTCCTTCAAGCGAACCGCTTTGATGACCGGCCGACCGAGCGTTTCGCAGTAGGAAGCACTCTCGTCTCCATGCAGTTGGACCAAGGCAAATCCACATTTGTCCATCAGATGCCTGACCAGGTCCGGTTCCTCATTGACAAACACGCCGATCGGCACGACGAATGGCGGAAGGGTCGCGACTATAGCCCGCGCTGTGTCCGGTCTCACGTACCGGGGGCTTTTTTGATACATCACGAAACCCAAGGCATCGGCGCCGGCCTCCACCGCCACCTGTGCATCTTCACTGTCGGTGATCCCGCAGATTTTCACCTTGACCATCCGTGGCTCCCATCCCTATTGCCTCGTCACTCCACTGGCCCCGATTCCGAGCAGTTCTCGCACCTTCTCACCGGTCCGTTCCGCTCGGATCAGCGACTCGCCGACCAGCATGGCATGCACACCGGCTTCGACCAACCGCAGCACATCGCGGCGGGAGTGGATCCCGCTTTCACTCACAATAAGTTTGTCGGCCGGGATCCGCTTGGCCAACCGGAAGGTCACTTCCAGATCAGTCGTGAAGGTCTTGAGGTCGCGGTTGTTGATGCCGATCAATCTGGCATCCGGAATCCATTCCAGCACCAGGTCCAGCTCCCGTTCGTGGTGGGTCTCGAACAACGTGTCCAGGGCCAGTTCGGAGGCCAGGGCATGAAAGTCGATCAATTGACGGCGCTCCAGCGCCGCGACGATCAAAAGCACGGCGTCGGCTCCGTAGGCCCGTGCCTCGTAGAACTGAATGTCGCCAATCATGAATTCCTTGTCGAGCACGGGAAGGGGCACGGCCTGTTTGATGTCTTTTAGATAGCAGAGATCGCCTTGAAAGAAATCTCTGTCCGTCAACACCGAGACCGCCGAGGCACCATGGTCGCAGTAGGCCTTCGCGATGCCCACATGATCGAACCGCTCGGCAAATTCCTCGCGTAACAACCCCAGGCTTGGCGATGCCTTCTTGACTTCGGCGATCAATGCCGGAGCTTGTGGGGTCCTCATCGCATCAAGCGCCACGGCAAACCCCAGTGGAGCCGGTGCATCCCGGATCATGGCCTTGAGGGTGGCCAAATACGACCGGCTTTGTTTATGTCGCAGTTCCGCTTTCTTGTGCTCCAGGATGCGATCAAGTATCATATCCGCCGTGATTTGTTCGTATAGGCGATGAGTCGGTCCAGTCGGTCGGCGGCAGCCCCCGAGTCGATGGTCTGTTGGGCCAGTCGAAAACCATCTGGCAATGTCTTCGCCTTGCCCCCGACTACCAGGGCCGCCGCAGCATTCAGACATACGATGTCCCGAGGCGGCCCCTTGCGGCCAGCAAAAATGTCCCTCAAGATACGGGCATTGTCGGCCGGCGATCCTCCAGCGAACTCCTTTCGCTGTACGCGCCGCAGGCCGAACTCTTCCGGAGCAATAAAGCTGCTCGACACCACTCCGGCTTTGCCTTCGGACACTTTGGTGCGATCCGCCAACGTAATCTCGTCCAACCCATCCATTCCATGGATAACCAGGCAATGTTGGGTGCCAAGGTCCAGCAAGACACGCCCAAGGACATCGGTCCACTTAGCATCATAGACACCCACCACCTGATGGGTCGCACCTGCCGGATTCGCCAAGGGCCCTAGCAGATTCAAGATCGTCCTGATACCCAAGTCACGTCTCGGCCCAGCGCAATGTTTCATGGCATCGTGATAGAGCGGCGCGAACAGAAAGCCCACTCCCACCTCATCGATGCACTCAGCCACACGATCCGGTTCCACATCAATCTTGACCCCCAGCTCGGCCAACACATCGGCGCTCCCACATCGAGACGACACCGACCGGTTCCCGTGCTTGGCCACGGTGACGCCCGCTCCTGCAGCCACCAGCGCGGCAGCGGTTGAAATATTAAAGGTGTGCGCCCCATCTCCCCCCGTCCCGCAGGTATCGACAACGATCTTGGCGCCGACTCTGATCCGAACGGAGCGCGAACGCATGGCTTTGACCGACCCGACGATTTCCTCGACCGTTTCTCCCTTTTGCCTGAGCCCCATGAGATAGGCCGCAATCTGCGCAGGCGTCGCCGCCCCGTCCATAATTTCGGCCATGACCGTTTCGGCTTCCAGCGCAGACAGATTATTGCGGTCGGCCAGTTTGGCGATGGCGTCTCTGATCATGACGATGAATCGGCAGGAACGGTTACAGTTTCAGGAAGTTTCTCAGGAGATCTTTTCCCGCAGCCGTCAAGATTGATTCTGGGTGAAACTGAACCCCCTCGGCACCCAACGTCTTATGACGAATGCCCATGATCTCTCCTTCATCGGTCTCAGCGGAAATTTCAAAACAATCGGGAAGCGTCGCTCGCTCGACGATCAACGAATGGTACCGCGTCGCTTCGAACGGGTTGGGCAGCGATCGATAAATCGTCCGCCCATCGTGCCTGATCATCGACGTTTTGCCGTGCATCAGGCGAGGGGCGCGGACGATGATGCCTCCAAAGGCGGCGGCCAGCGATTGATGTCCCAAACAGACTCCGAGAATGGGGATTTTGCCGGCAAACGTTCGAATCGTCTCAACAGAAATGCCGGCCTCTTTGGGAGTACAGGGACCAGGAGAAATCACGATACGGTCAGGACGCAGCGCCTCAATAGTCTCCAGCGTAATCTCGTCGTTGCGATAGACCCGGACGTCTTCACCCAGCTCGCCAAAGTACTGGACCAGATTGTAGGTAAACGAGTCGTAGTTGTCGATGATCAGGAGCATAACGCCAAAAAACCACTCACCGGCTGATTAGAAAAAGACCACGTGGAAGCCTCGTGTGTGACCAACCACCGTCCTCCACCCGCTGTCATACACCACAGGGCCAGATACCGCCTCGTTCGTTCGCTTGCAGCTCCTATTCTAACCCCTGTTCGGCCAATTCGATGGCCTGCATCATGGCTCTGGCTTTATTACAGGTCTCTTCATACTCATGTTCGGGGCTCGAATCGGCGACGATGCCGGCCCCGGCCTGAATGAACGCTCGACGGCGGAACACCACCACCGTCCGAATGTTGATGCACATGTCCATATTGCCCGAAAAACTGATGTAGCCCACAGCCCCCGCATAGGGGCCCCGTTTCGTCGGCTCCAGTTCCTCGATAATTTCCATGGCCCTGATTTTCGGCGCGCCGGAGACAGTCCCCGCCGGAAAACAGGCCTTCAGGACGTCATAGACGGTTTTCGATCGAGCCAAGCGACCCGTCACATTTGAAACGATGTGCATGACGTGCGAGTATCGTTCGACCGTCATCAGCGACTCCACGTGCACGGAGCCCGGTTCGGCCACCCGTCCCACGTCGTTCCGCCCCAGATCGACGAGCATGATGTGCTCCGCCCGCTCCTTGGCGTCGGCCAGGAGACGGCGCTCCAGTTGAGCATCCTCCTCCGGCGTCGCCCCTCGACGTCTGGTTCCCGCGATCGGACGTACCGAAAGAAGACCATCTTCGCAACGGACTAAAATCTCCGGAGAGGACCCGATCAGCTCAACCCCGGCAACACGCAGATAATACATGTAGGGCGAGGGATTGACGACTCGCAGCGCTCGATAGAGTTCGAACGGCGGCGCGTGGAGAGTGGTTTCCCATCGTTGAGACAACACACACTGAAAAATGTCGCCGGCCTTGATGTACTCCTTCGCCGTCTCAACCATCTTTTCGAAGTCCGCCTTGCTCATGTTGGGGGTAAAGCGAAGGGGAGAGCGACGGCGGGTCGGCGGCGATGGACGAAGAGGCCGGCGCAAGCGGGCGATCATCTTTTCGATGCTGCCGATCGCGGTCCGATACGCGGAACGGACGTCGCGATCAGACGAACTCTTGACATGCGCATTGGCGACAACTTTGATCTTCTGCGAGACGTTATCGAAAATGAGCAACGTTTCGGTCACCAACAGCGCAAAATCCGGCACGTCAAAGCGCTCCTTCGGCCGGGACGGAAGCACCTCGAACGTCTTCACCGTATCGTAGCCAATGTAGCCGACGATACCACCGGCGAAGCGAGGCAGGCCGGAAACCACGACAGGCCGATAGGCCTCCATGAATTCTTGCAATCGATCGAAGGGAGCGCCGCGGCCGGAAATCCGTTTGGTGCGTCTGCCCTCTTTGACGAGAAGATCTCCCCGATCTTCGACAAGCACAGTGCCTGCACCGCTGCCCAGGAAGGAATACCGAGCCCACTTCTCTCCCCCTTGAATGCTTTCCAGCAAATAAGCCGACGGACCATGGTCGATCTTGGCAAAGGCAGACACTGGCGTGTCATGATCCGCCAAAATCTCCCGATACAAGGGAATGAGGTTCCCCTCCTTGGTGTAGGAGCGAAATTCTTCGAAGCTGAGCGAATAGCGTGGCGATCCCATCTCTTTGGTCCATTACTCGATCGCGATCACCAACTGTTGGCCCACTTCGATGATATCGTCGGTCAGCTTGTTGAGTTCTTTTAATTTCTCTGCCTCGACTCCGTAGCGGCGACTAATGCGAAACAACGTCTCCCCTGGTTTGACGATATGGATGATGGTGCCCGGTTTGGCCGCCACGGGAGGATGCGGAGATACTTCCACGCTCTTCGTTGCCTTTGGTGGATTCTTTTGCGCTCTGTCCTCTGCACGTGGCATGTCGGCCTGGGGTTCTACTTTCTTGGCCTTGGTCGCGGCTTGGCCACCGAGCTTGCGCATCTCCTCCATGGCCTTCCGCTCAAGGAGCGCCGCTTCCTTCACGGATTCCGCTTCTTCCTGAAGGCGCGTCATTTGTTCACGGATCGCCTGGATTTGCGCAAGCAATTCGCGATTGCGGGCCTCGAATTCCATCAATTCCCGTTTGGTCCGTTTGACCTCACTCTCTAGTTCTGAGGCCCGCCGCTCTTCTTGGGCCAGTAACCTCTGAAAGTTCAAGCTCCTCGCCTTTTCCGCCTCGTATTTTTCTTCCAGTACAACACAGCCGCCAAGCAGCAGGCCGCACACAGCCAGTAGGCCGGTCAGCGAATGTCGCAGCGCCTTGCCCGCTTTCTGTGCCTTCCCTGCTTTCCGATTGACCGTCGCCACAGCTTTCTCCATAACTTCCCCCTTCTGACGACCCTCGCCCCTCGGGACTCGATACAACCGCCCCCTCGGCCAATCTTGGGCAGCCTCCCGGAGAAAGGACTAGAATAGTGACCGACATCGTGAAAGTCAAAGCGAGTCGAGACCCAGCGGTTTGACCGCCCGCGCACCCCTGTGGTACGGTCGCCCGGCCAAGCAGCGCCGCCGTTCCCATGCAGCACGATCTTTTCGACCAGAACACGTCCTCCGGATCCGAAACGCCGTCCCCCGTCAAAGAACGGCTGGACCGACTCAAATCCGAAATCAGACGTCACGACTATCTCTACTACGTCAAAGACAAACCGGAGATTTCCGACAGCGAATACGATCGACTGTTTCGTGAACTGGTCGAGATCGAACGGGCCCATCCCGAACTTGTCACGCCGGATTCCCCGACACAACGAGTCGGCGCGCCACCGCTAGACGAACTCGGTAAGGTCTCGCATGAACGGCCCATGTTGAGCCTCGACTCCTTGGTCGATCCCCAGGACGTGCTGGCCTTCGACCAACGAGTCAAACGGGAGTTGAAACTGGATCGCCTCGATTACGTGACGGAACCCAAATTCGACGGCCTATCCGTGGAGTTGGTCTACGAGGATGGACGTTTCGTCAGGGGCTCCACCAGGGGAGACGGGACGGTGGGCGAAGATGTCACTGCCAACCTTCGCACGATCCGATCGTTGCCGCTCCGCCTGCCGGCCGAGAACCATCCCCCAGACCATCTGGCAGTCCGCGGGGAAGTCTACATGCGTCGAGACGATTTTCACGCCTTGAATCGTCGAATGGCTGAGCGGGGCGACGAACCTTTCGCCAACCCACGCAACGCCGCAGCCGGTTCACTTCGCCAATTGGACTCTCGCATCACCGCTGAACGACCGCTGGTCGTGACCTGTTACGAGGTCATGGCCATGACGGGCGAGCCACCGGCCTCCCACTGGGAAGAACTAGACGCCCTCACCGCCTGGGGTTTTCCCACTCCCGCTCTCCGCCGGCTTTGCCCGACGATCACCGACGTGATGGCCTTCCACCGCGAAACCGAACAACATCGGGATGAACTCCCATACGAAATCGATGGAATCGTCGTCAAAGTCAACCGGCGCGAGTTCCAGACTCACCTCGGCATGAAGTCCCGAAGCCCCCGCTGGGCTGTCGCCTACAAATTCGCCCCCCGCAAAGAAATCACGAAAATCCATAAGATCATCGTCTCGGTCGGCAGGACCGGAACCCTCACGCCCCTGGCCCTCTTAAATCCGGTGGAAGTCGGAGGTGTCACCATCAGCCGTGCCACCCTGCACAATGCCGATGAAGTGGCTCGCAAGGATGTGCGGGACGGAGATACCGTCAAGGTCGAGCGGGCCGGCGACGTCATTCCGGCAATCGCTGAGCGGGTGCCGATTCCCGGCGAAGTGCGATCAGCCCCTTTCACGATGCCGGATCATTGCCCGGTCTGTGGTTCGACGGTGGCACGAGAGGGCGCTTATTACTACTGTACCGGACATGCGACGTGTCCGGCCCAGTTGAAAGGAGCCATCGAACACTTCGCGTCCAAGACGGCGCTCAACATCGAAGGACTGGGGAAAAAAACGATCGCCCAGTTGGTCGATCGAGGATTCCTCCGCGACTTGGCAGACATCTATCATTTAAGCCGCGAGCAGATCTTGAGCCTGGATGGGTTCGCCGACCGATCAGCGACGCTCTTGTTGGAGGCCATTGAACGAAGTAAGCGCGTGCCGCTGGATCGGTTTCTCTACGGACTTGGCATCCGCCAAGTAGGCCGGCACATCGCCACTATCTTGGCCAGGGAATTCGGCTCACTCGAGGCCGTCATGCAAGCGGATGAAGCACGGCTGAGAGCCATTAAAGAAATCGGGCCGGAAATCTCGGCCAGTCTCATGTCCTATTTTCAAGAACCCTCCAACCGGCTGGTGATCGACCGGTTGATCGAGGCTGGGCTGATCATCGAACAGGTCGAACGGGCTCAATCTCATAAAAAAAGTGCACCGTTGCCGCTGGCAGGGAAGAGTTTTGTCTTTACGGGAGGACTGAACACGCTGAGCCGCCATGAGGCTCAAACCCTCGTCGAGCGGCTGGGCGGCACGGTCTCCTCCGCCGTCAGTTCAAAAACCTCGTACGTCGTCGCTGGCGCCGAGCCCGGCTCGAAGCTGGCCCATGCCAAGACATTGGGTATCTCCATCCTGACCGAACAGGAATTCCTGGCGCTGGTTCGACAGCCGCCATCTTCCTAACTCACCGGATTCAACGTGGGAGGCGTCTCAACCGGAACGGGCGCCTTTTCCTCTTTGAAGATCTGGACGCTTCGGATCGAACGGGGATCGGCCTCGTAGACCACCAGGCGGCAATTCTCTATCCGAAGTTCCTCTCCGGTTTTCGGAATGCGGCCCAGACGCTCCTGAATCAGCCCACCGATCGTAAGGGCGTCGTCGCCGAGATCGACCTTGAGAAATTCGTTCACTTTACGGACTTCAGTACGCCCATGGACCAGAATTTGGTTCTTCCCAATGCGCTTGATCAGTTCTTCGGTGATATCGGTTTCATCGACGATTTCGCCGACCACCTCTTCCAAGAGATCCTCGAGGGTGACCAACCCCATGACCCCGCCGAACTCGTTGACGACGATTCCCATGTGCCGCTTTTCCTGCTGAAATTGCTTCATCAAGTCATCGGCCGTTTTTCCGGCCGGCACGAACAGCGGCGGTTGTGCGATGTCCTGGAGCCGCAGGTCGGCATGCCCCTTGGCCAATTCGATCAGCGCTTTCGTTTTGTACAGAATCCCGGTGATGTTGTCGAGCGTACCGTCATAGACGGGAATCCTCGAGTACTTCGAATTGTAGAGCAGCTCCTCGGCGTCCTTGAGCCGCAGCGACCCGTCCAGGGCAAAGACGTAAATGCGCGGGGTCATAGCGTCTTCAGCCGTGATGTCTTTCAACTGAAAGACGTTCTTGATCATCTTGACTTCTTCAACTTCGAGTTCTCCGGCTTTCCCACCCTGATCCAACATGATCTTGAGCTCTTCCTCCGTGACCAACGGAAGTGTGAGCCCTTTTCCCCCCGTCAACTTATAGATGAGGGGAACCATCACAAAGAGCAGCGGCTTCATGAGCACCTGAACCCAATACACCGGGTAGGCCATGTTTAAGGTGACCGGGACCGCAAACTTGGCGGCGAGCGTCTTAGGGATCACATCCACCGAGACAAGGAGCACAAACGTCAGCAGCCCAACCATGATGGCAATGGCTTCTTCAAAGACGCTTTTTCCACCGTAAATGTTCAGTGTCATGAAGGTGGCATACATCGGAATCGCCGTGCTGACGAGACGGTCACCGACCAGAATGGTGGAGAGCAGTTTCTGGGGATCACTTCTGAGGAGCAGCGCCTTGGCGGCGCGTTTGCTGCCGTTCTGGGCCAGTGCCCTCAGCCGTGTTTCATTGACCGCGAAAAACCCGATCTCGGCGGTGGAAATAACGACGGACAACCCTATCAATCCCAAAAGGATCAGGATATCCATTTGTGGTCGTTGCTTAAGGATGTTCTATCGAAGCGGACAGTCGGACAGTCAGGCGTGCGTTGTCACGATGAGCGAGTTGTATCACCATTTTGAGGAGTCTCCTACAGATTTCCAATGTTCTCCGACACCGATACATCTACCATAGGGGAGAGGTGGAGGCAAGCAATTCATAAAAATATCGAATTAAATCAAGTACTTACGAGCGATTGTGTCATGGCACTCTGGCCCAAACGGCCGCCATTTGACTGTGTCTTTCCTTCTATCCATCGTCTCGCACGACGAACGATTCGACATTCAACTTACGGTCGAGACGTGCAGAGGCGGCTTGAGCTTCAGATTCCGTCCTAAAGTGCCCGACCTGGACCCGGTAGCGAGGCCCCTCCGGCAAATCAACTTCTCTGATCAACCCGTCGGGAAACTCCGGCCCAACCTGAGCCAGAAGCGCTCTGGCATTGCGAGGATCGGCAAAAGAACCAATTTGCACCCTGAGTACTCCCATCCCTCCCGCCTTGGGAACATAGCCGATGACTCGTAATTCGACCTCATCGGTCCCCTTTCCCGTCATACCGATGGCTTTTGCTCCGGCCAAAGAGAGATCCAACACCCGTCCTTTCACAAAAGGGCCTCGGTCATTGATCCGCACGGTCACCTGACGGCCGGACGTCAAGGAACGGACGACGGCGATGGAGCCCAAGGGCAACGTCCGATGGGCAGCGGTCAGCTGATACATGTTGTACTGCTCACCATTGGCGGTCTTGTTCCCATGAAAGCCAGGCCCGTACCACGAGGCGACACCCCGTTGGATAAACCCGATCGGGTAGCCCGGAGGGCGATCAACCTGAGCAGGGGAAGATCGGCAACTTTGAAGGGCGAGAACGCCGCAGAGAGCAACCGCGGCGGCCAATCCGGAGGCAATTCGCGCAAGCGGCTGAGGCCGCATGGGTCAAAACTCATCAAGGGATTGATTGCGAAGGACCGTCAACGCCTTGTTCGTATTGGAAACCGTCAGCACGACAATGGCTCGTTTCCCCTCCCTGGACGGCGTACAGTAACCGCATTTAATGTTGATACGATGCTTGTTCAACAAATCGGCCACTTCTTTGAGCGCACCCGGTTTATTCTCGAGACTGAGCAACAGTGCCGTCTCCTCGGTAAACCGGATCTTCGCCGCCTTGAGCGCGGCCCGCGCCCCTTCAACGTCGGCAACCAGCAGCCGAAGTTTACCCCTGCCCGTGACCTCCGGCGCGGAAAACGCCTTGATATTGACCCCGGCCTCACCCAAGACCGACGCCACTTTGGCCAGCACACCGGGCTTACTGAGGCTACTGACGACAAACTGCGTGGTGGTTGGCATATTCCCTGCTCCTTTTTCTTGTTTCTCCGCAACCGCCCCTCTATTCCTTAATCCAGATGCTCCGCCTTTTCAATCTTTCCGGAAACCGATCAGCTCACTTCCAGCCATCACGCGTATGAACCACGTTCTTTCCGGAACTCACCAGCCATAGCCAGAAATGAACGACTCATGAGCACCCACTCGTGGCGCCGCAACTGACGCATTTCAGGCACGTGCCGTTGCGCACCATCGTGAACTGTTTGCACTCGGGGCAGGGGTCTCCCTCATATCCCTTCACCTTGGCGCTCTGCACCTCCGTCAAGGTGAGGGTCTCCCGTCTGATCTCAACCTGTCTGGCGACATTACGCCCATTTTCGCGATTCCTGCTTTTTCCGCCGTTCCGACGAACAGGCAGGTGCTCGGTGATGACCGCGGATGTGGACAAGGCTTTGAGGTCCGCCTCCTCTTCCACGCACTCGGGATCTCCATCGTCCTTTTTCATCGAATCCATCCGCAGGTCTTCTTCCTTGACCTGCGCCAGGTCATAGCGGTCCAAATACGTGATCGCCAACTCTCGGAAAATGTAGTCGATGATCGAGGTCGACATTTTGATACGGTCGTTCAACTTGACCGGTCCGTTGGGCTCGAACCTGGTAAAGACGAACGCTTCGACAAATTCTTCGAGCGGTACGCCGTGTTGTAAGCCGAGAGAAATGGCGATGGCAAAACAATTCATGAGGCTTCGGAACGCCGCCCCTTCCTTGTGCATATCGAGGAAGATTTCTCCGATGGTCCCATCCTCATATTCGCCGGTTCGGAGATACAATTTGTGACCGCCGATGATCGCCTTCTGCGTATAGCCGTTCCGCCGGCTCGGCAACGGCCGCCGCTTGGCAAGGTATCGGACCAGCACGCGCTCGGTCACCTTCTCCGCGACCGCCTCCACTGCACCAGCCGCCTCTGCCGTTTTTCCACTATCGGTCGAGGCGCTTAACGGCTGGCTCAGTTTCGACCCGTCTCGATAAATCGCCACCGCCTTCACCATGCTTTCCCAGGCCAGCCGATAGGCGTTCTTGACGTCTTCGACCGTGGCGTCATGCGGCATATTGATCGTTTTGCTGATTGCACCGCTGATGAACGGCTGGGCCGCAGCCATCATACGGATGTGGGCGTCAACGGCGATAGCGCGGCGCCCGATTCGACCACAGCGATTGGCGCAGTCGAAGACCGGAAGGTGCTCGGCCTTCAAATGCGGCGCCCCCTCCACCGTCATCGTACCGCAGCAAAAATCATTGGCGGCGGCGATTTCCTCCTGCGTGAAGCCGAGCGATTTGAGCATGTTGAAAGAGGGGGTGTTCAATTGGCTTTCGCTGAAACCCAATTTCTCCGTGCAAAAGGACTCTCCCAACACGAACTTGTTAAAGGCGAACTGGATATCAAACGCCTGGGCCAGGCTGCTTTCAAGACGGGCCAGTGCCTCATCGTCGAACCCCTTCGACCGCAACGATTCATGGTTGATGAACGGCGCCTGTTTGAGGGTTTGCGCGCCGACACAGTAGCGCACGATGTCCTGGACTTGTCCGTCCGTGTATCCCAGTGTCGACAATGCGAGGGGCAAGCTCTGATTGATGATCTTAAAGTATCCGCCGCCGGCCAATTTCTTAAACTTCACCAGGGCAAAGTCCGGCTCGATTCCGGTGGTATCGCAATCCATCACCAACCCGATCGTCCCAGTCGGCGCGATGACCGTCACCTGCGCATTGCGATATCCGTAAGCTGTCCCCAGCTCAAGCGCTCGATCCCACGCCCGCCTGGCGGCAATCAGCAGATCGGGCGGGCAATGCTCCGGCTGAATCCCCGTTGGTTTGATTGTCAGTCCCTCATATTCCTCGCGCGGCGCATTGTAGGCCGCCCGGCGGTGATTGCGGATCACCCGCAGCATGTGATCACGGTTTTTCGCGTAGCCCGGGAACGGTCCCAATTCGGCGGCCATTTCCGCCGACGTACTGTAGGCCTCACCGGTCATGATGGCGCTGAGGGCGCCGCAGATCGCGCGGGCTTTGGGCGAATCATAGGGAATCCCTTGACGCATCAACACCGTCCCCAAATTGGCATACCCCAAACCGAGCGTTCTGAACCGATAGCTCTTCTCGGCAATAGACCGGCTGGGAAACGACGCCATCAAGACGCTGATTTCCAACACGATCGTCCACAGTCGCACGGCGTGCCGGAAATTTTCCAACTCAAATCGACCGTCGGCGGTATAAAAGGCCGCCAGGTTGAGCGATGCCAAATTACAGGCCGTATCGTCCAAAAACATGTATTCCGAACAGGGATTCGACGCATTGATGCGGCCATCTTCCGGGCACGTATGCCATTCGTTGATCGTCGTGTCGTACTGGGTTCCGGGATCCGCACATGTCCATGCGGCCCAGGCGATCCGATCCCACAAGTCGCGGGCCTTGAGGGTTTTGCAAACCTTGCCGTCGATCCGGCGTGTGAGATGCCACTCGCCGTCGGCGTCGAGCGCGGCGAAAAACTCGTTAGGTATTCTCACGCTATTGTTTGAATTCTGCCCCGACACGGTTTGATAGGCCTTGCCGTCCCAGTTGGTGTCGTATTCGTGAAAGACGAAGTGGGTGAACCCCTGCTGCGCATAGGAAAACATTCGCTGGATATAGGCCTCCGGCACCATGTCTCTTCGCGCCAGCGCCAGGGCTTCTCGCAAGACTGAATTCGTCTTGGGATCGAGATCCAGCTTCAAGACCCCTTGGCCATCGACGATGTGGCAGGCCTTCAGCACACCGTTCAGGCGTTGCGCGCAAATTTTCGACCCGGTCACCATCGCCGCGACCTTCTGTTCTTCAATGACTTTCCACTCGATAAACTCTTCTATATCAGGATGGTCAAGATCCAGGCATACCATCTTGGCGGCACGCCTGGTTGTTCCACCCGATTTAATCGCGCCGGCGGCCCGATCGCCGATCTTGAGAAACGACATTAAGCCGGACGATTTTCCTCCCCCGGACAATCCCTCCCCCTCGCCTCGCAGTTTGGAGAAGTTAGTACCGGTCCCGGAGCCGTACTTGAATAATCTGGCTTCGCGAACCCAGAGATCCATGATGCCGTTTTCGTTGACCAGATCGTCCTCGATCGACTGGATGAAACAGGCATGGGGCTGGGGATGTTCGAACGCGTTCGTCGCCTTGACGACCTCGCGGGTGGCAGGATCGACGTAATAGTGCCCCTGCGCCGGCCCCGACAATCCATAGGCATAATGGAGGCCCGTGTTGAACCACTGCGGGGAATTCGGAGCAGCCATCTGCCGCGCCAGCATGTAACACAACTCGTCGTGGAAGGCGTCGGCATCCTCCGGCGTCGTGAAATAGCCGTACGATTTTCCCCAGTGCGTCCAACATCCAGCCATCCGTTCGAAAACCTGCCGGGCATCACGTTCTCCCCCCAGCAGGGGCCTCCCGTCCGGCCCCTTGAGGATCTGTCCCTGTTCATCTCGCTGGGGAACACCGGCTTTTCTAAAATACTTCTGCGCCAAGATATCAACGGCCAATTGAGACCACTGCTCGGGTACGTCGATGTTGTCCAGCTTGAATACGACTGACCCGTCCGGCTCGCGAATCTCGGACGACCGTTTGACGAATGTGATCCCGTCATAGGGACTTCGACCGCGATGGGTGAATCTTCGTTCAATCCTCACGGGATTCCTCCTTGTAGAGACAGAAACACCTGCACACTCAACCACAACTTGTCACTGGTCAATTACCCTTTACCCTTTGTTGTGTACCCCATGGGTTCACCGCCACACGACACGGAGGGAAAAGATTGCCAGCTTGTCATCTTTGATCTTTGTCACTTCTGTCTTTTTATTTTTATTACGGCTCTCAACCGTGGAGAGACTACATATAGCTACCAACTTTTTTTGTCAACACTAAATATAGTGGTTCTCCTGTGAAATTTGGGGGGAAGCTGTGGATAGTCGACCCTGTTGTTTAGAGGCCATTGTACCCCTGATTGGAGCCTATTATCCACAGAAGCGCTAGATGGGCGGGACAAATCAGGACCTTTCTTGCAGCAGCCGTTCGACTTTTTTTGTCGCCTCCTCCATTCCGCTGATCGGGATAAACCGGCCAGCGACTCCGAGCACGACCACCTTGGTCCTGGCTACCAGGGTTTCATACCAACTCAAAAGCCCCCAATTTTTCCGAATCGTCGCGGGTCGAATGACGCCGTCCACGAGTTGCCGGCTCTGCGTGCGAATGACCTCGTGCACGAACCGTTGACCCCGTGCAGAAGTGCGTTCATCCAATCGATCGAGCGCTCGATGGATTTCCAACTCGACGAACCGAATGTAGTCATCCATCGTCGGATTCGACCATGCCAACCAGACCGCTCCGGCAAGGATTACCACCAGGAAGGCTAAGCGGGTAAGACTCATCTCGTGCTCTGAAATTCTCCAACCCTTTTGTACATTTATTTATCTTCGCTATCCGGCTAAGTCAGACCTCCGCCCGACTCGGATTTGGAATCATACAGCGTGAGGCAGGCCCGGAGTGTCGTTCCTTTCCTCCGGCTCAAGATGACGTCTGAGAGACCAGACTGCCAAGAGACCCGGCAATGCCACCACAAAGGTTAGGACAAAGAACTCTACCCATCCGACCGTTTCTACGAGACCGGCGGACGGCCGGCCAGCGAAGACTCGCCCCAACGCCTCAAGAGACGACAGCAGCGCGAACTGGGTCGCCGTGTAGCGTGGGTCACACAGTGACATCACCAACGCCACAAAGGCTGCCGTTCCCATTCCACCCGTCACGTTTTCGATCACGATCGCCGCTGTTAGAACGGCGGCGCTTTTCTCCATTACGGCCACGATGGCAAACCCTAGATTTGACACCGCTTGCAACAGGCCAAAGATCAAGAGTGAGGAAACGAGGCTCATCCTCGTCATCATCGCCCCTCCGAGCAACGCCCCGGCAAGCGTGGCGAAGATCCCGACCCCTTTCACCGTGCCGACTTCCCCGGACGAGAACCCGACCCCTCCGATAAGAAACGCGGTCTGGAGGGAAGAGGCAAAGGCGTCGCCGAGCTTATACAACATGACCACGGCCAAGAATCCTACCGCATGGGGCCTGGAGAAAAATTCTCTGACGGGGGCGCCCACGGCTTCGGCGAGGCTCCGGGGAGGATCGGCGAGCCGAATCGGTTCCGGGCTCACCACGATCGCGGCAAGCCCCGCCGCCATGATGGCCGCCATGACAAGATAGGTCGCCTGCCAGCCGACAAAGTCGGCCAGCATCAAGGCGCCGGCGCCGGCGACCAACAGAGCTATCCGGTACCCGTTGACCCAGATCGCCGCGCCCAACCCCCGTTCATGGGGATGAAGCGTTTCCGTACGGTAGGCGTCGAAGACGATGTCCAACGAGGCCGAGAAAAATGCCACCGACAACGCCACGATCGCCAACGTTTCCGGATGATCGCGCGGACCGGTCGCCGCCATCGAGGCCAACCCGACCGCAACACAGGATTGCGTCAACACCATCCATCCGCGACGCCGTCCCAGCCATGGAGGGACAATGCGATCCATCAGCGGAGCCCAAAGGAATTTGAGCGTATAGGGAAGACCGACCAGCGTAAACATGCCGATCGTTTTGAGATCGACGCCCTCTACCGTCAGCCAGGCCTGTAACGTGCCGGCAGTCAGCGCCAGGGGCAAGCCGGACGCGAAGCCCAATGGCAACATCACGGCGAGACGCCGATTCATGAAGAATCTGGAGGGGGACGGCGGATCGATCACGCGGCGACGCTCACATCAAAAGCTCATGCGCGGAAGCAGCTTATCATGCGCCGGCATCACTTTTTCAGCAGAATCGTGAAACGCACGAGGCGAAGGACGAGAGGGGAAAACCAGGTCAGCAGGGCTGTCCGTTGAACAGACAGGGTTTATACCGTGAACTATCGAAGTCCGTATTCTCTTGATAGACCCTTTCGTTGCCGTTGACTCCATCCTGCTCAGGATCATTCCACATCGTGTGATTCCACCAATAAAAGATGGGCTGAGCCTCCGTTTGGTAGACGGGATTCCCGTAGGCGCTGCGGGCATATTCCCGTACCAATCTGGCCGTCACATAATCGATCCGACCGTCCCCGGCCAGAGAATAGAGCGCAATAAAGAGCCGGGCCTCATGGTCATAGAGCTCATCCAGGCGGGTGCTCACATCTGGTTCGACGGGAAGCTGATCATGGGCCCATGTCGGCGACGAGACCCAGGCTAACACGGTGGACCAGGCCAGCACGGTGGAAAAGACGAGAGTGGAAAGCAGCCGATAGGCCATCGTGATCCCCCCAGTGTTCTCTTCAGCTCACTTTCTCAGCCCGAATGGGCAGCCGGGATTCTGTGGGCGGCGCATCCTACCACGTAGGTACTGTGCGTGCAAAGGATCGAATAACCCGCAAAACAGAGCGATGGATGTGCTTGCCAAACGCTTGCTGGAACGGGAGCGCCATCTCTATAATGCCCCTCTTATGGTAAGCCGCCGGGCATCGCTTCATACGTTGGGGTGCCGATTGAACCACGCGGAGTCCGCCGTGCTGGGGGAAGGCCTTCGCCGGAAAGGGTTTGAGTTGGTTGAATTCGGTCGGCCGACCGACCTGCTCGTGCTCAACACCTGTGCTGTGACGGAAGACGCCGAACGCACGTCGCGGTATCTGATCCGCAAAACCCTCAAACACTCCCCCCATGCGTTCATCGCCGTGACCGGCTGTTACGCTCAAATAGGCTTGGAGCGGCTCACACGCGAGGCCGGCATCGACTTGGTCGTCGGCAACCAATTCAAACTGGATCTGCCGTCGTATCTGCCCCCGGCCGATGAGTTGGAGAAACGCCGTTCGCCCGAAATTCTCCATACCAAGACGCTATCGCGCCAAGACTTCGATCTCCCTTACTTCGGCGAGCCGGATTCAACCAGAGCGCCCCTCAAGATCCAGGACGGCTGTAACGCCATGTGCAGCTTTTGCATCATTCCGTTTTCGCGAGGGCACGAGCGGAGCAGAAGACTCGAGGACATCCTGGAAGAGGCAACCGGCCTGGCCGAGCGCGGTTATCGGGAAATCGTGTTGACCGGGGTGAATATCGGGCGATACGTCCA
This sequence comes from Nitrospira sp., assembly GCA_024330965.1. Taxonomy (GTDB): domain Bacteria; phylum Nitrospirota; class Nitrospiria; order Nitrospirales; family Nitrospiraceae; genus Nitrospira_D. The sequence continues at coordinate 115,372 of JANDJL010000003.1, read as the reverse complement.
TGAGGGCCATGATCTTTGCAGCCTCCTCCGCCGCCTCGAACAAGTCAACGGCATCGATCGCATCCGTATTTCATCGATCGAACCCACGACCGTCGGCGACGAGCTCCTGGATCTTTTGGCCGGTTCCTCGAAATTTTGCCCCTCACTCCATATTCCCTTGCAGAGCGGAGACGATGGCATCCTCAAAGCCATGAACCGCCGTCACACGGTCAAGGCCTATGTTGATTTGATCCAGCGGGCCGTCGCCAAAATCCCTCAACTCGGGCTGGGGACCGACTTGATGGTGGGGTTTCCCGGAGAAACCGAAACCGCCTTCCGCAACACCGTCTCTGTCGCGACGGACCTGCCTTTTTCCTATTTCCATGTCTTTCCTTATTCGCCGAGACCGGGAACCGCCGCCGTCCGTATGAAACGGACGGTACCATCTTCGGCCATCGGCAAGCGGGTCGAGATCCTCCGGGAGATCGGGCAGGCAAAGCAACTGGCTTTCCATCATCGGCAGATTGGAACCACCGTCTCCGTTCTGTTTGAAACAGGTGCACAGGAAGGACTTCGCCATGGCACCACACCAAATTTTACCAGGGTCGCGGTGGCGGCCGCTGACGACCTGCACAATCAAATTAAACCGGTGACCATCACTGCGGCAACAGAACGGTGGGCTATCGGCTACATTCCTCATCACCAACCAGCGGCGATGCCGGTGATCTCTTGTTAACCATGATCAATTCTTCACCTTCCCCGTTGGTTCACATTGAGACGTTCGGCTGCCAGATGAATGAGTCGGACAGTGAGTTGGTCCGCGCCCTCTTGAAGGGCGAGGGCTTCTCCTTTACCCAGGATCGCGAGCGGGCCGACGTGCTCCTCCTCAATACCTGTGCCATCCGCGAGAATGCCCACCAGAAAATTTACGCTCAGTTGGCAGAACTCACGGAGTGGAAAAAACAGCGCCCCCTCGTGATCGGCGTGTTGGGCTGTATGGCACAAAACCTCAAAGGCGAATTGGCCGAACAGGAACCGCTCATCGACATTTTGGTCGGCCCCGACGGCTATCGGCGACTCCCCACCCTGCTCGCACATGCCCTCGCCGCACAAGAACAAGGGTTCGCTCAAAGGGGCTTTGCACTCGATCTTTCTGAGTATGAAACCTACGAAGGAATTCTTCCCGACCGGGATCAAGGGGTCAATGCGTGGATTACCGTCATGCGAGGGTGTGATAATTTCTGCTCGTTCTGCGTCGTCCCCTACACCAGAGGACGGGAACGGTCACGGCCCCCCGAATCCGTCCTGACCGAGGCTCGTGACGTCGCGGCCCGCGGCTTCACCCAAATCACCCTGTTGGGTCAAAATGTCAATTCGTATCGGTATGGAGACTGGGACTTCGCCCGCTTGATCAGTGCCGTGGCCGATACGCCCGGCATCCATCGAGTTCGGTTCACCTCTCCCCATCCCAAGGACTTTCCTCCAGCGCTGCTTCAGGCCATTGCGACCCACCCGAAGATCTGCAAACACATCCACCTCCCCCTGCAATCAGGCAGCGACCGGATCCTGGAACTGATGGGACGCACCTATTCATCCGCCGACTATCTAGCACTCGTCGACCGGATTCGATCCACCATCCCAAATGTGACCCTCACCACCGATATCATTTGCGGGTTCTGTTCGGAGTCGGATGACGATTTTTGGGAGACCCAACGGGTAATGGAACAGGTTCAATTTGAGTCCGCCTACATCTTCAAATATTCCGAGCGCAAACATACCATCGCCGCCAGAAAATACCGAGACGACGTTCCCGAGCAGACCAAAGGGGCCCGTGTGGCAACCTTGGTGGAAATCCAGCGTGGGATCAGCCGTGAGCGCAACCGGCGGTATATTGGAAAACAGGTCGAAATTCTGGTGGAACGGGACGCGACCAAATCCCCCACCCAAGGCATGGGACGAACGGACGGTAATCTCACCGTCGTATGGGAAAAGGGCTCGGAGCCTTTTACACCAGGAACGTTGATCACGAAATATATCTTCGACGCGTCAGCCGCCACCCTCTACGGCAAGTAACACCTTCCCCCTCATCCCCGGCACCATTTCTTCACACCACTGCCTACTTCCGTCGAACCAGGAGCAGCACCCTGTGCAATTCTGTACACCACGCCACACAGAATGGATAATTTTGTTCACTTTGGCATGGTCGCAGTGGTTCATCACCCTCGTCGTCCTTTTTTACCTGGTGTTTTCCTGTTTTCACGACACCTGGTGTTTGCCTGAGCCCGTCAGAGTCTTGACACACTCCCATAACGCCAGATGCCAATTACTGACGCAAGGCCTTGGTGTTGAAACACCCATGGCCTCCCCATGGGCCCATTTAAACCCATCAACAACTGGATCTCAGCTAAGTCCACACAAACTAGCTCTGAGAAAACATGGTGGCCACCGGTTGGGACTGTCGAAATATGGGAAGGGCATAACATTTGCTGTACCCTCGGCTGAGACTTTGGTTCTGCTGGCATGGTGCTAAAGAGACAGCCGATCGCAGCCGCTACGGTAGGAGTATGGACAGAAAAGACGAAGCTCTTTCTTCGGGTAAGAAACCAATGCAGATGTCAATCGAATCGGTCATTGCACTGGGTGTCGTCGGGTGGCTTGCCCTCGGCATCATCCTAATGGGATTAGGCATTTGGTAATCAGCAATCAACGGGACCCATGACATTTCTTGGCCACCACGTTCGTGAAGAGCTGAGCTGAAATTATGGCGAAAGTTTTGAGAATCTCCTCCCAAATGGCCGTAGGCTTGCCAGGTAGGCTGGTGGTCCTTCTTATCCTGTCGACTGGATTGTCAACTGGATGTTCAACGATTCCTGGTGGGCAAGCACAGTCCCTCTTCCACCACAGTGCTAAGGGCACAGTCTATTTCCAAACGATCATCGACCACTCGTTTATCGCCAGCCACCCGGCCACCATCGACAAAGCCTGGTTGTTCTCCGTTCTCCAAGGATTCATGGCAGAGGAAGTTGCGACCGCTTCCCCATCCATGCCCGCCGTACCAGCCATACCCGCAGACGGCACCACGCCGATGAGAATGTTCAGCGATGAGGACGCCCAGTATCTTGCTCCCCTGCTAGCCGACGCATTATCGCAAGCGAAACCGACTCAACTGGTCGGTTTCACGGTGTCCCCATCGGCAGGGTCAGGCGCTGCACCCGCTGCGGGTATTATTTTTCGCCATCACGATTCCATCTATGTGACGATCTCACCCCGCAATGGGATGAGAATCTCCGCATTGAAAAAACCGAACCATGCAGCACGAGTCGAACGGATCCCCGCCTATTCCAACGATTGGATCCCCGGAACCCTGGCCCTGGTGATCACTCCCTATTCCTCTTGATAGTCAGGAAACGGGTCGGGAGTCTTTTTTTTCTTCGGGGGAGCTTTTTTCTTCGATGGGAGTGGACGTCAGATCACTTCTAACAATTCCGAGTTGAGCAGCACGACTTCCCGCGACAACGGCTGCCTGAAATTCATGCGGCAATAGCAGGCATACGTGACATACGTATCTTGCAAACAATACCGGGCCAGTTCTTGGCCACAGCCTTTTTCCCACATGTCGGCCACCTGCTCGCCGCTGCCCGATTTGGTTTCGACCTGGAGGGCGCGTGCCAACACATCTAGTTTGATCCAGCCCCTCGCATCCCAATTGCTCCATATCGCCATCGTGTCATAGACCGGTTCCGTCCTGAACTTCGCCAAGGGGATCTCCATGGTCGGCTTGACTTGATGGATGATGGATCGTTTTTTCAGGAACGGAAAATCGAATCCCAGGCCGTTATGCGTGATAAACAGCGCGGGGCGAATCTGATCCAGACGTGCCCAAAACCGGCGGAGCAACTCCCGCTCATTGGGACCATACCAGGCCATAGCACCCCTGGCCTCCATCTGATCCGTAAACTCTAGCAACCCGATGCACACGATACGGCTAAAGGTGCCGTCGAATGCCGACTTGGCGTACAACTCTTCTTCTATTCTTCTTTGCTCCTGGGCAGCACCGGCTGCAAAAAGGTCGAGAGCCGGTTCCGCTCCACCGTCTGCCTCACATTGCAACGGTTTCCCCATAAGGCGAGCCCATTCCTCGCGAGGGGCTTGAACGGTTTCAATGTCGAGCACGACCTTCATCGCTCATCCCTTTCTTCCTCGTCGTCACGCTGCAAGGCCTTGACGATCGGGCGGTCGGCCGGAGGGAATTCAAAATCGGACAGTTCGTCAGGCCGCACCCACCGAATCTCCTCACATTCGATGGCCGCCGGCTCTCCTTCTTCGATGACACAGCGGAAAAAATGGAGTTCCACGATTCTTTCAGAATACTCGTGCCGAATAATTTGATACGGGATCGGCACGTCGATTCGGATCCCCAACTCTTCAAACAGTTCCCGTTGCAGACAGTCCGTCAATGACTCGCCGGCCTCCCGTTTCCCCCCTGGAAATTCCCACAAACCAGCCAGATGAGTCCCGGCCTTACGGCGGGCGATCAAATAGCGCCCGTTTCGGCGGATGAGCCCGGCCGCCACCTCGATCATCTTCATGGTCGGTTCTCAATCGCTGGAGGTCCTGGAGCCGAACGGATACGTCTTACAGAACGACTTCATCGGGCAGAGCAGGCAAGAGGGATCGCGGGCCGTGCAGACCATCGCCCCAAAATCCATCATGGCTTGATTGAAATCATAGCCCTTGCCACGAGGAATCAAGGCCTCAGACAACTCCCACAGCTTTGACTTCTGCGCCTTGGGATCTCCCTCGGCCACAAACACCCGATGAAGCACCCGACCGACGTTGGTGTCGAGAATCGGCGCGTCCTCGTTGAACGCGAACGAGCGGATCGCACCGGCTGTATACCGCCCGATGCCCTTGAAGGAAAGCAGGGTCTCCGCATCGGAAGGCAACTTCCCTCCGTACTTTTCAATCGTTTCACAGGCGATACCATGCAGCCGCTCCGGCCGAATGTTGTACCCCAGCGGATACCAGGTCTTTTTCACATCTGACACCGGCGCTTCCGCCAGATCTTCCAAACTCGGATAACGCTCCAAAAACTCATGATATTTGGGGATGACACGGTCCACCTGGGTTTGCTGCAACATCACCTCGGACACGAGGATATGGTAAGGGTCCGACGTCTTGCGCCATGGCAGATCGCGACCATGTTTCCGATACCATTGTAAGAGACGCTGCTGAAACCGGCGCTTGGTTGCCGAGTCAAGCGTCGTCACATAGCCGCGATTTCCCTTTACCGAGCGATTTTTCGGAGTTCTCCGTCGAGTCCTCACCTCATCATCCCTCCAGGCAAGCCGGCATTGTAGGGGCCAAGGTCTTCAAAATCAAACCGCCGACCTGTTCAACAGCCCTCTCTCGTGGTATGGTGTAATACAACCGAAAAATTGATCAATCACGGCTCATAATCTCATGAGAAAGAATCCGTGCACGGCACTCACGGCAAGCTGGATCGCGATACTGTTGCTCATACCGGGCCCATCTTCCTCCGCTGAGTCCCTCTCGGTTCCGTGGGAATGTTCCTCCTACACAGGGGACGTCCAGACCCGATGCATCAATACGTTGAGCGAACTCCAGCGCGAAAAGATCGCGCAGCTTGAAAACCAACTGCGTGCCCAACAAAACGCCGTCAGCCAGCTCAAGGCGCAAATAGACCGGCAGGAGGCCGCGACAGAAGCCTTGCAACGAGAGGTTGCCGCTCGCCCCGCTATCCAATTTGCTCCCATCATCTATCCACCCCTCCCGTTTGTGACCTTACAGTCCCATACGGGGTTTTGGCTCTCCCTCGGCCATTCCTGGGCCTTTGGTCCACCCTATTACTACAGACCCTGGTGGGGCCCTCGATACTATCGTTCATGGCACTGGCTCCGCTAAACGGAGCCGGCTCATCCCCTCTCCGTACCGGCACGCGCACCGTCCACTCGATTTCCTCACCCCGACGGCACAGAGATCGTCGTTTTGGCGTTTTGGCGTTTGTTTTGAGATTGACAAGATCGTAACAGGCTCCTAGCCTGCCTCCAAAAAAGTCTGCCCAGGCGGCAACGTGACTCTGCCGACACCGTCATAAAACGAGCTCAAGTACGTCAGATGATGGTTCGTAGGCATCAGCGCCTTCCCGTCGCGATTCCCGTCATCCTTGTGCATGCCCAGAGGGAGAGACTCCGCTACACCGGAACGGTCAAAGATCTGTCTCGACAGGGGTGCCGGATCGAGAGCGTCATCCGCCCATTTACTGGCATGCAGATGGAACTGCACCTGCAGCCTCCCGGCGAATCTTCCCCGATCATAATCAGGAACGCAGCGGTCCGATGGACAGGAAACCTCGGCATCGGCTTGGAGTTTCTTGCCGTGACGCCGTCCCAGCAAGAGCGGCTGAATCGACTTCTGGAGCGACTCTCAAACCGCGGCAGAGACCTTCGGCTCGGTTGACGCCGTTCGTACTCCTACAGCGGAAGGCGATCTCGAAGGCTGGCAAGATGGAATTGAAATCGTCCCCTCGCCGCGTCCTCGACGTAGCGCCGAAGGGTTTCTCGCACGACCGGAAAGGCGATTTGCTCCCACGGGACCTCGGCTGGGGGGAAAAGCCGCACTTCCAAACTCTCCGCCCCTGGCTTGCAAGAAGGCGTCAACATGCGCCCGCGAAAAACCAGATAGACCTGCCCGATGTGCGGAAGGCTGAGTACCGCGTAAAGGGCGGTAATCTTTACGTCCGCCTGTGCCTCTTCCTTGGTCTCTCGAACCGCGGCCTCCTCAGTGCTTTCCCCCAACTCCATGAAGCCGGCCGGAAACGTCCACAACCCAAGCCGAGGTTCAATGGCGCGTCGGCATAGAAGGATTCGGTCTTCCCACTCGGGAATGCACCCGGCCACAATTTTAGGATTGTGGTAATGAATCCGCTCACACCGATTGCACACGTGTCGAGGCAGGTTGTCTCCCGGAGGAATCTTTTGGACAACCGGAGCACCACAGTGACTACAATAGTTCATAAGTTCAGAGGTTGGAACGAAGCCATGTCCCACGAGAACGACCGGCCAATAGGCGTGGTGGACAGATCGGCCAGCCAGACCGGCCCGGTTAACGAACGATCCTCCTGCACGCAGAGCACTCTCCACCAGATCCCACGGAGGATGGATAGCACAAATTCAACCCGCTTTGCACTAAAGCGGCGTGGTCCCCCCTCCTTTTCTCCTTTTCTCCTTTTCTCCTTTTCGCGCCTGGTCTCCCGTTTGCCTGTCGGGCATCCCGTCTCTTGACTTCCCACCCAATGGACCTATCACTATTGATAAAATAATGGCATGGACAGGCCGAACTGGCCTTCGGCCCTCGATACAAGGATGAATCCCGTGGAAAACAACGTCTTAACGATTCTGCCCGTACTTCCAATCAAACGGACAGTCCTCTTTCCCGGCGTCATGATGCCGCTGACTGTTGGACGCAAACGCTCGGTAGCGGCAATTCATGCGGCGATGAAGACTGAGGATAAAACCATTGCGATCGTCGCCCAGCGCCACCCCCAGACCGAAGAGCCGGAGCTGGCCGATCTTTATACCATCGGTACCAAAGCGATCATCAAACAGGTCGGTCAGTCCTCCGAAGGCAACCTTCACGTTCTCGTCCAAGGGTTGGATCGCATCGCCCTGATCAAAGAAGAGCAGAAGACCCCATACCTCAAGGTACGAGCGCGCTTGCTCGAACGTCCATCGGACTCGACGGCCACCGAAGTGCAGGCCCTTCATCGCGCAATCAAGGAACTGGTATCTGAGCTCTCACGATTGATTCAGTCTCCGGGCATCGAAGAAATCAGCGCCGTCTTGCTTGACGAAGTCGACCCGGTCGCCCTGGCCTATCGCATCACCTCGCTCATCAATTTGACGGTCGCGGAAGAGCAACAGCTACTGGAATGTTCCTCCGCCATCGATTTGCTCCGCGGTCTTTACGCCGCGCTCTCGAAGGAAATCCAAATTCTCCAGCTCCGCGACAAAATCGCCAACGATGCCCAGAAGAAAATCTCCAAGAGTCAGCGGGAATATATTCTGCGCGAACAGCTCAAGGCGATCCAGCAAGAACTCGGGGAAAGCGAGGGCGGAGACGGCGAGATCTCCGATCTCAAAAAGCAGGTGTCGGAAACAGACCTGCCCGATCACGTGCGCAAGGAGGTCGAACGCGAGTTGAATCGCTTGGCCAAGATCCCGCCCTCCTCACCGGACCATCAAGTCCTGCGGGCCTATTTGGAACTCGTACTCGAACTGCCCTGGACCAAGGCATCCGATGAACGTTTCGACCTCTCAAGAGTCAGAGCGGTATTGGAAGAAGATCATTACGGCATCAAGGAAGTCAAAGACCGCATTATCGAACATCTGGCTGTTCTGAAGCTGAACCCCGCAGCGAAGGCCCCCATCCTCTGTTTGGTTGGCCCCCCGGGCGTCGGAAAGACCAGTTTGGGGCAGTCGATCGCACGGGCCATGGGACGGACCTTTGAGCGATTCAGCTTGGGCGGCGTCCACGATGAGGCGGAACTGCGAGGACATCGCCGCACCTACGTCGGAGCCCTGCCTGGTCGCATCATCCAAGCCATCCGTCGAGCCGGTGTCAACAACCCCGTATTGATGCTCGACGAGGTGGATAAACTGGGGCGCGATTTCCGCGGCGATCCCGCGTCCGCTCTGCTGGAAATTCTGGACCCGGCGCAGAACCACACGTTCCGCGACCACTATCTGGATCTTCCTTTCGATTTATCGAAGGTCTTTTTCATTACGACGGCCAATACGCTTGACACGATCAGTCAGCCGTTGCTGGACCGCATGGAAGTCATCCGCCTGCAGGGCTACAGCGAGCGCGAAAAGGCAGAAATCGCCCGCCGATATTTGTGGCCTCGCCGGCTGAAGGAAGCCGGTATCGAGTCGCATGAGGCCGTCCTGTCGGACGAGGTGCTCAACCTGATCATCGGGCGGTACACGAGAGAGGCGGGCGTACGTCAGCTTGAACAGATGTTGGGTCGGCTGACGAGAAAAATCGCGTTGGTTTTTGCCGAACTGCCGGAAGGTCATGAGCGGACACCCGTCGTCATCCAAGCAGCCACGTTGAGGGATTGGCTCGGCACCGAGCGGTTCCTTCCAGAAGAAGCGCGAAAAAATCTGCCGCCCGGCGTGGCGACGGGATTGGCCTGGACTCCTACAGGCGGCGATGTCCTCTATGTCGAATCGACCCTGTTGCCAGGCAACCATGATCTGACGCTGACCGGCCAACTGGGCGACGTCATGCAGGAGTCGGCTCGAGCGGCACGGAGCTACCTCTGGTCGCATGCCGAAAGTATGGGGCTCGACATCTCACGCTTCAAACGCAACGGCGTCCATATCCATGTCCCGTCCGGCTCCATTCCTAAAGACGGACCGTCGGCCGGTGTGACCATGGTCACGGCGCTGGCCTCAGCCTACGTCGGGAAACCCGTCCGGAGCGACACGGCCATGACGGGCGAAATCAGCTTGAGCGGCCTCGTCCTGCCGGTCGGTGGAATCAAGGAAAAGGTGTTGGCGGCGCATCGCGCCGGTATCATGCGCGTCATTCTGCCGAAGGCGAACGAGAAGGATCTGAAGGACGTGCCGGCGGAAGTCCGTGATGAGCTGACCTTCATCCTGGTCGAACGGATCGAAGAAGTCCTTCGTGCGGCGTTCGATCAAGAACCGTCCGCTTCCATAGAAGAAGAAACCGAGGAGGCGATCACCTCGTCGATCGCCTCACGATAATCTCCACGAGAATCTCAAGGGAAGGAACGGACCCAACGCATGCGGAGAGTTCTGGGTTCGCGCCTCACCCACCGTTTGCACCTCCGGTACCCGATGGGCCTCTCGGCGGCAGGGACGACGACATCCCTTCTACAATGTCCCGATAATACGATTCGAGCGCGTGCGCATGAGCCGACTCGAAGACGACCAACTGTCTCTGATCGAAGGTGTTGGCGCAGTAGAGATAGGCAAGTCCGTTCGCGATACCCAGCTCAACGTGCAGCTCACGGCCATCCGGCTCTCGGTAGGTCTCTTCTTTGGTGACGCGGCGGTCGATCAGCCGTTCCCACGCCGCTTGCGCCGACGGCCGGTGATTTTCGTACAGAGGGGCGCTGAGGTCGCGCGACCGCTTGTTGACACAAGCGGGATCAAAAGGCAGACCGTCATCAGGCTCCGGCGACTCGTCCCATTCCAGCCAAGGCTCGACTCCTTTCCGCACGTGATAGAGGGGACCGTCATCCATCTCGTCTTCAAAAATCCTGTAGCGGATCGGCTCCGGCTTCTCGATCAAATGCAATCCCCTGGCTGCCATGGCTCGTTGAAACGGCACCCGCCTGGCGAGCTGTCTGGTTTTTTCGAGCGCGATCATCCGCCCTTGTCGAGTCAAGGTTGAAGTCAGCCAATCAAGCCTGGCTCCCATACCGGTGCGACGTTCGAACATCGACTGTTGATCGGCATCCCGTACCCTTTGAAAAGTCCTCCAGCTCGCGCTCGGAAGACCGGGGTCCCGCTCATGCTGAACCAGCGCATGGGTGGACAGGATCAGATCATAGGCTTCGGACGGCCCATGGAGATCGGCGCCGACATCCAGACACTCAAACCGGACATTGCTCAAACCCAGCGCGTCGGCCTTCCGTCGTGCAGCCGCAATCGAAGCTTCCGAACGATCGATCCCGACGAAGTGGCGATCGGAAAAGAGACGGGCATAGAACGTCGTGAGAATCCCCACTCCGCATCCGAAATCAAGAATGGACAAGGCATCGCCGATGCGGAACGCAATGGCCGGTCCAACCGTCTGATAATAGTCGTACCGTTGGCTATGAAGGACGGGAAAAAGGCCAGGCTGAGCCGAGAGATCGTAAAAAGCGATGTCGGCGCACGACTCGCCGCTTCGTCTTCGCTCGGTTTGTTCGGCAAATCGTTCAAGAGTTTCAGGTGAGACCAGTCGTTGCTGCCAGGCAAGATACTCGCGAGCCGTCGCCCATCGCTTGAGCCCCCACTGCGCAAGATGGTCGTCAAGCGCCTTCCGGACCTCGTCGGTTTTCACGGGCTTCACATCCGTCATGAATTTCCCTCGACGGACGGTGATGCGATCACGTCTGATGAACGTCACGCCCTTTTCAACATAATGGCGTCGAAGTAGGTGTCTGGAACCGGATGGGGCGCTCGCAATTGGCCGCTTCCGAAGGCGACGTATTTCTCGCAAGTCAACTGCTCCAACCCGATCGGTCCCTTGGCATGCAGGCGGCCGACACTGAATCCGGCATCGACACCCAACCCAAAACCATCCCCTGCGTGCAGCCGCGAGGACGCGTTGACCAACACGGCTCCGGCGTCGACCTCGCGCGTGAATCGCATCGCCGACTCATAGCGATCCGTCGTGATCACCGCCGTGAGACAAGGACCGTGGCCAGCAATGTGGGCGATCGCTTCATCCAATCCCTCCACCATTTTCACGGCCAAGATCGGCCCCAGAAACTGCGTTCGCCAATCGGCGTCCGTCGCCGGAACAATCGCTGTGTGACCCGTCATCGCCATCTGCCCCATCAGGGCGATGGTTTTGGGACAACCCCGCACCTCGACCTTGAATTGCTCGAGCAGTCGGTTGATCAGCGGAGGCAAGAATTGCCGCCCGACGATCTGCTCGACCAACAACGTATCGAGCGAATTGGCGGCGGCGGCCCGTTGGACTTTGGAATTAATAACCACGTTCTGCGCCAGCGGAAGATCGACTTCTCCATCGACATAGAGGTGCGTCAATCCTCCGTCATGGCACAATACCGGCACCTTGGCCTGTTCCATCACGACCTTGCGAAGGCCCATCCCCCCGCGCGCAATGAGGGCGTCAAGGTTTTTACCGGACCGTATCAGTTCAAGGGCCATCTCCTTGTCCGGGCGGTCGATCAGAATCCACGAGCCGGCGGCGAGTCCGCTCCGCTCCGCCGCGCGGCGCAACGCCGTTTCCATGACTCGGTGCGTTTCCTTCCACTCGGGAGCGCCCCAAAAAACACAGAGGTTGCCAGACTTGAGGCACAGTGCGATCGATTCCACCGTTATCAGCGGATTCATCTCCGAAATGACCCCGATCACCCCGATCGGTACGCGAACCCGCTCGACTTGCAGTCCATCCGGCCTCTCCCACCGCCCAGTGACAGCACCAACCGGATCGGGCAAGTCCGCGATGACGCGAAGCCGGCCGGCCATCTCCTTGACGGATTCGGCCGTCATGCGCACACGCGCGACCAATTCTTTCATTCTGTCCTTGCCAACATCGCCCTCGTAAGACGCACCGAGGGCGTCGACGTCCCGCTCGTTGGCGGCGAGAATCCCCTTTTCATCGGCTTCCAGCTCATCGGCCATCGCTCGCAGCGCCGAATCCTTGACGGCAGCCGACACCAACGCCAACCGCCGTGCGTCACCCCGACTCTCCTTCAGCAATTTCTCGACGTACAATTTGGCGGGAACTTCCGGCATTGATCCCTCTCTTGACCTCCGTGATGACAGACGATTAATGAATGCTCGCTGCGTAAACGGCGGCAGACTATACCATGCGATTTTTTTGCCGGTAAAGCCGATGGAAGCAGCCCGTACGCCTGCCGCACATCTCTGTTTCATGCCGGTCCAAACGGGACGAGCAGACGCCACGGTCCGTCTTCTGAGATGTCGCCCGCTATCCTTTCAAGGCTTGCAAACTTGTCAAGGCTTGCAAACTTGGTCGGCGGTCGCTTGTTCCAACAGGGCGCGGGCTCGGGATTCGAGAAAATGGGCTCGACGGCGCAACACCGTGGCGCAGTTAAGCATGACCTGCGCTGTTTGCGGGTGCCGTTCTCCCAACGCTTGACCCAGGATCGTGAATGCGCGCTCGAAGGCTGCTTGGGCTTCTTCCAATCGATTGGCGTCCAGCAACAACCCGCCGAGATTGTTCTGAACCACAGCGACCTGGGCATGCATGGGCCCGAGCGTCCCCTCCAGCAGATCCAACGCCCGTCGATAGAGCGGCTCGGCCAGTTCAAGTTTTCCCGCCGCCCGATGAAGCTCGGCTAGATTGTTCAGCATCGGGGCGAGTTGAACCGTTGGACCGCCCGTCGATCGTTCCAAGATTGCAATGGCCTGCTCGAACGACGCGGTCGCCTGCTCGTTCTTTCCCTGGGTACGATACAGTTCGCCGAGATTGTTTAAGATTGTGGCGCGCAAAGGAGCGGCGGCCGGTTCCTCGGGAGAGCAGGCGGCAAGGGCGTCGGCGAAATACTTCGCCGCAAGGGCATACTTTTTCTGCGCGTGAAACAGCCCGGCCAAGTTATTGCGCAGAGCCACGACCGTGCCCGGCGCACCATGTTTCACCAATCGCAGGGCCGCGCGCCAGCGCTTCTCCGCTTCACCGTAGCGCCCGGCTTCATAGGCGAGCTTCCCCTCTTGGCTCAACCGTTTGAGCCGCTCGGCGGGGGATTCCCTCTTCATCCGCGTTTGACCGGGCGATCGGCGTCCGGCGCTTCGGCGATACTCATGCCGCGCAGGCTGAACTTCAGTTCATGGAGCGACGCCGGATCGACTGCGCCCGGCTCCGGCAATAAGAGGACGGTCTGGTCACCCAGCTTGCCCGTGGCGACCTTCAAGGTGAGATGGACATCGCGCAGCTCGAGCGTGCGAGACAGTTTCATGCCGCCGATGAACTTATCGAATAGAGCCGCCGCCTCCTCGGGCGACACCGGATTCAACGGCGTTCGCTCCACCTGACGCGTGAGGCGCGCGATCTCGGCGGTCATTTTGCGGTTGGAGGCAGCCAGCTCTTCAACTTGGGCTTTCAGTTCCGCAGCGGTTTTCTTTACGGCTTCCGCCTCTTTCAACGCCTTGTCGCGAGCGGCGATCGACTGGGCATTGGTCTTTTCGAGCACCGCGGCCAGTTTTTGAGCTTCTTGCAATTCTTCTCCGAGCTTCCGATTTTCGGCAATCAAGGCCTGAAGTCGGTCGTCGGGTGTCGGCCCGGACGGTGAGCCGGCCGACGTGGGACCGTTCTTGGAGGTTTTGGAGGTTTTGGGGGTGCTCATTGAGGCTTCCCGTCTTCTACCTGAATGCGCCGCAGCACGGAGCCGGACGGCTCAACCACGTCTACCAGCCAACGAGCCGCCTCCGGCACAAACGTCGTCGTAACCTGGAGGCTGCCGAAGATCTTGGCAAGACGCGCGATATCCGGGCGCTTGATAATTTCCTCGCGCACATCGGAGGGGGTACGTTGCGGCAGACGGACATCCTCATCCGCCACCGCCACGATCTTCGCGCGGAGCGTGGAAAAGGCGGCCGCCGGGGTATCGGCCTGTGCTCGGCCGACCGGCCTCACCAGGGCGTTTCCCTGTTTTTCTTCAAACAAAATTTTGACTTCCAGATCGGTCTCGCTGATGGAAAGGGTGGTGGGCAATCCCACCGATCCAGGAGGTCGTTCCAGGCTCTGCCGATTCAGCCTCAACTGTGCCGCATGGATCGCCTGCCCCAATTCGCCCAGTAGATCTTCGACCGTTATCTCACCCGCCATCGGCCTCCTCCATTCTCTCCGCTAGCCCCCTCTAGATCCCTCCCCCTTCGCGCCGGTCTTCGACGTCACGCGCCGGGCCGAGCAACGGCGGCGCCGGCACGGGAACCAGTTTGGCCGTCATTTTGGAAGAGATTTTCACGTCGCGATTCAACTTACGCTCGGTCCGCAAGGACCTGGTGCCGGCAAAGAGCATCTTGGCCGGCGCGCGGCCGCTTCCCGTCGTGGTGGTTTCTTCGACGACCTTGAGATCCATGGTGACCTCCACGGTGGCCTCCGAGAACGAATAGAACGTCGGCTGAAGACCAAGATCGAGCAGGCTGACCTCCATCGGCTGGGCCTGCTCGAACCGCATGGACCCATCTTTTTCGATGATTTGCCGAATGGCGGGGATGAATTTCACCTTCGTTCGCGCCAACTCGGCGGCGACCTGCGCCGAAGACAAGTCCAATTTGGCCTGTCCCTCAGCGACGGCTTCCGCCAGTTGCGTGATGAGGTCGGCCAGCGGCGTTCCCGCCAGCTCTTGCCCTCCATTCGCGTCGCGCGGCGTCAGGCGAATCGCCATTACACGCCTCCACCTTGACGACTATCAACCACGGTCACTTCAGGCGCGATGCGCGGAGGAGGCGGCACTGGAGCGAGCCTCGTGAACAGACGAGCCGTACCCCTCACTTCTTTGCCGTACTTGCGGTTATGCGCCACGTCCGTCTTCACCGAAGCGCTCCAGACCGCAAAGCCCACCTTGGCCTGCGCCGCAATCTTCACGTTGGTTTCACGGCTTGTGGTGGTCTTAATATCCATGGTGAGTTCGATCGTCGCTTCGGTGAACTGATAGAACGTCGGCAACAAACCGATCTGCAGCAACGACACATCCACGGGAGGCGACTGTGAGAAACTGACGGTCCCATCGGCGGCGATGGTCTGGGTGACATTCAGCACGATCGGTACGGTCGTCTCGGCCAACAGTTTCGCCGTCGCCACCGATGCTTCGTCCAACGCCGTTTGTCCCGCGGCAATACCGAGAGCCAATTTAGTGACCATCTCCGGAAACGGAGTATCCAGTAACTCCTGACCTACACTGGGCATACGCACCTCCTTTTTCGGTCGGTTTTATCTTCGATCGAATTTTGCTCCCTCGACCGCGCGCCGGAACAGCTCCAGCCGGCGTTGGTCAATCGACACTCCCCTGACGAAATGAAATCCCGGCGTCTTTTCAAGGCTCATCGCCAGCAAAAAAGGCAGCTCCGCCAACATCCAACCGGACGCACTCAAAACGATTTTCCCCCCCATGGCTTTCACCCGGCCGGGGATCGTCTGATCGGATAGATCGTATTTCACAAGGAAAAGTTGCCGGTCCGAACTTTCTGCTCGCTTCAGCGTAACGCTGGCGCCGAAGTGTCGTGCGATTGGAGAGTCTTGCGTCATTGCCTCCCACTTCCTTGGCGAGATGCATCCGTCTTAACACGTATGCCGATAGGAAGCAATGGGAGTTTTGCCACATCGGATGTTTCGGGATGTTTCGCGAAATACGTAACTCCACAAGCGGGGTTTGACGACACTCCTGAACGCTCGGCCGAACACTGTGCAAACGATGGGATCGTGACCTGGCTGGTGTGAGGATGACACAGGCGCAGACGTGGCGCCGTCTGATCATCGAAAAACAGAGCGGCTCGTTTTTCACGAGCGGATCACCTTCGAACCTATCGGACCAATACACAATCACAAACAAGTCTTGTCCGGCTTGCGCGATGCCGCGGTGGCGTGGCGGACGGAGAAACCGATCATGGAAATGCGCCTGCCGTAGATGGCGGGCGTGCCCATCATTACGTTGGGATTCGTCTTGATTCGACTCGTCGTCGCGTGAGACTCCTCATCTCACCGGATTCGAGCATGGCAAACGGCCCTGAGCATCCTGACCGATGGATACGTGTCTATGTCCTCTCTTTCATCCTCTCCTTGCGCTTGGCCAACACCGACGCAAGCCACATCCAGAAGACCATCACCGGCACCAAGGTCCAAGCAATTTGGATCGTCGTGACCCCGAGCGATTTCAAAGCGGTAACCAGCCATGCGGTGAATGCATCGCCCCCTCGTGAAACGGCTGTGTCGATGAAATTTTTGGCCTTGTACTTTTCTTCTCGGCTGAGCGCGGTAAACAACACTTCGCGCGACGGTTTGGAGAGGGCATATTCGCTCACCCTTCGCAGAACTGAAAAGGCGACATAGACGGCAAGCGTCGGCCAGAGAGCGATCCCCAGAAATCCCGCAGCGCTGATGGCCGGAAGACACATGAGACCAGCCACCAGCCCCCATCGGCCGACGACCCGGTTGGTGAGGAAAAGCTGGGTCATCCACGTCAACAGATTGGTCGTGAAATCAATCGCGGAAAAAAGTCTCGTCCTGGCCTCCGGCTGATCCAGATAGTCCGACACCAGCCTGGTCTGCTCGAAGTAGAGAAACGTGGCCGTCATAGTCAGCAGCCCGATGTAACCGCAAATACCGAGGAGATAGGGCGAAGACAAGGTGAGACGGATGCCCGCCAAGACCCCACCCTCGAGCGGATCGCCAGGAGAAGGTCGATGATGGGCCGTGCGTCCGGAACCCCATCGTTCCAGCCGATCGATACAGCCCAGACACAGCACCAGAAAGCCGGACGAGACCAACATCAGCACCGGCACCGACACGAAAAAAGTCAACCCAGTCGTCAGCAGTGGACCGAGCAACGCGCCGCTGCTTCCGCCTGCGGCGATGACGCCGAACAATCTGGCTCCCTGTTCCGGCGTAAACAAATCGTCCATGAAACTCCAAAAGACCGAGACGACGAACAGATTGAAGACCGAGAGCCAGACAAAAAACCCGCGGGCTACCCATTCCGCATACCAATGGCTCGACATCGAGACATAAAAAATCACCAGATTGGCTATGAAAAACACGTAGATCGTCAGAAGCAGCCGATAGCGGGAACAGCGGGCGGACAGCCAGCCGAACAGCGGCGTCGCAACCGCCATCGTGACGAACGTAGCACTCATCAGCCAGGGGAGATTCGTGATCCCTCCCTCAATGGCCATTTCGTCACGGACCGGGCGGAGGATCGAATAGCCGCACAGAAGGCAGAAAAAATAGGCGAACGCCCAGGCCAGCGGCACGACTTCTTCCGGTCGAGCGCCGAGCAGAACGGCCCCCCGATTCAAGAGCAAGCGATCCGTTTTCATCCCCGATGCCGATGCCATAAACGCGCCAGTCTAGCAGGTCCGGCTTGGCCCGCAAGGAGAAGATTCTGTTAGAATGGGCGGACTTCGGCGTCCAGGCAGAAAAAAGAGGAGCGTCCGTGATCGACCTTCGCAGCGACACCGTCACCAAGCCGACGGACGACATGCGCAAAGCCATGGCCGAGGCCGAGGTGGGCGACGACGTCTATGGGGAAGATCCCACCGTCAACCGCTTGCAGGAGATGGCGGCGGCGATGTTGAGCAAGCGATTCGCGCTCTTCGTGCCTTCCGGCACTATGGCGAACCAGCTTGCCATCCGTTCTCAGACTCAACCTGGTCAGGAAATCATCGTTGAGAGTACGAGCCACGTCGTCCGGTACGAGCAGGGCGCCGCCGGCGCGTTGGCGGGCGTGCAGTTGCACTGGGTGCCTGGCGAACGGGGCATCATCACCGCCGAGCAGGTCGAGGCCGCTATACGACCGAAAGATCCTCACAACATTCCCACCGGCCTCATCTGTCTGGAAAACACGCACAACGCCGGCGGCGGCACGATCTATCCTCTCTCCACCATCGAAAAGATTCGAGCCGTCGCCGTTAAACACGGGATTCCCATGCATTTGGACGGCGCCCGGCTCATGAACGCAGTGGCCGCCACGACCATTCCCCCTGCCTCCTACGCCCAGCATTTCGAGACGGTCTCGATTTGCCTTTCCAAGGGGCTCGGGGCGCCGGCCGGCTCGTTGCTGATTTCCAGCGACCAACAGCTCATCGAACGCGCACGGCGCTTCCGCCGCATGTACGGGGGAGCCATGCGCCAGGCCGGCGTTCTCGCAGCCGCCGGCATCTATGCACTGGAACACCACGTCTCGCGCCTGACGGAAGATCATGCCAACGCCAAAAAACTGGCCCGCCTGCTTCAGCACATTCCATCCGTCCGAATCTCGCCTCAACATGTCGAGACCAATATTGTCATCTTCGAGATCGTCGGCGATCGCCGCACGCCAGCCGAAATCGTCTCCGCGTTGAAACAAGAAGGCGTCCTGATCAACGCGATTGGAGGTCTGAGTTATCGCGCCGTCACCCATCTCAACGTGACCGCAAAACAGATCGAAGAGGCCGGGGCCGTTTTCACACGGGTTCTCGCACCGTGACGTTCCCTCGCGTTCCCACACGTTGACACTTGTTCTGACCCTCCATAGAATGAGAACGTGTGCAGGTCGTCAACGCAATTCCCGGAATTGACTGTAAAAGAATTGTGCGACCCCGATGAAATCATCGACTGATCCGATGACGGATGCGAGCCAGGCATCTGGCTCACCGACTCGCGAGGAACTCAACGCCGAGCTGCTGGAAATTCCGGAACAGCCGGCACAGCCGACCTCTCCCAAAACGCCCGGCTTCGAGGACGGAGTAGACGTCGCCCTGCGCCATATAAAGGGCTCACGAGGGGGTGATTTGGTCGGCGTGCTGCTGGTCGGGTCTGGAGCACGTCGAGCCGTCACCCCCCACAGCGACATCGACTTGATCGCTTTGGTGAAAGGCCAAGCCGACAGCCATGAAATTCTTCGCGTCGGAGACCGTCTGGCCGACATTCGATACCGCGGGCACAAAGAGATCGAGGAGGAACTCGCCCACTCCCTCCGCCTGCCTTCACTGCTCAGAAAAGCCCGCATCCTGTTCGACTATAATGGAATCTGCGCGCAGTTGACTCAGAAGGCCCACCATCGGTTCCGTCAGGGGCCGCCTCCAACCACGATCAATGAACGAATTCGGCTGAAAGCCGAGTGCTATCACTGGTTGGAGAAGGCGGAAGATCTCTCCGACAAACCGGCCACAGCCCAGTATCTGCTGAACCTGTTTTACGAAGACTGTGTCCTGGCTTTCTTCCGTCTCAGGGGCTATTGGTTGGTCGCTCCGGTGGATATCCACCGGTTCATGGTTTCGCGCGACCCGACGCTGGCCGATCTGGCCGGACGCTTTCTCTCCGGAACGAATTTGGCCGACCGGCTCAACTTTGGAAGGCAATTTGCCGATCTTCTCTTCAAGGAGATTCCGAACCCCGCCCGTATTGATTGACGGACGGGTCGGCGCGCACAATCGTCCCGCGGCTTCGCCCACGGTAAGCAACGAAGATGCCGGCGGTTCGGAACGCGCGCGGACGCCTTCGCGTTTTCGTCATCGGAGCAACGCATACACGCATACAAAGGAGCGGTTATGGAGTTGGGATTCATCGGCCTGGGCAAAATGGGCATGAATATGGTGACTCGTCTGCGGCGCGACAACCACCGCGTCGTCGTGTTCGACCGTTCGTCGGATCTTGTCACCCAGGCGGAAGGCACGGGATGTATCGGCTCGTCCTCCGTCGCCGACTTGGTGAGCAAGTTGAGCGTCCCTCGTACAGTCTGGGTCATGGTGCCGTCAGGCACGCCGACGGAAGAGACCGTCCACGCAGTCGCCTCGTTGCTGCAAGCAGGCGACACCGTTATCGACGGAGGGAATACCCGCTTCCACGACGATGTACGGCGGGCCGCCGAGCTCAAGAAACGAGGAATCCACTATGTGGACGTCGGCACGAGCGGAGGCATCTGGGGTTTGAAGGTCGGCTATTGCCTGATGATAGGAGGCGAACAAGCGGCCGTGAGCCGGCTGACTCCGATCTTCAACACCCTGGCGCCGGAACAGGGGTGGGCCCACGTCGGCGCCGTGGGCGCCGGCCATTACGTCAAGATGGTTCACAACGGCATCGAATACAGTTTGATGCAGGGATATGCGGAGGGGTTCGAGCTGATGTCGAAGAGCGAGTATAAGCTGGATCTGGCTCGCATCGCGGATCTCTGGATGCACGGGAGCGTCGTCCGTTCCTGGCTGCTTGAATTGGCGGCGGGCGTGCTCAAAGAAGATCAGAAGCTGGAAAAATTAAAAGGCTACGTACAAGATTCCGGGGAAGGCCGCTGGATGATCGCCGATGCGATCGAAAAAGACGTGCCGGTTCCCACGCTTACGGCGGCCCTCTTCACGCGGTTTCGATCGCGGCAGGATGAGTCGTTCGCGGAAAAACTGTTGGCCGCACTGCGGAATGCCTTCGGCGGCCACGCTGTCAAGCAATAATTCCATCTTTTTTATCAAAGCAGGCCCTCATGGAGCCACGAGCCCATCGCCTCGATAACGGTCCACCCGTGGAAACCATCACACCTGTTGATCCTTGCACCATCATCATTTTCGGCGGCTCCGGAGATTTGGCCAGACGCCGGCTGATGCCGGCTCTGTACAATTTGCTATTGGATGGATTGCTGCCATCCAACTACGTCGTTCTGGGATTGGGCCGCACGCCGATGAGCGACGAGGAGTTCCGGTCCGTTGTACGGGACGGTGTCATCAAACATTCCCGGCAGGCCTTGATTGAAGACTCATGGAACACCTTTTCGCAACACTTGTTCTATCTGGCCGGTGAAAACGACGACCCCCAAACCTATACCGAGCTGAAGGCTCGCGTCGAAGAACTTGAACGATCGTTTGCCTTGCCGGGAAACCGGATTTTTTATCTGAGCATTCCGCCCAGTTCATTCACCCCCGTTTGTGAGGGATTGGCCGCCAGCGGTCTCGCCAGGACGCCCGGCGTCCATTCCCCCTACGCCAGGATCATCGTTGAGAAACCGGTGGGACGGGACTTGGCATCGGCGCGGGCGATCAACGCCGCCACGGGTCGGGTCTTCGATGAATCGCAAATTTTTCGTATCGATCATTACTTGGGCAAAGAAACCGTTCAGAACCTGATGGTGGTGCGGTTCGCCAACAGCATTTTCGAGCCGATTTGGAACCGCAAATACATCGACCACGTCCAGATCACCGTCAGCGAGGCGGAGGGGGTCGGAACCAGAGCGGCCTACTACGAAGAAGCGGGCGCCTTGCGAGACATGGTCCAGAATCACCTGCTCCAGTTGCTCTGCCTGGTCGCCATGGAACCGCCCTATTCCCTGGATCCGGACGTGGTTCGGAACGCCAAAATGGAAGTCCTCCGCTGCTTGAAGCCCATTACCTCGCAAGACGTGGACAAGGTCACCGTACGGGCGCAGTACACCGAAGGGACGGTGCACGGGAAACCGGTACCCGGTTATCGACGCGAAAAGGGAGTCAAACCCGATTCCGTCACCGAAACCTATGTGGCCGTCAAGTGTTTCGTCGAAAACTGGCGGTGGTCCGGCGTGCCCTTTTATTTACGGACGGGCAAGGCCCTCCCGCTCCGCGCTAGCGAGGTGGCCGTGCAGTTTAAGGAGATCCCGCAGATTCTGTTTAATGCCGCTCCACGCGCCCCGCAGGCGCCGAATGTGTTGGCCTTAAAAATTCAGCCGGAGGAAGGACTCTCGCTCCGCATCGTCTCTCGCGTGCCGGGCACCAGAGCGCAAACCCATCCGGTAGAGATGAACTTCAAATATACCGAGGTCTTCGGACGTCCTTCGCCGGAGGCCTACGAACGCCTCCTGCTCGACGTGATGGCGGGAGACGCTTCCCGCTTTATGCGGCGCGACGCAGTCGAAGCCTCATGGGCCTGGATCACTCAAATCCTCGAGGCCTGGGAAAAACAAGGACTCCGCTGGCTACCTGAATACCAAGCCGGCACCTGGGGACCGGTGGAAGCCGACCGCCTCATCCAAAACGACGGCCGCGTCTGGCGGATCCTGTAATCGCCTTGCCTTTGACAACGGCTCCCCAGGGACGAATTTACCTCACGACCCTGTTTTTCTATCAAGAGGCACCGCCAGCCGACTTGGCCCTCGCAAACGCATCTCCACTGAGAAAGCCCTGCAAAAAGCTTCGATCACCACAAGCCAAGCCATGACCAATCGAAAAGAAACGGCCACGTTTCTCCTGAGCAAGACAGGCGCTTCCGGCCGCCCGGCGGTCGAAGTCGCCCTCGTGGGCAGCGGCACGATGGCCGATGTTTCCGCCGCGCTCGTCAAGAATGTCACACGCAACGCCGAAATCTTGAAAAAAGTCGGCCTCAAGGCCCGTCCCGCCTGCACCTCCGGTTTTGACATCTGGATTCGTCATCGCTTCGATGACGTCCTTATAGGTGAAGCTGTAAGGGAATCGCACTGTGACGCGGGCTCCCAAGCCCGGTATCTGGCCATCCCGGCGTCGGACTGCTCTTCAACCCCGCGCCTGCGGATTTCTTTCGTGCGGATCGTGAACAACTGGATCATGTTGCCGTTATTCCAGATCGAGCAGGGATCGATCACGGCCCCGGACACCGGCGACGTTTTGAGGAGCTGCCGGTTCCGCTCGCCCCGGTTGAGCAGGCTGCACACCGGTTGCCGATTGCGCTGCAGGTTGTGGAAGTGGAAATCCGGGACGGCACTTTGGAGACCCGCTGGTATCGAATGTGACCACTCGACCGACTTCGTCTCCGCTCTCTTTTAAGAACGTTCGCTCACGGCGTCATGAGAGGCACGGGAACGAGAGGGCACAAGGTGAAAGAATCAGCGGCCCATGGTCAGACGCCGTACCCTCCGCGGTGTCAGTCGGAATCGGTGGACCGGCCTCCCCATACGGATAATCCAATGGCCACCACTAAATAGATTGCAGCGGCAACGACTACCCCGACGTTGAATTCTTCCCACAGATACAAATAGAGCCACTCATCCAGTATGACGGCGAGCGTTAACATCCCCCATCCAACAAAATTGAACCAACGCATGGGTGCGGCTCCTTGTTGTATCTGGTTTCGGTTCGCCCACCGGAATGCCGGGGAAATCTTTCTATGAGATCGTCACCGTCCAAAACGAGAGGAACCGGCGCTCCTTCCTCTCACGTCACACCTCCTCTTAGAATCGGCCCACTCGTTGTAGCATCGGCCTCAGAACCTGATCCACCAGTTCGGCAAACAAGAGATAGCCTCCCGTGGTCAAATGGATGCCGTCATTCGAATAGATGACAGCCAATTGGCCATCGTCAGGATCCACAGTGCCCGCAAACAGATCGACGACGGCAAGATGGGATGACTCGGCGTAGTCCCGAATCAACGCGTTCAGCCGACGGCGTCGAGTCAGGTGCCGGTCCACCCATTCTTTTGCCTCCGGGTTGCGTTGCTCGCCTTCTATCCGAATGGAAGGCACGGTCACCGGAATCGGAACGCCGCCAGCGTTCAACGTCAGCTCATACAACGCCACCAAATTGGTCATGATTTCGTCGGGCGACAGCTCCCAGCCCAAATCGTTGGTCCCGCCCAGAATCGGAACGTAGTCAGGTTTTTGATCCAGCACACTCCGCTTGAACCGGTTTACCATTTCCCGGGTCAGCTCCCCACATTTTCCACTGATCTGAACGAGCACCCGCTCTCCCAGGCGATCCTGTAGAAACCGGCCGTAAGGGGTCTCCGCCCCCATTGGATTCTCGGGGGTCGGAGATTGAAACCCCGCCGTCAGACTGTCTCCAAAACATACGACCAGCGCCGATCGAACCATGACCCGGTGAGCTCCCCGTGGACCACGAAACCACGACGGTCAAACGACAAGGGATTTTAACGGCTCCCGTCCTTTGCAAACAAGACGATTCGGAACCCCGCGCAACACTCCTCCACCGCGCGATGAACCGCGATTTTCTTGACGAATCCCGCGCCGCTCGGTAGGTGATACGCAGTATGGCCGACCTCAAAACGGCGCAAGACAAGTTGGCCGCGGCGGCGGTACGGAACACGGAAGATCCGGAAACGGCTTCCGTCAAACGCATCCTCAAGTTGCTGGACAAAACAGCCAAGTCGAACCGCACCTACGGCCCGACGAATCCCGTGGCGCAAAAGTTTGCCCAACAGCTCTTCGAGGAATTGACCGGTCACCTGACCGCCTACTCGAAACTCACCTTCCTTGTTCATCGGTCCGAGCTGCGGTTCAACGATTCCGTCGTCTACCAAACGGACCTCAGCGACGGGGGCGAGAGCTTCGCGTTCAAACTCTACGCAGACGGCATTCGGGAGCTTTCGATCTACGAAGGCCTCTCTCTAGAAGATTTGACCTACTTCCTCGATTCGATATGGGGAAACGTAGAGTCCGGCCAAGAAGATGATGATCTCGTCACCCGCCTGTGGTCTCGCAATCTCTCGACGATCACAATCGTGACGGCGGAAGAAGTGGCTCACTCGTCGTCCCACAACAATAAAACGGACCGAGCCGGTACCATCATGAGTTCGTCCGACTCCTCACTGCGAGACTTATTGGACCGTGAGCGCACCAGCCGGATGGGCGAAGCAACCGTTTCCGAGGCAGAATCGACGAACCAGGGCAAACGCGTGCACAGCGGCCTGGTCGGGTTTGAAGTCACCGACGAAGAGTTGACCGCCCTCGCACACGACATTGAAGCGGAACGGGGGCAGGACAGTCGTTTGCACATCATGGAGATGTTGACCGCCGTTCTCGCTTCCGAACGATCGTCGGCGGTACTGACGAAACTATTCGACGTGTGGGGCGACATTATCGATCGCCTTCTCCGCGAGGGAAAATGGACAGAATTGGAGCATGTGGTCAGTCTGCTTCATGAAGCCGACGCGGTCAGGCCTGATCTCGGCGAAGAACACAAACAACAGGTCCGCGCTCACCTCAACGGATTCGGCCGCCCGGATCGGATAAAAGCCATCGAAACCTATCTGAATCAGCATCCGGACAGCTCGACGGCCGGCCTCTCAACGATTTTGTTGCTGATGAAGCCGAACGCCGTCCCAGGACTCTGTTCACTGTTGGCCAATCTGACATCACCGGTTCATCAGGCCATCGTCTCTGAAGCACTTGCAACACTGGCAAAAGACAACCCCGAACCGCTCATCAACGGCCTGCGAGATCGGAGACCATCCTACGTATGCCGTCTCCTCGCGATTCTCACCAAGCTAAAGAACCCGACGTTCGCTGAATCCGTCGAAAAACTCCTTCGACACCCCGATGCACAGGTCCGCAAAGCCGTCGTGCACGCAATCGGTGCGTTACGCCCGAGCGGCGACGGCCTGAAACTTCTTTCTTTCGTGAACGATGAAGAAGAAAGCATCCGCATCGCGGCCCTGAAACTGCTGATCTCTGGGCAGTACTCGGTCTCGTTTTCCCACTGGCTTCCCATTCTGTCGGCCGATACGTTCGGAAACCGCTCCATCAGCGAGCGCCAAGCGATATTTCACGCCGTCGGCGCAACGTGCGGTGATGAAGCCGTCCCGTATTGGGAAAGTCTCCTGACCGAATGGTCATGGCTCGGCCGAAAGAAAAAAGAGGAACTGGCCGTGCTTGCCGCGAAGGCTCTCGGCAAGCTCGGCACTCCCACAGCCGTATCAGCACTCGTGCGTGGAAGCGAGAAAGGCAGCGTCACGGTTCGGCAAGCCTGCGCCCACGGTTTGTCGCACGCCCAACGACGAACTCGAAACAACGCACCGGCCGCCCCCTCGGCTGACAAGGAACCGCAACCATGAACGACTCTTTCTCCCCTCCTTCGACCGGCGCTCCGCCGATTCTCACTCACGAGCAATCACTTGCTCGAAAAGTGGGACAGGACTCAGAAGCCAGCGACATCTACGACCAACAAATGGCGATGTTGGGGTTCCAACTGCTGACCCAACTGAACACTCTGATCAAAACGTCTCGAATTCACGGCCGCAACAACGCCGCCCTTGACAAGCCGGTCGAGTCCATGCTGACGCTCATCCATACCATGGCCCATGAGCGTCCGGTCACGATCCGCGTGCAGAACGATTTCTTCTTCTTGGGCGAGGACCATCTGAGGGTCAGCCAACAACAGATGCTGGTCCTGTCCAGCGTGATCGACGCCCTGAACAGTTGGAAAATAGGCGGCCTCACCTTTTCTCGCTCAATATCTTCCGACGACCTCCGCCAGTTCGCTTCTTTGTTCGTCAGTCTCGATTCCGCCACAAAATCGATCGATGACTTTCAACAAGCGCTCGCTGCGCTCAACATCACGAGCATCGCGATCGAACGCCCTCGCGCGTTGGCGCTGTCAGCTTCGCCCGACGACAGTTCCCCGAAGCTTCGCCGGAAAGCGCAGATGAAAACCGCCTACGAAAAAATCTGCGACGCGGTCGGCCGCCTCACTCAATCCGCCCGCGAGGGAGGCACCCTGAGCTTCAAACAGGCCAAACGGGCCATTCAAAATATCGTCGATCTGATGATGCAAGACGAGCCAGCCATGCTAGGCTTTACGACGTTGCGCTGTCACGATCAGTACACCCAAGAGCATTCCGTCAATGTAGCGTTACTGTCCATGGCGCTCGGCAACCGAGCCGGATACGCCAAAGTTGACCTCGCTGACCTCGGTTTGGCAGCGCTCTTCCATGACGTGGGAAAATGCGCGATCTCGCTGGACATCCTCAACAAGCCCGGCGAGTTCAGCCCCGAGGAGTGGGACATCATGCAAACACACCCCCAAGAAGGGGTGTTCACGCTCATCAAATTACGCGGCCTGGGAAATGTTCCGGCACGAATGGCGTCTGCGTCCTTCGAGCACCATATGAACTACGACTTCTCGGGCTATCCCCAACTGGCCATTCCCTGGACGCAAAGCATCTCAAGCCGTATCGTATCGATCGCCGACTGTTACGATGCGATGACGTCGTCGCGCGTCTATCGCCGCGAGGCGATGGCTCCCTCAAAGGTCTTACGCCTGATGCTGGAGAAAGCGGGAACGAGCTTCGACCCGACGCTCATGAAACTGTTCGTGACTTGTGTGGGTATCATCCCGATCGGGAGCCTCGTGGAACTCACCAACGGCGCCTTTGCGGTCGTGCTCAAACCGGCCGCTAGCCTCTCGGACAGCGAACGCCCGCTCGTCAAAGTGATCGCCGATACGGAGGGGAATCCTCTCGACAATGGACCGGAACTGGACTTGACTGAAAAAGACGAAACCGGAAGCTACACTCACAGCATCGCCCGTCTCATCGACCATGCCCGACACAAATTCGACACCAGCCGCTATGTGGTGTAACCGTCCGGGCTCATGCAGTCCGCCCCGCGCTTGACAGCCTCAAATTCCCTCGCCGACAATGCGGCATGCCGGAATCCATCGTGATCGAACGCTTGGAATTCCGCGGCCGCTGCGGTGTGACGGCCGAGGAACGGGCCCATCCGCAACGGCTCGCGGTCGACGTCGAGTTGCAACGTCCCTCGGAGCTG
Organism: Nitrospira sp.; assembly: GCA_024330965.1. Lineage (GTDB taxonomy): Bacteria > Nitrospirota > Nitrospiria > Nitrospirales > Nitrospiraceae > Nitrospira_D. The sequence goes on along the minus strand of JANDJL010000003.1, from coordinate 87,453 downwards.
CCAGATCTCGACGATCAGCTCGGGCCCGCCATCGACTATGCCGCCGTCGCGCGACGCCTCGTCGAAGTCGGGACGGCACAGGACTGCCGTCTGCTGGAAACCATGGCCGAGCAATTCCTCAAGATGTTGTTCGAGGAGTTTCCGATCGAGCATGCCAAGTTGTGGCTTCGAAAACTCCATCCGCCGATCAATCTCGTCACCGGCTCCGTCGGAGTCACCGTTGAACGGACCAGACAGGCCCACCAAGCCCGATACGACGATCACGCCCCGGCCCGACTGCTCGTCGAACAACTACACCGACTTCCCTCGGGCACCGCGCTTGACGTGGCAGCCGGCAACGGTCGCCACTCACTGTTCCTCGCCTGCCACGGCTATCAGGTCCACGCCATCGACCGGGACGCCGCAGCCCTGGAGCAACTCATCACCTCCGCCCGCTCACGCGCGTGCGACAGAATCACCACACAGGTCGTCGACCTCGAACAACCACCTCCCTCTGAACCCCGTCTCGGCAAGGAACGCTACGACGTGATCGTCGTGTTTTTTTATCTGTATCGCCCCCTCTTCCCCTCCCTGCTTGAGGCGCTGAAACCGGGGGGTATGCTGGTCTATGAAACGTTCACGATTGACAACCATGTTCACTACCATCACCCGAAGAGACGTGAATTTTGCCTCGACTCCAACGAGTTACTGAACCTTGCGTCCGGTCTCCAGATCCTGCATTATGACGAGGGACGCCGTCCGGATCGCCCGATGTACACGGCCCAACTTGTCGCACGGAAATCATCTTAAGAGGGATGGCCGACATGAACCGCGTGGATCTTCACCTGCACACCACCCACTCCGACGGAAGCTTGACTCCTTCCCAAGTTATTGCCCTCGCGCACGAAGCCGACGTGACGGCGGCTGCCATTACCGATCACGACATCACATCGGGCATACCCGAAGCCATGCAGGCCGGACGAGAGCACGGCATCGACATCATTCCCGGGGTCGAGATCAGTTCCCTCTTCGGCGACGCGGAATTGCACATGTTGGGATATTTTCTCGACTGGCAAGACGAGACGTTGAACCGACGACTGGCCGTCCTCCGCGAGAGCCGTCACCGCCGAAATCCAAAAATCATCGAACGGCTGCAGGCCGCAGGAATTGATATTACCTACGACGAAGTTCGCGCGGTGGCTGGAACCGATTCGGTCGGACGACCGCACATCGCGCGAGTGCTGATTGAAAAACATGTCGTCACGTCGGCGCAAGAAGCGTTCGACCTGTGGCTTGCGGAGGGACGCCCGGCCTACGTTCCACGCGAACTTCCCACCCCCGCGGAAGCCATCCGATGGATCAACGACGCAAAAGGGCTTGCGGTCCTCGCCCATCCCACCTGGATCAAGACGCCGGAAAGCACGTTATCGGATCTGGTCCGCCAGCTCAAAATCGATGGACTCGCCGGCATCGAAGTCTATTACAGCACACACACCGCTCGACAAACACGCGAGTATCTGGCGCTGGCCAAACAATTGGATCTGCTGGTCACGGGCGGAAGCGACTTCCACGGGGTGACCAAGCCAGACATCGACGTCGGAGTCGGCAGAGGAGGGTTGTACGTTCCCCCCTCTCTTGTCGATACCATGAAACGTGCCTGCTCCAAGTTGTAACGTGCCTCGCCCGTCGAGCATGGATCTCCCCCGGATGAGAACGCGCTGCACCTTTTTCCTGATTCATTGACTCACCTTGATGATCCGTTAGACTGGGACAAGTTTGACGGCTCATGCACCCATGACGAAGGCGCTCGGCTGGACATGTTGGTATTTTCTCGTTCTTCTCATGGCCCTCTTCGGAGGTCCGTTGCTCAGCAAGCTTCCCTTCCTGCAGACAGATCCCCTTACGCTTCATACTTTGAACGGCTCCCGAACCATCCGCGTGTTCATGGAAGGAACCAGCCTGGTCGCGCTGAGTCTGGTCACGATCCAAGCGTACCGGCGGATGCCGGACAACGGGAGCGGCTTTTCGTTTCTGCGCAAACTTGTCTTCCCTTTGGCCGCTCTCGTTCTGTTGATTGTCATGGACAGAGCGATTCGAGCCGCCAAGTTCCCACTTATGGACTCCATCGGAAGTCAGTATTATCGGCTCTCCTACGCCTCCGGTCTGACATTGGCAGGATTGTGGGTCACGGCCGGATGGCTTTCAAATCTTGATTCTCTCCGTTGTTTTTTCTCCACTTCGGATCGGCGGGGCCACATAGAACCGTCATCGTGGGCCGATGAAAGCACAGGCGAGATCGGTTTGCAGGATTCTCATGACAAGGTCGATTTCGGAGCCGCTTCGCCTTCAGCCTACCGAAATGCGCCCAGCACGCTCGGCCGATACAAAATTTTAAAAGAATTGGGACGCGGCGCGATGGGGGTCGTCTATCTTGGGAAAGATCCCACGATTCAGCGGTTTGTCGCCATCAAAACGATGCGGTTGGACGGCGTTGACGATCACGAGAAGTACCAAGCTGCCAAAGCCCGCTTCTTTCGGGAAGCCGAGTCGGCAGGCCATCTATCTCATCCGAACATCGTAACCATCTTCGACGCCGGGGAGGAAGACGATCTGGGCTATATCGCCATGGAATTACTCCACGGCACCACGCTCAAGAAGTGGTCGCGCGCTCCTCATCTTTTGCCGTTCGACAAGCTCCTCCCCATCCTCGCCACCGTCGCCGACGCTTTGGATTACGCCCATCAACGGGGCGTCGTTCATCGCGACATCAAACCGGCCAATATCATGCTGACAGACGATCAGGTGGTCAAAGTAATGGATTTCGGCATTGCCCACATGACATCGTCGTCAAAAACCACAACGCACACCGTGATGGGAACTCCCACCTACATGTCGCCGGAACAGATCGCCGGGAAAAAAGTGGACGGACGGTCCGACATCTTTTCACTGGGTATCGTGACGTTCGAACTCCTGACCGGCCGTCCCCCCTTTACGGGCGATACCGTGCCTGCCGTCCTGTTTGCCATCGCCAACACCTCACATCCCAAGCTGTCGGAATTGAGAGCCGACCTCCCTCCTGCTTTGCAGGATATTCTGGATCGTGCCCTTCAGAAAAACCCGATCCGTCGCTATCGCCACGCGGGCGAGTTTGCACGAGATCTCCGCTCCTGCCTGAAAACGCTCGTCGCCTAGCCGGATTACTTTCCCTGCACCGTCCCTTGCTCCTCACGCATCCGGCACGGAGTCGACGCACGTCTCAGATTCAGCGCCTCGCACCGGAGACGCTCTTCATTCGGCAGAGAGGCGGGGCAGGTTTGCCGCACGTCTTCGGCGCACTTTGCCCCCGCAACACGATGGACACGGCTTGCCCGCCGATCGGCATCCCCACCGGTCCGATTAGGCTCTCCGGCGGAGCGAGAAACGGGGACCCCCGGAATCGTCAGGTCCAACTCAGGCACGACGGCCGGGGAGTGAACGACCGGCTGTTCCGACAACAATTCTTCCCAGGAAGGCAGGTTGGCCCAGACCACGCTCCAGACCAAGGCTAACCCTATGAGTGACACTAAACTTGCCATTACTCGTCCGGATGGTTCAGGCTGCGTTCTTCCTTTCATATCTAGTGAAGAATAAAACGAGGCGGCGAGAAAATCACCGAATCGCGCATTTCGCGCAGCGAGAATCGCGACCGGAACAGATTGCAGCGGTCGAGCGGGCCAGAGAACGGCGGCGGTCAGTTTTCCGGCGTTTCGACGATGTGATTCTCAAACCGGGTGCACCCTTCGGCCAGCAGCCGATTGGTCAGCATCTCGCCCGGCCACTCGATAGGCAAATCAGCCGTGAAGACCCATACGTCGGATGACGTCCACACCGGGCCGTGTTCTTCCGGCAGTTCAGGGTCAAATAAATCTGTCCACACCGGCATGTAGACGCCGTTGCCGCATTGTGTATGCAAATGCACGATCGTCCGGGATCGCACAAGTGGATCCAATTCCCGCCAGACCGCCGCCGTTTCATCGGCCAAGTGATGCAACCGAACCGCATTCTGGGCATCGAACATCGCATAGGCGGCATAGACCGGCGCTTCTATCGTATCGGGAGCCTCGGCCAGCTCCGGGCACTGTTCCATGAGCCCCTCCACGATGGCACGCCGATGGTGATGTTCCCATGTATCGGGCAAACCGGGGTCCGGAGCCCCGATCAGCTCAAACAGAAGAAACGCCGTATTTTCGACCGGTGGAAGCAATCGAGCGGCCACCGTTTGCGCGCGACGAGACTCGGCGACCGTCGCGAGATGTTCATGAAGCGATTGCAAGTTGAGAAGCTCCAACGTGGCGTCGGTCAACAACCGAGGTTCCACACGGACGACCGTTCCCGTGGGAATCCGCAGATACCGGTGGAGTAGATCCGCCGTCTTGATCGGATCAATTTTCAACTTGAGCGGGGCGCTCAGATTGGCTTGGAGCGGCAACCCCAGGGCCGCCATGACGGCGTAAGAAGGTTTCTCCTCCGGCCCGTCGAGCACCAACGTACAACTAGCCTCGGCGACAAGATCAAACAGCCATTCCGCCATTTCTTCATCAAGCGCGGCAAGCACCGTCAACAAATCGTGCTCGCGCCCTTGCTCGAGAAATGCCTGCAGCGTATCGATGGCATCGTCGTTATCACCGTGATCGTGGCGTCGGGCGTTGATGAGATGAATGAGATCGCGCGTGAGCGGATCAGGACGGGACCAGGCTAACATGTGCGGTTCCTCTATTGAGCAACTGTGCCGACCAGACTTTTGCAATGTACACGGTTCATGTTGCCAAACTTTCCCGCCCGGTGCAAGCGAGGAATCGGTTCCGATGCGACCGGGAGAAATTCGGACGCGCGGAGCCGCGGTGACAAATGAATGCTATTCGCCGATGATTTTCACCAGCACGCGTTTTCTTCGACGGCCGTCGAATTCCCCGTAAAAAATCTGCTCCCACGGCCCGAAATCCAGCTTACCATCCGTGATGGCCACCACCACCTCTCGCCCCATGACTTGACGTTTCACATGAGCGTCGCCATTGTCCTCGCCGGTGTCATTGTGCCGATAGTGCGCGTCGTGCGGAGCGAGCCGTTCAAGAAACTCGTCATAGTCGCGCAGGAGGCCAGGCTCATCGTCATTGATGTAGACGCTGGCAGTGATGTGCATGGCGTTCACCAACACCAAGCCCTCCCGCACTCCGCTTCTTTTGACCGCCGCCTCGACCTGCGGGGTGATGTTGATATAGGCCCGTCTCGTCTTGGTTTCGAACCAGAGTTCTTCTCGGTAGGACTTCATGGTCTGAGCAGCCGTCATTCTGCCCACCGCTCTCCACGAGTTGCAAGAGGAAAGGTAGGGCGTCCGATCAACAGATCAGGGATACCGTCAGAGAGCGATTCGTGACTTCCAGATGTTCAGACCCTTGGTCGGCGCAGACGATCGTCGCCGAACCGAATGGAAGGGAATTTGCCGCCGCTTGCCGAACGAGATTATGAGATCATATTTCAACATAGCCGTACAAGCCCTTCCTCTCTCCCCTCACGTCTCCCACCATGCGCGTCTCGTGTGACGGCAGCGGTATCTGGCCAAAGCCCCGGCTGAGCCATCGCCGAATCTCCCTGCGCCCTGCGCGCTCGGCTCGATCAACGTTGCAAAATTCATCATTCAACGAAACGGCTCGCCGGCCCTTGATTACGTCGACTCGCCGCCGTCATTCCACTTGCCGTTCGATTTCTTGACAACGTGATGGATCGCGGCAAATTTCCGGTGCCGCTCGCTGAGACGCATACCAATCGGATGGGAGGAATAGAACGGAGGATCATAGGTCTTGCCGACCTCCTGATCCGACTCGGCATTCCCTACGAGAACGACGAGACGCTGCGGATCGCGGAAGAACTGACGGAGCTCAGACAATCCCGCGCTCACGGGACTTCCCGACAACTGGCCGTAAAACGAGGAAGGTTTCCCGCTTATGCCGGTAGCAGCCTGGAAGCGGGCGGGCAAAGACGACGGCGGGTGACCATCACGACTATCGCACCGATCAACACCATCAGCATCCTGACAGACTGTTCGGCCGGCATCGACCCTCGCGGGAAAATCCAGGTCGACCACACCGCCATACAGAATGCCCGTCTGGAACAGCTTCATCTTATTGAGTTTCTCAAACAGGCCCGCGCAAGGGGACTGTCTCTTGAACACCTGCGTGTTGACACCGGCGCTTGGCTTTTCCACTCCGCTGAAATTCCGCGCAAAATTGACACGTCGACAGCTTGGTGATAAGTACACGTCAGGTTCGTCATCGCCGAGCATTCCGCCAGAGGAGGTCTATGATGTTTGCGACCAACAGTCCGTCTGTAGCAGGCACCCTGCCGGCTTGGAGCCTCTTTTTCGCGCGTCAGCCGGAACCGGACTTGGAGTTTACAGAAGAAGAATTGGAGCAAACATCGAACATCCGCTCCCCCTCACCCTTGAAAACTCCTCCTAAAAAACCAGGGAAAAGCCCCCTGATATGGGTTCTTCTGCTGGTCTTGATCGGCGGTGGCGCCTACGTCGCGATGGAACCGGACCTTGTCATGGATGTCGTCGGACCGTTTTTCAACGACACGCCGGAGCCAGCGCCGCCGGTTGTGAGAAAACCGGCTTCACCGGCCACCGCTGGTCAAAGTGCCCCGCTCGTTCAATCGGCCCCGTCAACAGAATCCACCGAGCCACCGGCGAGTGATCAGCAGGCCGAGACGGTTGACGCCGCTTCGTCGTCGCCGGCTTCGCCCGCGACGCCCCCCCCGCCAATTCCCACTACGGTCACTCAACCCAACGTGACGACTGCACCGTCGGCTACCGAAGTCGTGTCATCGGCCACGGATTCAGCCCCTCCTCTCTTTGAAGAGGGCCAGCGGGTCGCGCTGCTGCCAAATCCCGGTGCTCCACGCGAAAAGGTCGCGCTGACGCGCGACGCGGCGGGAACAATACGGGGTCCGGCCGTTCCTCCCGGAACCGTCTTCACAATTCTCGACGGAGAGTTGCAGGACAACGGATGGGTGTACTACGTTCGAAGCGACTACGGCACGACCGGCTGGCTCCAAGAAAAACAGCTTCGGGCCAAACCCTGATCGATTCGTTCGGGAACCAGGCAGGCGCACCTGACGATGGAGAGAGTCAACCGCACAGCCTCCACGCCGCCAACCTCTGTGTTATAATACCGCGCGCTCAACATTCCTTCTCACAGCCGAGAACAACGAACACCCCATGCGCGCCGTGATTTTTGATTTCGACGGAGTCATTGCCGACACTGAACCCCTTCACTTCGAGGCGCTGCGACGCACGCTCGCGACGGTTGGCGTAACATTAACCGAACCGGACTACTATGCAAACTACCTCGGCTTCGACGATCGCGGCTGCATCGTAGAGGCGCTGCGCGCGAACCGAATACCGGTTACGGAATCGATCGAGCGCGACTTGATGCAGGAAAAAGCTCGAGCCTATCTGGCCTCCATCCGAGACCATCTCGTCATTTTCCCCGGCGTCAGAGAATTCGTCCAAGAAGCCACGTCGGCCTATCCGCTGGCGATCGCCTCCGGCGCGCTGCGAGCGGAAATAGAACTGGTGTTGGAACAGGCCGGCATCCGGAAAGCCTTTTGCCACATCACCAGCGCGGAGGACGTCACGAAAAGCAAACCAGATCCCGAGCCGTTTCTGCACGCGTTGGCCGGATTGAATCACAAACGGCCTGACGCCGCATTGACACCCGACGTCTGTCTGGTCATCGAAGACTCTCTGCCCGGGATCAGAGCTGCCAAATCAGCGGGAATGAAAGTATTGGCCGTAACCAATACCCACACCGTTCAAGACCTGGGGGAAGCCGACACCGTCACCTCCAACTTGCATACCATTAAATTGGCAGAGCTGAAAGCCCGTCTATGGCCGGCATGACCATCGACGAGGCGCAGGCGTACTGCGCCGCCTATACCAAAAAAAGCGGCAGCAACTTTTATTACTCGTTCCTTTTTCTACCCAAAGCGTCGCGCAACGCCATGTATACCGTCTATGCGTTCTGCAAAGCGGTGGACAGCGCGGTCGATGAACCGCCGGCAGGCAGCAACCCCAAGGAAGTCCTGCGACAATGGCGGGCCGAACTCGATGCTGTCTATAGCGGCGATCCCGTTTCACCCATTGCGGTAAGCCTCGCGCACCACGTGAAGACCTTTTCGATCCCCAAAGCCTATTTTGAAGAACTCATCAAGGGCGTCGAAATGGATTTGTTGAACAACCGGTACGTCACGTTCGACGAACTGTCGTTGTATTGCTACCGGGTCGCGTCCGTCGTAGGGCTCATTTGCCTGCACATTTTCGGCGTCACTTCACCCCGCGCCCAGGATTATGCGGTGGCCCTCGGCATGGCCTTTCAACTGACCAATATCCTGCGCGACGTTGGCGTTGACGCAGACGACAATCGCGTTTATCTTCCTCTCGACGACCTGCAAGCCTGCAACTGTCCGGAACGGACCGTCTTGAAAAAAATCTACACTCCGGAATTCAAAGCTCTCATGAAAAGGGAAGCGGCCCGAGCCCGTCATTACTATGAAAAGGCCCGTTCCGCCTTTACGGCGCTACCCCCATCCGAACGCCGCGCCCTTGTCGTGGCGGAGATCATGCGCGCCATTTACAGCCGCATTCTCAGCAAGATCGAGCGAACCGATTACCAGGTTTTTGGACCGCGCATCACCCTGTCCACCCCCCATCGACTCGCAGTGGCGTTCGGTGTGTGGGTTCGCGGCTCCCGATTTTCGTGATCGCCGAAGCGTCGCAAACCGTCCTCATTTTGGGCACAGGCCTGACCGGATTGGCAGCGGCCTCCTTCCTGGCTGAAGAAAATCACCGAATCACCCTGCTGGACTTTCCCAACTGGGAAGACGGCTACAAGACCGACAAAACCGACGCCATGCCGATGACATTCGGAGGGCACGAGGACACATCACGGTCGATTCGCCCAGCCGAACACGACACCGCCTGGCAGGCGGACAGAGCCATTCCTCTCGAGTTTCTCCTACCCACCGGGCGAACCGCCGCCTATGTTCCCGCTCGTCTTCCCGGTATTTTACAGTGGATCGTCGGTCTTGCTCGTTTTGAGGGCCTCGCGCGCCGTGACCGCTGGCGACTGCTCACCTATCTGGAACGAATCTGGGAAGGGACGGAATCGCTCCCGCCTGATTTGGACAATCGGACTGCAGATGAATGGCTGATGTCGATCGGACAGAGTGCGGAAAGCCGAAAATACATCTGGAGTCCGCTCAGTCTGTGGTTGACCGGGAATAGTCTTGAACGTCTCTCCGGCTCCGTTTTCACCCGTCAACTATCAGTTCTGTTTCTTGGAAAGGGCCGGGACGCTTCTCTCACGTATCGGGATGGATCCATCGGTGATCGGTTGATACGTCCGATGCGGCACGCCTTGGAACGGCAGGGAGTCCGAATGCTGCGCCAAACAGCCCCCCCAATGTTTCAAATCGGACCGAGCGGTATTGAAGAAGTCCGGCTCTACGACGGGGGCTCTCTTCGTGCCCAATGGTACATCGCCGCTCTTCCTCATCAAAAACTGCTTGCCTTGTTGCCGGAACAGCTTCTTGCGCGCTATGCCTATTTCGCACAGCTCACCGAACTGGAACCGTTGCCCGAGGTCATGGTGGAGTTTCGACGGCCGTCGACCACTCCGTTCCCCCGATTGATTTTGCTGACCGGAGGGCCGTTTCATTACCTGGTTGCTGCGCCATCAGGACCGAATGAAACGACGTGTCGGCTTTCAAGAATCGGCTATTCGCCACTGACGGAATCCATCGATGACAACCTGCTTCGCCTCGGACACGAGGAACTCCGACGGATTTTCCCCGACAGCGCGCCGTATCACGATCAATCCGGCATCGTCCGCCGCTACGACCATGCCGCCTTGTCCCTTCACCCAGGCGCAACCTTGCGCAGGCCGATCCAGCAAAGTCCCCTCCCCAATCTTCTCCTCGCCGGCCCATGGACCGATACCGGGTGGCCGGCCAACGTTGAAAGCGCGATCACCAGTGCACGACGTTGTGCGGACATCATCCGGAGTCGGATTGCAGGCTGACCGACCAAAGTTTTTCCCTCGGCCGTAGGTCGTGATTGACATCGCCGGCAGGCCTTTTTAAGATGGCCTGTCTTTTCTTGTACCTGTCCATGATGACCACCCCGCTTCAGGAGCTGGCACAGTCCCTCGTCGACTGCCAGCGGTGCAAACTGGCCAAGTTGGGCCGCACGCAAGTCGTCTTTGGCGTGGGCAACCCGCAGGCCAGCATTATGTTTGTGGGCGAAGCTCCAGGCTTTCATGAAGATCAGCAGGGCGAGCCGTTTGTCGGCGCAGCGGGAAAACTGTTGAATGATTTGCTCGCGTCGGCCGGATTGTCTCGCGATCAGATTTACATCACGAACGTCATCAAATGCCGCCCGCCGAATAACCGAGACCCGGAGCCGGACGAAGTAGACACGTGCAAACCGTTTCTACTCCGGCAAATTCACCTGATTCGTCCGCAACTGGTCTGTTCGCTCGGCAACTGGGCCACTCAAACCTTGTTGGGACGGAAGGTCGGCATCACCAAAGTCAAGGGGCAAGCCTTTTACCTGAAAGACTTCGTGTTGTTTCCTCTCTTGCATCCGGCCGCGGCTCTGCACCAAGGCAACCTGTTGGCGCCGCTCAAGGAGGATTTCAAAAAACTGAAGGAATTCCTCGACACCCACACCAACGCGATGAATCAAACACCCGGCGCTCCCGCAACCACGCCCACCCTTCAGATCGAATCACCCAAACCGGCGCAAATGGATCTGTTTGGGTGAACCGTCTCTATAAGCCCATCGCCCCCGGCCGCCTCTATGTCGTCGCCGAAGCGATCCCTTCCCCCGAATCGGCTGCTGGTTCATCTGCCGGCTTGGTTTCCTCCGGCACATCGAACCACTGGACGAGCATGTCATCCCACCAGGCTTCGGTGACTTCTTCGCCAGGGTCCGTTCCCAGAAATGCCACGTCGTCCTTCTTGATCGAGGAACCGACGAGATGAGGCTGAAATTTCGCCCGATCGATCACTTCTTTGGTCGCGGAGCCGGCAAGGATCCAGGAATCGGGATCAGCCCGGCGGGATTTGTATGCTTTCAGCCCAAGTTTCAAGTACAGGAAAATATGACGCTGAATGGGATCGGCCATGCCGGACGGCGGGAGGGCAAGCGTTTTTTCAATCCGCTTCCTCCAACGTCGATCGTCATATCGTGACGTGATCAACTGCAGAACTTTTTTCCCCAGATCAGCATCCAACGGCATCGGTTTACCCTCTCGATACCTCGGACAATCCACCAAGTCGGCGAACATGGTCTTGGACCACGACGGCTGTACGGTCCCGGACGGTCGCATGCCTGTAAAAACATGTCGGGGGAAAATGACCGCTCCCGGACAAAACCGGAAAACATGACGTCAGCCGAGATGTTGCTTAAAAAACGCCTTCGTCCTGGCCCAGGCGTCTTTCGCCGCTTCCGGCCGATACACCGAGGGATCGTTATCTCGGAAAAAGGCGTGCGGCGCTCCGGGATAGGTCTTGATCTCGCCCGGCTTGTTGTACTTCTTCAAAGCCGCCGCCAACCGTTGCACATCCGCCTTGGTGATCCAACCGTCGTCTTCGCCGTAGAAATACAACACCGGCGCCGATAGATTTTTGAGCGGGGCATCCGGATTCGGAACTTGCCCGTAAAACGGCACCGCTGCTTTGATGTCCGGATTGACGCAAGGCAGCATGAGCGCATAGGACCCTCCCATGCAAAAGCCGGTCACACCGATTCGCGCACTATCGACTTCGGGGACGGACTTGAGATATGCCACCGTGGCGTTCAAGTCTTTGAGTCCATCCTCTTGCTTCAACCTGTTCATCAGCTTGCCGGCTTCTCCGGGATCAGTCGTCAGCGCATGGCCCAACCGCGAGTACAGATCCGGCGCGATCGCCACATATCCTTCCGCCGCATATCGTCTGGCAATGTCCTTGATGTGGTCAGTGAGTCCCCACCACTCCTGAATCACGATGATGGCCGGCCGCCTTTCCTTGACGACCGGCGCGGCGACGAAGGCCTTCATGGTCACATTGTCGCTCGGATACTGAACCATGGTTTCTCTCATCGATTCAGCCATTGTTCACCTCCCTCGCCCATAGGTAGCAGGCGCTTGGTCTCTCATGGAAACACGATAGTTGAGACGTATGGGCAACCGATCTTCTACGAGGAGACTTCCGGCTTGAGTTTAATTGCCGGCCACCATCATCTCGGCAATCTTGATTGTCGGACTGGCGACTCGTCCGCGAAAGACGAGATCGTTGCCGACCATCTCAATGTCCTTGAGCATCTGTTTCAGATTGCCGGCGATGGTGATTTCTTCGACCGGGAAAGCCAACTCCCCGTTCTCAATCCAAAACCCGCTGGCGCCTCGCGAATAGTCCCCCGTCACCATATTGATGCCGAAACCAATCAGCTCAGTGAGATAGAGCCCCTCTTTCACCGAACTGATAATCTGCTCCGGCGTCTTGGTGTCCGGCACGAGATAAAAATTGGTCGGCCCGACCGAGGGGCTTTCGCCAACACTCCGAGCAGCATTACCGGTTGAAGACATCCCCATCTTCTTTCCCGAATAGGTGTCCAACAGATAACTGGTCAGCACACCCCGCTCGACGATTGTGTTTTTTCTGGTCGCCACTCCCTCTCCGTCGAAGGGGCGGGACCCGAGGCCGCCGACCATACGGCCGTCGTCGTACACCGTGATTAGATCGGATGCGATCGTCCGGCCAAGTTGATCCAAGAGAAACGACGCCCGCTTGTACAAACCGTAGCCGGAGACGGCGCTACAAAGATTCGCCAACAGACTGCCGGCCGTTTCTTGGTCGAACACGACCGGCACGCGCTTGGTCGCGACCCGCCTCGCGCCCAATCGCCGAACCGCCCGCCTGGCCGCTTCCCGCCCAATCGACTCAGCGGAAGCCAGCCGCGCAAACTTCCGTTGGACGTCATACCAGACGCCGCGCTGCATGGAACTTGTCCGCGCATCACTGGCGATCGGCGCCACGGATAATGAAAAGCTGGAACCGTTGTACGATCCGATAAATCCATGGCTGTTCGCCAACACCACTCGACCGGATGACGATTCAAACTCCGCCCCTTCCGAGTTTGTCACACGCTCGTCGGCGGCGAAGGCAGCCGCCTCGCCCCGCTTGGCCCACTCAATCTGATTCTCCGTACTCAGAACCGTACCGTCGTAGAGCTCAAGATCCGGCTGGTCTTTTGCCATCTGGTTCGCTTCCGGCAAACCGGACATCGGATCTTCGACGACCGTTTTCGCAAGTGTGCAGGTTTCAGCGACCAGCCGTTCGAGCGATTCTCTTGAAAAATCACAGGTCGAACTCGTCGCCGATCGCTTGCCGACGAACACCCGCAACCCCAACCGCTTTTCCCTGGCCTTGGTCAGTCGGTCAACGACACCGACCCGCACCTGCACCGACAACGTCTGGCCATCGGCCACAACGACGTCGGCCTCCGTGGCTCCACAGGCCTTCGCGCGACTGAGGATATCCGCCGCGAGCTGGGCATAGCCACCGTCGCTTTCGGTCGCCGACCGGCCCGATTGCAATTCAGGACGCAATTCCATCTTTCGCTTTCGTCTTTAGGCGTCGCTCACCGTGAGGTTCAGAGGGCTCGTTGCTGCCCATAAATCGCTCATGGGGCAGCAACGATTCATGATCGACGCACCTTCGTTTCTTTTACTGTTGGGTGCCGCCGACTGTGATTTCGTCGACCTTGATGGTCGGCAGGCCGACGCCGACCGGCACCGACTGGCCGTCTTTTCCACAGGTGCCGATGCCGTTGTCCAATTTCAAGTCATGCCCGACCATCGACACTTTTTTGAGAATATCAGGGCCATTTCCAATCAAGGTCGCCCCCTTGACCGGCCGAGTCACCCTTCCATCTTCGATCAAATACGCTTCGCTGGCTGAGAACACAAACTTGCCGTTCGTGATATCCACCTGCCCCCCGCCGAACGACACGGCATACAGTCCTCTTTTCACGGACCGGATGATATCCTGCGGATCGGATTCGCCCGCCAGCATAAAGGTGTTCGTCATACGGGGCAGCACCACACTCTGATAACTTTCTCGTCGCCCGTTACCCGTCAAGGAAATCCCCATTAACCGAGCGTTGAGCTTGTCGGTCATATAGCCACGGAGAATTCCTTTTTCGATCAGGATCGTACGGCCGGTCGGCGTTCCCTCGTCATCCATGTTCAACGATCCCCGCCGAAACGGCAGGGTGCCGTCGTCCACGATGGTGCAGACTTCTGAAGCCACTCGTTTTCCGATCAAGTTGGAAAACGCTGACGTCTTCTTGCGGTTGAAATCCGCTTCGAGACCGTGGCCGATCGCCTCATGCAATAGAATGCCGGGCCACCCCCCGGCCAAGACGACGGGCATCACGCCAGCCGGCGCCTCAACGGCGGAGAGATTGACGATCGCTTCGCGCGCGGCTTCCCGCGCGTATTGCAGATGACGGTTCTGATCCCGATAAAACTCAAATCCCACACGCCCACCGCCGCCGAAACTCCCGATCTGACGATTGCCGTCCTCCTCGGCGATACAACTGATTTGCAGACGCGACAACGGCTGAACATCGGCGACCAGGGTACCCTCCGACGTCGCCACCACCACAACCTTGTATTCCGTGTTAAACGAGGCCATGACGTTCTTAATACGAGGATCGTATCGCCTGGCCTCCGCGTCGATCTCATTCAACAGGGCGACCCGTTCAGGCGTCGCCACCTCGACCTTCGCCCGTTCGACCGGATACAAATCATGCGCTGGCCGTTTATGGATGGGGACCGGCACCATCCGAGTTCCCTTGGGAGAATCGGCGATGTACCTGGCGGTATCCGCCGCGAGCTCCAAGTCTTTCTTCGTCAAATCGTCGGAGTACGCAAACCCCGTTTTTTCACCCGCGGTGGCCCTGACGCCGACTCCCTGCGAGATGCTCTTCGCGGCACGTTTGACGATGCCTTCCTCCATCGAAACCGACTCCGCGACCCTCGACTCAAAGTAGAGATCGGCATAGTCGATGCCTCGCGCACTGAGTCGATCCAGCACGTGCCTGGTATCCGTCTCCGTCACGCCGAACATCGCTAATTGAATCGGCTCCGTCATCAATGGACTGCCTTCCCCGAGTCGCCCTTTACCTGTGCGTTGAGAAGCGTCGCGCGTGTCGATCTGCGCGAAATGGACGCGCGGAGTATAACGTATTCGTTTCCATGGTCGCAACGCGACGGATGGCGGTTTGTTTGTAGGACTATCACCTAGATCTTGAGTTATTGTTTGACATTCCGCCCCCTCGCCAGTAGACTTCGGTTACCCTCCTGACGCAGAGTTGTAGCCGAGACACCATAAACCACAATTCATCTGGAGGAGCGCCGGTAAGGTTTCATGAGACACCAGCCTGTAGTCAGCCTTGATCAGCTCTCAGAGAGCGAGTTGGCCGCCAAGTTGGATCCCGAACTGCTGCCCAAGCACGTTGCCGTCATCATGGACGGCAACGGACGGTGGGCTGAACTGCGCGGCCTTCCCCGCATCGAAGGACATCGCGAAGGCATCAACTCCGTCAGAGAAATGATTTCGCTCTGCTTGGAGCTCGGCATCCAAGCCCTGACGATCTACGCATTTTCCCAAGAAAATTGGAACAGACCCAGCCAGGAAATCAACGCGCTCATGGGTCTTCTCGAACATTATCTCTCGACGGAACGAACGGGCCTGATCGAGCAGCACGTTCGATTTCGGGCCATCGGGCGCATCGAACTCCTCCCACCGTCGGCTCAGCATTGGGTCCGCAGAACCGAACAAGAAACTGCCCATCTGGATAAAATGACTCTGACGGTGGCCTTGAGTTACGGAGGTCGTTCGGAAATCGTCGATGCCGTAAGAGGGTTGCTGGCCGATGCGCAGGCCGGTGCCATTGAGGCTGAGCAGGTCGATGAAAGCTTGTTCCAACAGTACTTGTACACGCATCCGCTTCCCGATCCGGATCTTCTGATTCGGACGAGCGGGGAAACGCGGATCAGCAACTTTCTGCTCTGGCAGTTGGCCTATACAGAGCTGTGCTTCACCCCGACGTTGTGGCCGGATTTTCGCCGGCGTGAGTTTTTGTTGGCGCTGTTGGAATATCAAAAACGGGAGCGCCGCTTCGGGCGAATCTTGAGCGCGATCTCCTCATAATTCGAGTGGACGCCGCCCCCAACCGTTCACGAATACGCGTGAGTCCGCGCTTGTGATCACATCATCGATAGGCCCTCGACGGTTTGACCCTCGGCGTCTTTATACCGCGGCCGTACTGATCCCGGTCGTTTACGTTATCATCTCGTACCTCCCCCCCTGGGCCTTGACACTGCTGTTGATGACGGGCGGTGGCTTGGCCCTAATCGAGCTGTACCGCATCTTACTTCCATCGCCTCCCAACCACTGGCTGATTGCCGTCGGCCTCTCTCTCTCCGCTCTCGTCTTGGCCAGGCATCAATTGTCCTTGCTTGTGACCGACCTCCTGCTGATCGGGACGATGGCCGTTCCCATCACGATGTTGTTGTCTTCGGGATCTTTCCATCGTCGGCTAAAAGAGACAACCCTCGTGGCCTTCGGAGTCCTGTACGTGGGATTCACCCTAAGCACCGTGGCCTCAACGCGCTTGCTCCCCGACGGCGATCGGCTTGTGATTGTCCTCGCCTTGATCACCTGGGCCGGCGACACCGGCGCCTATTACGCCGGCACGCTCTTTGGCAAACATCCGCTCGCGCCGTCGATCAGCCCGAAAAAGACCGTCGAGGGCGCGGTCGGCGGTCTAGCAGTGGCTGAGAGCGCGGCCCTGCTGGCCCATGCGTGGTTCATACCGGAACTATCGCTGTCCGACGCCGTGGCGCTCGGCCTGCTCCTGACGGCCGCGGGCCTGTCCGGCGATCTTTGGGAATCATTCATCAAACGCCGCGCCGGAGTGAAAGACTCGGGGAACATTCTGCCCGGTCATGGCGGCATGTTGGACCGGCTCGATAGTCTCTTGTTCACCGCCCCCGCCTTCTACTACTATGTCACCTGTTTTCGCGGTCTGTTCCCATGCCCATGACAGAGGAGCGCACATGAAATCGATCATCATCCTGGGGTCAACCGGGTCGATCGGGACGAATACGCTCGACATTGTGCGGCGATTCCCCGAAGACTTTCGCGTCGTCGGACTCACGGCGGGCGGAAACATCGAAAAATTAGAAGCGCAGATCCGCTCGTTCAAACCACAATTCGTGGCAGTATCCTCGGAAACGTCCGCCGCTCTCCTTCGGGCGCGATGCACGGATCTTCCCGTCGACATTCTGGCCGGTGAAGAAGGAATCGCCACGGTCGCCGCTCTGCCGGAGGCCGAACTGGTGATCTCGGCCATCGTCGGCGCCGCCGGTCTCGTTCCCACCTTGGCGGCCATTCGAAGTGGCAAGCACATTGCGCTGGCCAACAAAGAGCCGATGGTGATGGCCGGCAAATTGATGCAGGCCGAAGCCCGCAAGCACGGCGTCAGGATTTTTCCAGTCGACAGCGAGCACAGCGCGATTTTCCAGTCGCTTGAGGGGCATCGCCTCCAAGACGTCCGTCGCCTCATCTTGACGGCCTCCGGCGGCGCTCTTTGGTCGCTGACGAAGGAACAGTTATCGGACGTCACGCCCGAGCGCGCGCTGCAACATCCGAACTGGAAAATGGGCTCGAAAATTACGATTGACTCGGCGACGTTGATGAACAAAGGACTCGAAGTCATCGAAGCTCGCTGGCTGTTCGACATCCCCGAATCCCGGATCGACGTCTTGATCCATCGGGAAAGCATCATCCATTCCTTGGTCGAATATGAAGACCGATCCATGATCGCTCAGTTGGGGCTCCCGGACATGCGGACTCCCATCTCCTACGCGATGCGATACCCGGAACGCATGCCGCTCGATCTGCCGTCGCTGGACTTGACAGAAATCGGCAAATTGACGTTTTGTAAACCGGACCACGACCGATTCCCTTGCCTATCTCTTGGGTACGAGTCGCTGCGGATCGGCGGGACGATGCCGGCCGCTATGAACGCTGCCAATGAAGTGGCCGTCGAGGCGTTTCTCAACGGCGACATCCGCTTTATCGAAATTCCCGACGTGATTCGACACACGATGGACGCTCACCACCCTCGGGATCTCGCCGATCTTGAAGACGCCTTGGAAGCGGACCGCTGGGCTCGGGAAAAAGCCGGATCGCTGGTCCACGCCATGATGCGCTGACGATGACTATTTTGAAATCGCCTCAATCGATGGTACAGTAACCCCAACACGGTACGCCCGACGGCTTGAACGCTGGATGCTCACGATGGTCTCAGCCATAACATGGTCCCCCGACACACTCTGGCTGCTCCTGCAAAAAGCGTGGTGGTTTCTCGTCGTCCTCGGCATCCTGGTGGCGTTTCATGAGCTCGGCCACTTCCTCGCGGCACGGTGGGTCGGTGTGAGGGTGCTCAAATTTTCGCTCGGCTTCGGCCCTAAATTATTCGGCCGTCAAGTCGGAGAGACGGAATATCTGCTGTCCGCCATTCCGCTGGGCGGCTACGTCAAATTGTTCGGAGAAGACGAAACGGAAGCGACCACCGCCGAAGACCGCCGCCGGTCATTCTCCCATCAGAGCCTTGGAGGAAAAGTCCTGATCGTGGCAGCCGGCCCCGGCTTCAATTTCATCCTGGCCTATTTGATCTTCGTCGGATGGCTTTCGACGGGATCGCCGTTGTTCGTCCCCACGTTTCGGGATCTCAGCGCAGACATCGAGGCTCTCGTTCCCACGTCGCCGGCCGCAAAGGCGGGCATGGAAGTCGGCGATCGAGTCGTCAAGGTCAACGGAAAAGACATTTCAACCAAGACCGAATTGCTGGACGCCATCGCCAAAAGCAACGGCGAATCCATCACGCTGGAAATCAGTCGAGACGGTCGGATGAAAACCCTGATCGTCACACCGGTGCCGGTTCCTGGGGCTGAAACGGACGGAGAGGAATCAGGCTATACGATCGGCGTTGAAGAAATCCCTCCCCTTGTCACAGCCGTGATGCATGGATCTCCCGCCTCAGCGGCCGGTTTCCAGCCAGGCGATCGGGTCGTAACCATCGAAGGACAAACCATCTATACCTGGTCACAGATGACCGCTTTGGTCAAACAACATCCGGAACAACCGCTGCGCGTGGAGGTGCTCCGCAATGGACAGCGCGTCGCGCTCACAGTTACGCCATCGGTTGAGAAAGTCATCGTCGGCGGCCAGACCGTTGAGATCGGCAAAATCGGCATCTCCGGCCCGGGCCGATCGTTGATGCGGTCCGACAATCTGTTCGAAGCCCTGTACCACGGCTTGGATGCGACATGGGGCTGGACCGAGCTGACGACGGTCGGCCTATACAAAATGGTCGTGGGGGACATTTCGAGCAAGAACATCGGAGGCCCCCTGACGATCGCCAACATTTCTGGCGAAGCCGCGTCGCAGGGCGCTTCCAGCGTCGTTTTCCTCATCGCCATTTTGAGCATCAACCTCGGTGTGCTGAACCTGTTGCCGATCCCGATTCTGGACGGAGGCCACCTGCTCTTTTTTCTGATCGAGGGCATTCTCCGCAAGCCGCTGGGCGATCGTCAGCGCGAGGTCGCGCAACAAGTAGGGCTGGTCCTGTTGGTCGGCGTCATGATCTTTGCGTTCTGGAACGATTTGGAACGGATCTTTGCCCGCTAAGTTCGCATGAAAACCTCCCAACTCCTCATCCCAACCCTGCGGGAAGATCCCGGCGAGGCCGAAACTGTCAGCCACCGGCTGATGCTTCGGGCGGGGTTGATTCGCAAAACGGCAGCCGGCATTTACACTTACCTACCCCTAGGGCTGCGAGTCATCAGAAAGATCGAAGGGATTATCCGCGAAGAGATGAACCGGGCCGGCGCGCAGGAGTTATTGATGCCCATCGCCTCCCCGGCCGAATTGTGGAAGGAAACCGGTCGCTGGGACCATTACGGCAAGGAACTGTTTCGCTTCAAAGACCGTCACGACCGCGATTTCTGTCTCGGTCCCACGCATGAAGAGGTCATCACCGATCTGTTCAGGCGCGAGGTGCGCTCGTATCGGCAACTGCCCCTCAACTTTTATCAAATCCAGACAAAGTTTCGTGATGAAATACGCCCCCGCTTTGGGCTGATGCGGGGCCGGGAATTCATCATGAAAGACGCCTATAGCTTCGACAGTGATGAGGCGGGGGCGCGGGCGAGCTATCAAAAAATGTACGATGCCTATACCAGAATTTTTACCCGTTGCGGTCTGACCTTCCGCGCTGTCGAAGCGGACACCGGGCTAATCGGGGGCGATGTCTCGCATGAATTCATGGTATTGGCCGCCACCGGCGAAGCGACCGTGGCGTACACCGAGGAAGGATCGTACGCGGCCAACCTCGAACGGGCGGAGGTCCTTCCCCCAACCAGCGTCGATGACGCCCCTCTTCAACCACTGACAGCCGTGACGACTCCCAACTGTCGAACGGTGGAAGAAGTGACATCTTTCCTAAACGTTCCCCCACGGCAATTGGTCAAGACGCTCATCTACCAGGCGGAGAACGAGATGGTCGCCGTCCTCATTCGAGGGGATCATGAGCTGAATGAGGTGAAACTGGCCCGTCTCTTGCGCGTGATGGACGTTCAGTTGGCCGACCCTGAGACCGTCTTGCGCCTCACAAACGCCCCCATCGGCTTCGCCGGCCCTATCGGCCTCTCTGGCGTCCGCATCTTGGCGGACCACGCAATCGCAGGGATGCGAAACGTCGTAGTCGGCGGGAACCGGCAGGACACACACTACGTCAACGCCAATGTGAATCGCGACTTCACGGTCGATCACTTCGCCGATCTTCGGAACGCGCAGGCGGGCGACCCTTCGCCGCGCGGAGACGGTCCTTTGGTCCTGGCGAAGGGCATTGAAGTGGGCCAAGTCTTCCTCCTCGGAACAAAATACAGCAAGAGCATGAACGCCACGATTCTCGACGATCATGGCAAAGAGCGCTTTGCCGTCATGGGCTGCTACGGGATCGGCGTCGGCCGAACCGCCGCGGCCGCGATTGAGCAGAACCACGACGAGAAAGGCATCATCTGGCCGTTTCCAATCGCCCCCTTTCATGTCCACCTGTTGCCGGTCACGCAATCAAGCAAGACCGCCGAAGCCACCGCTCGTCTTTACGAGATGTTACAGGGGGAAGGCTTCGAAGTCCTATGGGACGATCGAGACGAGCGCGCCGGCGTCAAGTTTAATGACGCCGACCTCATCGGCGCTCCGTTCCAAATCGTAGTCGGCGACAAAGGGCTTGCCGATGGCGTCGTTGAGGTCAAAATCCGACGGACCGGAGCAAAATCGCGCGTCAGTCCATCGGACATTCTGACTCATCTCAGCAAAATCGTTTCGGAATCAACCAAGCCTCGTTCGTAACTTTCACAATGGACGGATGCTTGCCGTTTCGCACACCCTTTCTCCACCACTGGCATCTGATCGAATAAAATCGCCTTTTTCTTGCCTTCCTTGACTCGTACGCTAGACTAAAATCCGGCTACTCAACGAGGCAATCGCCTCCTTTCAATAAACACATCGGTCGTTTTTTGCCGACCGTTTGCGTCACGTGCCAGGCGGACGATCAATCGGTTCCGAGGGGCATCGCGGGAATGAACGTCAAGCCGATGACGCAGACACTTCGGGAACTCGATCTTAAAATCGAACAGGCCAAGCAGGTCAATCGAATCATCAAGCAGATTCAGTGCGCCACCAACCTCGATCAGATCGTCCTGGACCTCCACCACGACATTCTCAGCCTGTTCGACGCGCAGGACTTGACGCTGTTCGCAGTCGATGCGGACAAGAAAGAAATCTTCTTCAAAATCCCGCAAATCGACAGTGTCGAAGAATTCCGTGTCCCCATCACCGAACAGAGCCTGGCCGGGTTCTGCGCGAAATACCTCCGCCCAGTCAACGTCGCCGACGCCTATAACGCCGCGGAGCTGCGGAACATCCATCCCGCCCTGCTCCACGACAGCACCTATGACAAGCGAACAGGCTTCAAAACCAAACAAGTGCTGACCTATCCGATCGTCGCCGATAATAAATACCTCATGGGCGTGATCCAGCTCTTAAACAAGAAAACCGGATCGCGTTTCACGAGAAAGGACGAAGAGTCCGTCGCCGAAATCGCCAAGGCGCTCGGCACCGCCTTCTACAATCTGAAAAACACGGCGAAGAAAAATCCCACTCGCTTCGATCTGCTGCTCAACAGCAATCGTCTGACACAAACCGATCTCGACAATGCGATCGCCGAATCACGCAAAGGCGTCAACGATCTGGAAACGATTCTGCTCGAAAAGTACAAGGTCCCCAAAGCAGAACTGGGAAAATCGCTGGCACAATTTTTTAAGTGTCCTTATGTCGAATACAGCGAACGGACTGTCGTTGACGTCGAACTTTTGAAAAACCTGAACATCGACTACTTGAAGAAAAATCACTGGATCCCCATCCGGCGGGATCGCACTTCCATTGAGATCTTGACCGATGATCCCGGCGATTTGGATCGAGTTCAGGACATCAAACGGACGTTCCCTGGCCTCAACATCCGGTTCGCCGTCAGCTTGCGGCGAGACATCGCCCAATTCTTGATCGCTGGGCAAGGGGACGGAGGAGGCCGCAAGCTGGATGAAAGCATATCCGACATTCTCGGCGAGCTCGTCACCGAAGCGCAAGCCGAAGCCATGGAAGAGGCCTCGACGGCGGGGCTCGACGAAAACGACAGCGCCATCGTGCGCCTGGCGAACCAGATCATCGCCGACGCTTATCGACAAAACGCATCGGACATTCACATCGAACCCTATGGAGACAAGCGCGAGACTGTCGTCCGTTTCCGCGTGGACGGCGAATGTTTCGAGTATATGAAAATCCCCCAGAGTTACCGGCGCGCCATCGTCTCGCGGATCAAAATCATGGCCAGTCTTGATATCGCCGAGCGGCGCAAGCCACAGGATGGAAAGATCAAATTCAAGCTGTCGGACACGAAGGAAATCGAACTCCGCGTGGCGACGATTCCCACTACCGGATACAATGAGGACGTCGTACTGCGCATCCTTGCCGCGAGCGAACCGTTGCCGCTCGATCAAATGGGGTTTTCGGAACGCAATCTCAAGGCTCTCAAAGAGATCTCAGAAAAGCCCTATGGGATTATTCTCTGTGTAGGGCCAACCGGATCAGGCAAAACGACCACTCTGCACTCCATACTGGGTCATATCAACACTCCAGACATCAAAATCTGGACCGCCGAAGACCCGGTGGAAATCACGCAATATGGATTGAGGCAAGTCCAAGTGCAACCGAAAATCGGTTTTACGTTCGCCGCGGCCATGCGCGCGTTCCTACGCGCGGACCCTGATGTCATCATGGTCGGGGAAATGCGGGACAAAGAAACGGCCGATATGGGCATCGAGGCCTCTCTCACGGGCCATTTGGTGTTGAGCACCCTCCACACGAACAGCGCCGTGGAAACCGTCACCCGCCTGCTCGACATGGGCTGCGACCCCTTCAGCTTCGCCGACGCCATGTTGGGCGTCTTGGCCCAACGCCTGGCTCGGCGTCTCTGCAAAGAGTGCAAAGAACAGTACGTCTGCACGCCGGAGGAATATGCTGAACTTCGATCGGCCTATGGGGAAGAGCAGTGGGATCAACTCGGAATCAGAGGAGACGATACATTGCGCCTGTATCGAGCCAAAGGCTGCGAGACATGTAACCGCTCCGGATTCAAAGGGCGCATCGCCCTCCATGAGCTACTGCTTGGCACCGACGAAATCAAACGTATGATCCAGCGCAGAGCCACCACGGAAGAGATGCTCAAGACCGCTCTCGCTCAAGGCATGACGACCCTCCTCCAAGACGGCATCCAAAAAGTCCTCCAGGGCCAGACCACCTACAAAGAGGTCAAGGCGGTCGCCATCAAATAGAGCCACACGTCTTTTGAGACGCATGTTTCCGAAGAACTTTTTGAGAACGCAAGAGATCTGACGATCGAAGGAAACGCCCAGGCGAAGGCATCGCACGGCATTGAGAAACACGACCGGCAGAAACCTCCGCAAGGAAAGCCGGATAGCGACGAAAACGTGCGCCGGCGTGATCGAAGAACCGAAGGGTCAGGGAACGGCCACGGGAAACCGCTGCGAGGAACGGACCGAAAGGGTTTGCAGGCTGACATCGACGATCAACGAACGATCATCGAACTCGATCCCATAGGTCTGCGCCCTTTTCCAACGAACAGTCGCGAGCTCGATGATCGTCGGCGAGACATGATGTGGGAATTGCAGACTGAGTGCGATGCGATCACCGGGTGAAATCACCGCCTCGGTCATCATTCGAGCACCCTTCGCGGACATATCGTAGACGACCCCGACGTCGCCTTGTTCAACAACAAACCGCTGATTCGGACTGGCCAACGCAAACAAGCAAGGAAACGGCGTCGCAATGCGAACACGACAATGGCGGCGCAACTGAGCAAATCGTCGTTCTTTGGCTGTCGCGGCGGATGTGAGCTTCATCTCCTGGATTCTTCCTCAAATTTCCCTTCGTAGCATCTCGTCATCGAGCGAGCCGGTCACATAAAGGACAGATCGAACTTTTCACCGAGGCCAGCGGGGGAATCTATTAAAGTGTCCTCCACCAATGTGCACTTTTATTCTCACCACAATCTCACGAGACCCAACGTTATCTCATAAGCCGCCTTCGGCAAATTGTTTTCAATTTTCCCGTCGGCCACCATTCGCCACATCCGCGGTATAAACCACCATGTCTCGATACCCCCTCATCGGGAGCGGGATGCTGATCGGTCGATGGGTCATCCGCAGAACCGACGTTCTGCGTCGTTTGTCCCTTGCTAGCAGATACACGAACTTTCACCCGTTAAAAACTTTATGAGATAATGATGCTATGCTTCTCAAACGCTGGCTAGTCGGCGACCCACTCAAAACGACGCAGGCCAAGCACGAACGTCTCTCCAAGACGATCGCTCTTGCTGTCTTTTCATCAAATGCCATCTCATCAGTAGCTTATGGGACGGAAGAAATTCTCCTCGTTCTCATTTTAGCCGGAACCGCCGCCCTTTCATGGTCAATCCCCGTCAGTCTCGCAATCCTTTTTCTTGTTCTTGTTCTGACCATTTCCTACCGACAGATCATTTATGAGTACCCAGATGGAGGAGGGGCCTATGTGGTGGCGAAGACGAACTTGGGCGAAAGACCAGCCCTTGTTGCCGCAGCAGCCTTGATGATTGACTATATCTTGACCGTCGCCGTCAGCATTGCAGCTGGAGTAGCAGCTATAACATCCGCTATCCCAGGTCTCTATGCTCATCGGGTATCCCTGGGTCTCTTGGCAATTGTTTTCATTGTCATCATAAACCTGAGAGGAGTTCGTGAATCTGGGAAGTTCTTCGCCATCCCAACCTATTTTGGCTTGGTCAGCCTCAGTCTACTGATCCTCGTGGGCGCACCGAACACCTTCTTTGGGCCATCGTCTCCGCTAACCGCCTCTGCTGAGCCTTCTGAGCAAGCAATGGAAAGTTTGACGCTGTTTCTCATTCTCCGCTCATTTGCCGCAGGATGTTCAACGGTGAC
This sequence comes from Nitrospira sp., assembly GCA_024330965.1. Classification (GTDB taxonomy): domain Bacteria; phylum Nitrospirota; class Nitrospiria; order Nitrospirales; family Nitrospiraceae; genus Nitrospira_D. Next base: position 61,699 of record JANDJL010000003.1, on the reverse strand, counting down.
CGGGATGGAAGTCATTTCTAATGGTGTCAAATCATTTCGCCCCCCTGAGTCAAAGAATGCTGCTGTCACAATGCTCTGGATGTCAACCATCCTAGCTTCACTGTTCATGGGGATCAGTTGGATGGCATACAGCTACCATATCGTCCCTAAGTCCGAGGAGACGGTTGTCTCTCAATTGGCACGCCTCACCTTTGGCACCGGCACCATGTATTACGCTATTCAAACTGGCACCATGATCCTCCTGATCCTGGCAGCGAACAGTGCCTTCGCCGGTTTTCCGCATCTGGCATCGATTCTCGCTAAGGACGGATTCATGCCGCACCAAATGGCCACATTTGGCGACCGTTTGGTGTTTTCCAATGGCATCATGGTTCTGGGATTCTTTGCTTGCTTACTGTTGGTAGTATTTGAAGGCGATACTCATGCGCTAATCCCACTCTATGCCATTGGCGTCTTCATCTCGTTCACCTTGTCTCAGGCTGGCATGGTGAAACGGTGGCTCACCAAAAAAGGGGCGCACTGGAGAAAGAAATTGGCTGTCAATGGGATCGGTGCCTGTACAACAGGCATTGCGTCAGTCATTATCGCCAGCACCAAATTTTTGCAGGGCGCGTGGATCGTCTTTTTGCTGATCACGGTCCTCATCATTATGTTTCAAGGTATTCGATCCCATTACAAAGCCGTCGCCGAACAGATTGCCTTGGACCGCCGCGGGGCCAGGCCTCCTCTCCCGAATCGGAATATCGTGCTCATTCCTATCGGCGGAGTCAATCGCGCTGTCATCCGCGCCGTAGACTTTGCTCGAAGCAGGCCAGGAGACATTCGAGCGGTCTATGTCGAAACCGATCCAGAAGAAAGTGCCAAGGTAAAGATCCTGTGGGCTCAATGGGGCTGCGGGATTCATCTCGTTGTCCTCTCCTCCCCTTATCGGTCAGTCTTAGGTTCTTTGATCGAATACATTGAAGAGATTCTTGAAAAACATCGAGATACGTGGGTAACGGTAGTCATACCCGAAATTCTCCCCGCCCGCTGGTGGCAGAATATTCTGCATAACCAGCGGGCGCTCATGTTGAAAGCCGCGCTGCTGTTCAAAGAACGAGTGGTCCTGACCGACATCCCCTTTCATTTGACGAGGTAAGGCAAGGGACGGATGGAATGCCGCCGGTTCCACACTTGATTCAGGCACGAAGACTCGCCCTCGGTCTGTCCGGTCTCATCTTGCTCTGCGGTCCTGAAACCGTCTCTGCGTTCAAGATTCTTGAGCCGGCGGAAGGTGCGGTGCTAAAGGCAGGCGGCACCGCCACCGTGCGCGTGGACTTGGGCACAGACCGCGGCATCGTCAAGGTCCGCTATTATTGGTATCGCGAAGAAGACGAGGTCTTAGTCGAGCAGGACGACGCGACCGCCACGGGTTCGATTATCTCACCTGTGGCTATGATCGGAGAAGCCGAACACGATCCGCCGTTCGGAGGGTCTTTGCTTGTTCCACCAGATGGAATCGGACCGATGCGATTGTTGGCGGTCGCGGACATCTCACAGGGACGACTCGGCACCCGTTCCGTGTTTGACGAAATCACGGTTCGGGTTGAAACGGAGGCTACCCTCGATGCCCTCGATTTTGAGACCGACAAACCCCTGCAACTCGGCCGGACAGGGCAATCTGCCGCTTTCGGTCATGTGGACTCGCTTGGCAAAATCTTCGAATTGCCGGTTGTCGGAGAATTTTCCGACGGCGTGACCCGCCGAATCAACAGGCCGGAGACTGGAACGACGTACGACTCATCCAATCCCAAGGTCATCAAAGTCCTGCCCGGTGGATTTTTGCAGATCACGGGCAACGGCAAGACGGTCATCACCGTCTCGAACCGCGACAAACAGGCGCACCTGGACGTGGAGGTCAACGTCAACGACGAACCCAACGAGCCGCCCATCGCGGACGCCGGAACTGACAAAATCGTGAAAGCCGGGACCAAAGTCAAACTGACAGGCTTAAAAAGCCGAGACCCGGAGGGCGACGCGCTCTACTATAGCTGGAGCCAAGTGCGCGGCAACAAAGTGGCGCTTCTTGATGTCAATGCCTCCGAAGCCTTCTTCCTTGCGCCGCCGGTTTCGGAACCGAGAACCTATCGGTTCAAGCTACGGGTGACGGATAAAAGAGGCGCAGACAGTCTGCCGGCGTTCGTCAACGTAACGGTGGAGCCTTAAAGAAGTCATGAGGAAGAGTCGCCCCCTCTTATCGTGCGTGACAACTCACCCCATTCTGGTCCTGGATAACGACCAGAACCCCGCGCGTTTCTTCCGCTTTGGGATCTCTACGCTGTGCGCGTGATCTTTTTCATGGAGCAAAAGCCGTTTCTCCCTCCCTCAAGACATCAGATCTTCCCTACCCGTACCGGCCCGTAGGTCACGCGGGCTTTTTTTAATTGTTCAATGTGGCGCCGCAGGGCTGGTCCGAACTTCGAGCGGAACACCTCGCCGCGATGGGGTGCAAGGCGGTCCTCGACCTCGGCAATGGCTTCCTCCATCTGACAAACCAATCGACGGCCCGATCCGGTCAGCCAACCGAGACGGCGATCGGCATACCTCAGGTCCTGCAAGGAGTACCGCACGGATTCGATTTCTTCCAACCCGCGGAATCTGGCCCGTTGCAAATCACGCTGCGTAAGGCCGGCCCGCCTCCACCGTTTCTCCCCTTCATGACCGGACGCCCAAGATGAGAGCCGTTCGAACAATATCGCTCCCATCGTAAACGTAAAGGTGGCGTGGAGGATGCCGCGCAGCGGACGGAGACTGCGTCGCCAGGGCGAATAAAAAATCCGCTGATTGCGATCGCCGCGATACATGACGTATTTGCGCAGCAACAGATTCAGATAATGATGACTGTTCTCGTGAATCAGATCGTCGATCAGATCAAGATTGTCTCGATCGAAACAGTTGATGAAAGACAAGCCGGGCCTGTGCCGATAGCTGAAGCTGACGACTCCCTTGGCCTTCAGGGGCACGATCCGCGACGTGAGCCATTCCAAAACCGCATGGCCCTCAGGCCAAACTGCTCGAATCATCTCCCAGGCACGGCGGATTTTTTTGACATATCTCGCGTCCGTCCATCGGATTTCCCGAGGAGTACGATCTCTTCCATAAACAAGAGTGGGACCGATCGTCACGGAACCGTGAATCGTCTCCGCCACTTTCGACTCGGCCCGTCGTCTCCAGATCCATTGTTCTTTTCCTTTCTCTTGAGACCAAATCGGAAAAGTTGTACGTCCGACACGCAGGACTATTTTCTCGGCCTCAACGAGAAAGACCGATCGGCCAGGAGACCGTCGCAAGGCTCGGCGAACAGTACCAGGGGCCTCACACCACCCATCGCCCAAACCTACAGGAATCATGGCCTGTGGATCGGCCCGCTCAAAGTTCGCGTCAAGCGAACCAACCGTCGACCACCCCGACCACATTTGTCGTCCAAACCATTTTGCCGTGCGCACGGGGTCGAAGAACAACGCTTCCTGCGTCACTTCCCGGGCCAGACGGGTGCAGAGAGATGAGAGCCGCTTTTCAAAACCCCGCACGGCCGGACCGCCGGAAGGAAAGAGATCGGACAGATAACTGTTCTCGAAGAATTTGTCCTGGCACTCGGCGAAAAGCTGCCGCATGAATTCTTTGCGATCCGTTTCCTTTTCCCATTGATGAAGAAGATCCAGAAAATAGACCAGATCGTTGAGCGTCTCGATCCATCCGACGACTTTCCAGGTCGAAAATCTGGCCAGGTCTAGAGAACGGCCGAGTTGCTCGAACAGTCCGATGGGGAGATTCAGCCGAGACGATACATCCTGATAATCGGTCCGCAATTCTCGACACAGATCCCGCAGCAGCCGGCTCATAGACAGTCGGAATTCCGCCGTCAATTGCGCCAGAGTCTGCTGGTTTAACAGCGACGTCATGAGGGATCCGCAATCAGCCCGCACATGCGCCGGCACTGTACCGCAGAGGGGGAAAAGCTGCAATATGAGGAACCGGTCTCTGCGGAAAACGAACAGGATCGCGTCAGCTCCTCGCAGTCTGGCAAACAACCATGCAATGTGGGAACTTGGCCTTGACGAATCAACAGCACGCGGCGCCCTCCTTCTCTCTACGCCGCTTTGGGCAGTCGGGGTCGAAACAATCTCGGATCATCGCGTCTCAGTGTCGCCGATTCACCGATCTGCCGACGCATCCTATTACGATGAATGACGGGATCCACAATGTTCCCGCATGACACACAACGCAGACCTCGAATCCACATCGGGACATGGCTCTCTCGAATATCGAGAAGATCGTCTTCCACCATGAGGCCTCGACACCTTGAGCAATTCCTACAAGCCTCCGGGTAAGGGGTGGTCATCGCTGTCACCAGGCCCTTTATCTGTCGCTTCTCGGAGTTGAGAGCAATGAAAATGCCACGCCAGCTCTTTTCTGGTTCTTGCTTGTTTGTGAAGACAACCGTACAGTGTAGCATCGAGCAGCTCCCTGGCATGGAGGCAATCGGCTGCTGCACTGATTTCTTTTCGACACCATCGACGCCCTGCTCTTGTCCGCTTCGGCAAGGGCGGCACCGGCTTTGATGACACTGAATAAGAACGAGATCGAGCACGTATTGGCAGAAATTGGGCCGGTCCTCCTCGGCGGCTGGATTCAAAAAATCGAGCAACCGACCGACTCGACGGTGATCTTTCACGTGCGCGTTCCCGGGCAAACCCATCGGCTTCTGATTTCTTGCAGGCCTGAAACGGCCCGCCTGCATTTGACGCAGCGCAGCCTTCCCAATCCACCCACGCCTCCGGCTTTTTGCAGGTTTCTCAGAGCCCACTTACAAGGAGCACGGATCGACGACATTCATCAGATCCCGAATGACCGCATCATTGAAATTACCTGCACAAGCCGGCACGGCCCCAGAACCGTCGTGTGCGAACTGACGGGCAAACACGCCGACGTCCTCGTCCTCGACGCAGACAGGCGAGTCCTGCACAGTCTTTTCAACCACCGCAACCGCATGGGACACCCATACGTTCACCCGACCCCGGTCAGGCGGCAAAACGAACCCTACGAATCGCAGCCGATCCGCTTTGTCGGTGGGGAAAACGTTTCGATGTCGTCCGCCATCGACGTTTACTACTCCGAAAAAGAATCGACTTTGACAAAAGAGCATGCCGAGCAGAGTCGTCTGCACACTCTGAAACAGGCCATTAAGAAAGAGCAACGACGGATCGACGCTTGGCAAGAAGATCTCACGCGAGCCGCCAGATACCGTGACTATGCCCGCTATGGAGAACTGATCAAAGCCAATCTCGGAGCGATCACAAAAGGCGTCGACAGGGTCACGGTAACGGACTATTTTGACGAGCATCTTCAGGAGATCACGATTCCTCTGGACCCCGTGAAGTCTCCCCATGACAACATGGTCGAGTATTTCAAAAAGCATCGGAAGTACTTGGCCGCCGAACGTGAGCTGATCCCGCGCATCGAGCAGGCGATGCGCCAGGTGGCGCAATACCAAGATGAGCTGCGTGCGATTGCGGCAGGAGCGTGGACCCCACCGTCGTCGTCGGACTCTCGCGCCGTTTCTAGGATGCACGCCCATCAGGCCGCCTTGCCCATGAGCGGAACGAAGCGGAGCGGTCCGTTCCGTCGATTTTTATCGTTCGATGGTTTGCCGATCTTCGTGGGGCGCAATGCGAGGGAAAACGACGAGCTGACATTCGGCGTAGCTCAGAGCGATGATCTCTGGTTCCACGCCAGAGGGGTTCCTGGCTCACACGTTGTCGTCCGGCTTGGAAAGGGAGCCGAGGCGCCGCCTGAAACCGTTCGCGACGCAGCCGCGTTGGCCTTGCTCTATAGCGACTTGAAAAAAAGCGGAAACGGCGAGGTGATTTACACCAGACGCAAATGGGTCAGGAAGGCCAAAAGCCTGGCCCCCGGATCGGTCCTCGTCTCACGAGAACGATCTCTTTTCGTTCGTCTGGACCAGAAAAGATTGGACAGGCTGAAAACTCAGTCGTTCGCGGAAGAACGGTAAATGCCGCTCTCGATGGCGTCACCAAGTGACATGGTGGGATGTCGCCTCTGAACAGTCCGACGAATACGGCTGCGTTCTCACTGGCTCGGGCAGCTTCTCCTATAGCTTCTCCTGTAAATGGACGAGGAACCACCGTTCGATGAGCGCCTCTTCTGGTCCTCGAATCTTCACATCCTGATCGCCATCTTCATTTTTCATCCGCCATAACGCAGCAGAGAACAAAGATTTTCTCGCCTGCGATGGAGCGCAGGATTATGATCGGTATAGGAACCGGCCATGCTGAAAACATCGTCATCTGAACCATCGGTCCTCGCCCATACAGTCCTTCTCGTCAGCGACGAAACAATACATGCTCAACTGTGTCGATCCCTCCTTGAAGAAGCCGGCTTTATCGTGCTGTGGACCAACGACAGTTCCGACGCATTGAAAGTGTGCGCCCAACACGACGGCCCCATTCATCTTCTTCTGACGGACCTGATCCTGTCTCCGCCGGAATTCCAACTAGCCTCGACCGCCAATCCATTCCCACACGTCAACGGATTTGAGTTGGCGATCAGGGCGACCGAGGCCAGGCCGGATTTGCGGGTCGTTCTCCTATGCAAGGACCCGGAGAAAGAATTGACCGCCCATGGGATCACCCGTACAAGGCTTCCGGTGCTCACGAAGCCGATTGACCGGCGAAACTTCCTCATCTTCATTCAAGAGATCTTACGGCAAGCTCCCCCGGTGCTAAGCCGATCGAGGCACACAGATATCGAACAGGAAACCGAGTGGTTCGGGTAAGAGATCAACAATCTCCCTTACGCATGTTCCGTCATGAACCACCCGGCAATCGACAACCGACGATGGCTGCCTGCGGACGGATCCACCCTGCAGACCCGATGGAAGCGAGGAACGGTAAACATGACCAGAGAGCCGGGACGAGGCTCAATACAATGGGTCGGCACCAGATCAGGCAAGCCGGACGTCGACGATCTCCGTCGCGCATACAGGATCAGCTCGCCGCCCCAATCCGGCTTCCATTCATCGTGAAAGTAACTCACCACTGCAAGGCGGCGCAATGGAGCCGGCCTCGCTCCCGTCGAATATCCCTGATCCGTATCATCATGAGTGGGGAGACAATCGCCCGCCGCATACGAATAAAAACTGAACCCCATGTGGCGTCCGACGATGTCGGGAAACGATTCGATATAGTCGCGAATGCAGGGCAATTGCAGTTTGGCCAGCAACCGCCCGAGGTGGGCGGGAGCGATGTCCGCCTTGGCCCAGTTTCCGGCATGCGGAAAATCCGCGCGCACAGACGGCAGCTCTTCCAAACTTTTCCACGCCGCCTCCGCCATCGCCTCTCGAAAATAGCGGCAATCATCGGGCGACCAAAAATTTTCGACCACAAGCACCGGGTTCTTATGGAAGGAAAACCCGGATAGATTCCCCGCCGACTCCGTCGTCTGAATCAGACCGGTATGGCTGTTCACATGATGCTCCCTGCTAGACAATGATCCGTCTTTTGACCGCTGTTCCTTACCATTCCTTACCGCTCTTACCGCCCCGGCCTGTGGTTTGACAGGAGAAACAGGTCCGTGCGCCAAACAAAAGGGGCCGCCATTTTCAAATGGCGGCCCCTCGATCACACACGACAATCCGATGATTTACCAGCGATCGCGTTTCCCGCCCCCGCTCCGATCACCGCCGAATCCACGGCCTCCACCGCCGCTTCTTGGCTCCTGGGGACGCGCTTCATTGACCGTCAACGTCCGGCCGCCCATCTCGGAACCATTGAGCGCGCTGATCGCAGCCTGCGCTTCCGCGTCTGAGGACATCTCCACGAATCCGAATCCTCTGGATTGACCAGTAAACTTATCGGTGATGATCCGCGCGGACGCTACGGATCCGTGAGCGGCAAACAAGTCGCTTAATTGCTGTTCGGTCGCCGAATACGGCAACCCGCCGACATAGATTTTTGAACCCATCGGGGTTCCTCCTTACTGAAAAGGTAATGACATTGTCTTGAGCGCAAGGAACAGGGGAAAGAAACGGGCCGAAGGCGCGATCCGTGCTACGACTCAGGTCTGACTCCCAACGACATTCCCGGACAAGGCAACATCAGCGTTATAGGCCTGCATCCTCTTGCTACCCCCGCGCCAGGCCTCTACGCGGAAGAGTCACGGCTACCCTAACACAACCACCGGCTCTATTACAACGTTATGAAAATGTTACTCACCGACCCGCACAAGCAGCCCGTGGGTCTTGCAATACGCGAACGTCCGATAAAACCACACGATGACGACGACCAGCAGCAGCCCGTTGAGACCAAACGCCCAGACAAGGTCTTTTCCAGGAGCGCCGTCGGCATTCAAGACAGCCCGCAATCCTTCGAAAATGTGAGCGGCCGGATTCATCATGGCCAGCGGCTGAAGCCACCGCGGGAGAATGTCCATGGGATAAAACACGCAAGAAATCGGCTGAAACAGAAACACCATACTCCACGCCAAGACTTCCGCTTCCTGCCCGAACCGCATGATAAGCGACGTCGTGAAGACGCCGATCGCCCAACCCATGAGCACCAGATTGAACACGAACGGAATCAGCCAGAGCCCGATCATCAAGACGTTGTAAGAATAAAACACCAGCGCGCACAGGGTCATCACCATCGAGACGCATGTCACTTTGAAAATGCTCATCAGCATCGTTGCCGCCAGGAATTCTCCTGGATTGAGAGGACTGGCAAAGAGATTCATGAGGTTCCGGGCCCAAACTTCCTCAAGAAAAGAGATGGTAATCCCCTGATGGGATCGAAACAGCATATCCCACAAAATGAGCGCCCCCAGAAAAAAGGCGACAAATCCAGGCAGATGGCTTTGCGCACGGGCAAGATACAATGTGATGAACCCCCAGATGACCAGATCCAAAAACGGCCAATAAAAGATCTCCATAATGCGAGGCAGGCTGCGCCGATACAGGTACACGTGCCTGGTCAACAATGCCATGACGCGGTGCAGCTTCATCGGCGACCTTCAACCTCTCCCCTTGCCTACCTACCTTGCCCACCTGCTGTGGTGCGGCCAGCGCTCAGCCGTGCCGGCTCTTCCCACGCTGGACGCCGGTGAGTGTTATCAAACTAATGAGCCAGCGCTACTCGTTTACAGAGTCGTGGTTGACGTCTCTCCTCCGAAAGCTTACAGACAGAAACGAAGACCATCCGACACACCTTTTTGCGACCATTTCGATACGTTCAAACAAGAAAGAATCTCCCTCTCCCATCACAGACATTCACCTTGGTCATCGGATGCTCCATGGTTCTTTTCTTCCACTCCATGGCCAACGGCGCTCCGCAGTTTACCTAGCATCTCTCGATTCTCGTGCCAATTTGAGAAAGACTTCCTCCAGATCGGCCTGTCCAAACCTGGTGACGATTTCCTGGGCCGTACCCTCCGCAACAATCTTGCCCCGTTGAAGAAAAATGATTCGATCCGACATTTCCTCCATTTCGCGCATGTTATGCGACGTATAAAGAATGCTGACGCCCGATGATCGTCGCGTCTCTTTGAGCAAGGCTCGAATCTTTTGTGCGATGTCAGGATCCAAGCTGGCGGTCGGCTCATCGAGAAAAAGGATTTTCGGCTCCGTGAGAAACGCCTTGGCCAGAGTCAGGCGCGTTAATTGCCCCGATGACAGATGCCGCGTCACTTTTCGGCGAAGCTCATCGATCTCCAATTTTTTCAGGACTTGGTCCACGCGTCGGGCGATATCGGCCATCCCGTACAGCCTGGCCACAACCCGGAGATTTTCCTCAACAGTCAGTGACTGAGGCATCGAAATATACGTTGACGAAAAATTCACCTTCCCCAGAATCGTTTCCCGATGAGTCGCAAGATCCAACCCGAACATTCGAATCGATCCCGCCGTCGGAGTAATAAGCCCGAGCAACATATGAATCGTCGTCGTCTTGCCAGCCCCGTTTGGGCCGAGCAGTCCAAGGATTTCCCCCGGCTGCATCGAAAAAGAAACATCATCAACGGCGGTAAAATCGCCAAACCGCTTGCACAGATTGGTCACCTGAAGCATGGGGGTCGTCATGACGGAAAGAAGACCTTTTACAAGAACGCGGCGATCTTTTCCGCAAGATGACAGGTATCGCACTTGCGGTCCAAGACCTTCCCTTGATATTGGGTCGTTCCATCATGGCATCGGAAACAGTCGTTGAGCGCCCTCTGATGAAGGTACGAGCCTTCCGGATGGTCCGGAGGCCATGGCTTGTCATCGGCGGAGACGTGCCCTCTTGGAATCACAATCGGATATCCCTTGATCGGCCGATCGTGCACGACACCGGAGTGGCATGTCGTGCAACCTTCTCCCTTCCGCCGAGCCTCAAACGCCCGCATGTGCTTCCCATGACTCATGATAAGACCCACATCGTTGACCGGCGATGGCAGATCCCGGGGAGCCACTTCGGAAACCCGGCCGATATTTCGATGACAGCTCAGACAGAGATCGGACTCGACGTGCGCTTTCAAATTATGCGCGTCGGGATGGGTCCCGGACAGATAGCGGACCGTATCCCGCACCCCGACCCAAACTTTATCGTGCATCCACCCTCCGATTCCCGGCCTCACATGGCACGCCACACATGTCACGGTTCTGTGGGAAGAAGCGGCCCAGCTCTCATAGGAGGGTGCAATGAGGTGACATCCGGCGCAGAACGTCGGTTGATCGGTGAGAGGGGCCACGACAGCGACGAACGCGATCGTTCCGGCTATGAAACCCAGTATAAGCGCGCTAGGTTTCCAGCTCATGCGCCGATCGAGCACGTCGAGGGAAATGTCGCACGATGAGCGCGGCAACGGCCGGCACGTCGTCCAGACCGAAGACCGGAACTCCGAAATCCGCCGGCGTGTCTGACACGACCGCCAGCAATCCCTCCGTTGAGATGGGAATTTCTCCCGGTTGGTCGCGGACGATGAGTATTTTGGAATACCCTTCGTGCTTCCATCCCTCGGCGATAATCAAATCATAACTGTCGTCCAGAAACCGATCTCGCACGTCCTCGACTTTCAACTGATCCGACACGTCGGCGAAAAGCGCCATACTTCCCTTTGACAGGACCACGACGCTGCTGGCCCCCGCCCGTTTATGGCGCCAACTGTCCTTGCCTTCCGTATCCAAATCAAACCCGTGCCCGGCATGCTTCACCGTCGCCACCTTATAGCCGACTCGCACCAACTCGGGAATCAGGCGCTCGATGAAGGTGGTTTTCCCGCTGTTTGAGCGCCCGACGAAACAGATAATCGGAATCGCCATCATGGTCATGATCCGGCAACAATACCATGCCTGTACGACGATGAAACCGCCGCTTGCCTCATTGAACAGTTGTGGAAGCTCCTTTTCTCTTGCGATCGATTCAAGGGCGACACATCAGGTTGGTGATCATCCTCACCGATCCCCTAACAGCAAGACGATCGAGATCCGCCGGGATGATCGAAACAATCTGCTGTGGCTGCCCAGGCCTCACCGCTCAAGAGTTGAACCGTCACGGAATCTCCGGGATTGAGTCTGTCAATCTCGACCGGAACGTCGATCAGGCAGTTGGCCTTGACCATTGAGGTGAGAATGCCGGACCCCTGATCGCCCGTCGTCCGAACTTTGAAGACCCCGTGTTCGCGAGTCAGGATCCCGCGCAGAAAATGCCGTCGGTCTGGTCGCTTTGAAAAATGCTCTTGAAACACCGCCTCAACGGTCGGGCGTCCGTACGTTCGGCGTCCTGCCATTTTGAGAATGGCCGGGCGGACCAGTTGCTCGAACGTGACCATCGAAGAAACGGGGTTTCCCGGCAACCCGAAGGCCGGCTTTCCCTGGATTTTGCCAAAAGCGAGCGGCTGACCGGGCTTAATCGCCAGCTTCCAGAAATTCATCTCGGCGCCGATCTCTTGGAACACGGCCTTGGTGAAGTCATAGTCTCCCATGGAGACTCCACCAGAGAGAACCAGCATGTCCGCGCTCATCCCCTGGAAGATTTTCTCTTTCAGTGCCGCCTGTGTATCGCGCGCGATGCCCAGCAACAACGGAACACCTCCGGCCTCCTGCACGGCCGCGGCAATTCCGTAGCTGTTCGAGTTGACGATCTTGTCGTCGCTCGGCCGCTCGTCGAGATCGGCCAGTTCATCTCCCGTCGACAGAATCGCGACACGCGGCCGCTGATGGACAAACACAAACGGCTTCGCCAGAATGGCCAACATGCCTACTTCCCCCGGTCGAATCAAGGCGCCCTTTTCAATGATGCGCGTGCCCTTCGTCACGTCTTCGCCCTGCAGACGAATGTTGGCGCCTCGTGGTTCCGGTTTGAAGATGCGGACCGTCTCCGCCTGGTACTCCGTATCCTCGATTTTTACGACCGTGTCCGCTCCTTGCGGAATCGGCGCGCCGGTCATGATTCTGATCGCCTCTCCGGCTCGAACTGTTTTCGACGGCATTTTGCCGGCCGGCACTTCTTCGATCACCCTCAGCGTCACGGGCTTCTGAATCGCGTGCTCCTGCCTGATATCGTCCCACCGTACCGCAAATCCGTCCATGGCGCTGTTATTCCACGGCGGATTGTCGCGCTCGGCGACGATGTCCTCTCCGAGCGTTCGCCCGAGCGCGTCGAGAATGGAAACTTTCTCCACGCCCAGAGCGGTTACGGCATCGAGCACCACACGCCTAGCTTCATCAAGAGGAGTCAATCGGTCCCTGCCGTCTTGTCGATGAGCCATCGAGCGACCACCCTTAGATTTTTCGAGACGCCGCCCTTTTCAACGACGACTCGTTTCTCTTGCAGAACATTTCGATCTGATCGGCGATGCGATGATAGGCTTCCGCGGTGGGCGTATCGGAATTGAAGAGCGCATACGGTTCCCCCGCATCCGATTGGGTGACCACCTCGGGATCCAGCGGAATATGACCGAGAAACGGCACCCCCATCTCCCGCGCGGAGGCTTCGCCGCCTCCCCGCCGAAACACGTCGATGTGTCCGCGGCAATGCGGACATTCCAATCCGCTCATGTTTTCGACGATGCCGATGATCGGCACATCGCTATCCTTGCAGAAAGTGACCGACTTGCGAGAATCGAGCAAGGCCACCTCTTGCGGGGTGGTCACAATGACAGCGCCGCTGACCCGTCCCAGAAGATCAACCGTCGTCACCGACTCGTTTCCGGTCCCAGGCGGAAGATCGATGAGCAAAAAATTCAGGTCTTGCCATTCGACGCCGCCCAGCAGTTGATTGATGAACTCATACTTGTACGCATCGCGCCAGATGATGGGGTCGTCGGAACTCTGGAGCAAAAATGCCATCGACGCGATTTTCAGATTGTAGGCCTGGAACGGGATGATACCGCCGCTGGTACTGATTTTAAGTCTTTGGCCCTCCGCCCCCACCATCTTAGGAATGTTGGGACCATGGATGTCCATGTCGCAGATCCCGACATGCCACCCCTTGAGTGCAAGACTCACCGCGATGTTCGTCGTGCAGGTACTCTTGCCCACGCCCCCTTTATTGCTCATGATCAGCACCTTGTGCTCAACCCGCTGCATCCGCTTGCCGACGAGCCACCGGCTGTGTCCTTCTTTGTCTTTTTGACACCGTTCGTTCTCATCGCAGATCGCGCAAGCCCACAAGTAGGTGCAGGCGTCACCGTCAGGATTGACAACGGTCAATTCACGCCCCATGTCATCATCCCTTTCAATTTGTTTTTTTCCGCCGTCGGTTATCGTCGGCTTCCTGATGAAGGCACCCCGACGTACTCACTCTCCGAAGATTTCGGCATGGCCACCGTCCCGCGCCCCCCGGCTCCCATGGCGGCCGCCATGCCGGTTCCGGCAGTCTCGGATGCCGGCTGCTTGCCGAAAAACTTGGCCCCCAAAATGCCGACCCAGTACAGCAAAAACATGGGGCCGGCCATCAGAGTTTGATTAAAAGGATCGGGAGTCGGGGTGAGAATCGCCGCGATGATGAACGACCCCAGCAACGCCCATTTCCAGTAGCGAATCAAGAACGGGGCATCGACCCAACCGAGCTTCGCCATGATCGTAAGCGCCAGAGGCACTTCGAAGATCAGACCGAACACCAGCAAAAACCACAAGGCGAAGCCGACGTACTGTGCAATGGAAATCTGGGGCGTAAAACCGGCGTTGACGCCGTAGGATATTAAAAAATTCAACGCGAACGGGAGCACAAAGAAAAACGAGAACGCAGCCCCCGCATAAAACGCGACGGTGCTGATGCACACAAACGGTCCGACGAAACGACGTTCCTGGACGTGCAGCCCGGGCACGACGAATCGCCAGATCTCATAAAGGATATAGGGAGCGGCGAGCACGATGGCAAACAGCCCCGCCACCTTGACGTTCTGCCACAATGCCTCGGCCGGTGCAAGAAAGACAAACGGAACGGCAGGCAGGTCGGTCGGTTCCCACGACAACGTGCTGGGCACAAACATATTTTGCAATGGAACGCGCAACCACTTGACGAGGGTGTCCGCGAAAAAGAACGTCCCCACGAACACGACCGCTGTAACAATCGTCGCACGGGTCAGCCGCACCTGGAATTCCACCAGATGCTCCATCACCGGCATTTTCTTGTCTTCCAGCGGTTTGAAGATCGTCTCTTGCAGCCACTGGTTGAATTGTTTCAGCACGTCCCCTCGCCAAGATCGGGCCTCTCGACCCGGAGCCTTCTTTTTCCTCGCGTCGGCTGTACGAGACCCTTCCCGAGTCGCGAAGCCGAGTCGCGAGGTTCCTCACCGCCCTCTTCTCTATTTTGAGCTCTTTGGGCTTCTCTACTTGGGATTGACCGCTACAAAAAGACTGTTGCCGCGCCGATTGATCAACAGAACAACCACTTCGTCTTTCCCGATCTTGGCGGCCGCTTTTTGATAATCCTCCAGTGTCTTGACGGCTTCATGATTCACTTCTTGAATCACGTCGCCGCGCTGCAATCCAGCCGCTTCCGCCTGCCCGCCCGGCTCCACCGATGCAATCACAACGCCGGTCACATTGGCAGGAATGTTCAACTGGCTCATCAACGCGTTGTCCAACGCCTGGGCGCGAAGAGACGCCAGGACATTGTCCGGCGGCTTGATCATGGAGTCCGGTTCTTTCGACGGCGCGGGCTCTCTCCTCGCCAACACTTCATCCGATGGCCGCTCGGCCACCTTAACGATGATCGTCTGCTCCCTGCCGTCGCGCAGGATCTTGACCTCCGCTTCTTTTCCCACCATCGTGCGGGCCACGATGTTCCGGAGCTGGCTGACGCTTTGAACTTCTTTGCCGTTAAATGCCACGACCACGTCGCCACGCCTGATCCCGGCGGCAAATGAAGGCCCGCCTTCGTTGACGTCGCTGATAAGGACGCCCTTCCGATCTTCCGGCAACTTGAACGATTTGGCCAACGCCGGCGTAATCTCTTGAATCGCCACCCCCATCCAGCCGCGTACGACCTTGCCGGTACGCAGGAGACTATCTACGATATCGACTGCGATGCTGCTGGGGATCGCGAATCCCACGCCCTCGGATCCTCCCGTTCTCGAAAAGATCGCCGTATTGATGCCGATGAGCTCGCCATTCATATTGACGAGTGCCCCGCCTGAATTGCCGGGATTGATGGCGGCGTCGGTCTGAATAAAATCTTCGTAGTCCGCGATACCCACGTTTCCCCGTCCCAGCGCACTGATGATCCCCAACGTCACGGTCGAGCTGAGTCCGAACGGACTTCCCACAGCCAAGACGAGATCGCCCACTTGCAATTTCTCGTACTCCGCCCACTTGAGCGTCGGCAGATCCTTCGCCTCGATCTTGATAACAGCCAAATCGGTTTTAGGATCAGTCCCGATGATTTTGGCTGAGAACTCCCGCCGATCGTTCAACGTCACCGTAATCCGCGTCGCTCCTTCCACCACATGGTTGTTGGTCACGATGTATCCGTTGGGGTCGATCACCACTCCCGATCCGGCACTTTGTTCCGGGCGGCCATGCGGACCAGGCGGAAAAGGAGGCATCGGCGGCGGAGTCGGCGCCTCTTCTCCTCCAGGCTCCTCGCCCGGCGGCCTCCCGAACGGCCCTGGCGGCAGTCCGCGCCGGCGCCCGCTTTCGCCCCCTCCGGTGACCGCGATGTTGACGACGGCCGGAGTCGTCTTTTTGACGATTTCCGAGAAACCTTGGATAAACGCCGGGGGCACACCGGCGTCCGCAGTAGAGAGCCCCTGTTCAAGGCCGACACACGCGCACAACGCCAGGAATAGCCCGCCGCCGATCGACCACAAAAACGCTCGCCGACTTCGATTGACCATAAATAGGATCCTCCAGAAGTATGAATGCCCCCACTCAAAAACCTCATGGAGCCGACTGCTTCCTTTCCTCTCCACACCCGTTCGCCCACACGTCGGCACCACTTGCAAAGGCATTGTACACTAACCCTTCCGAGGGCTTCAAAGAGGAAAGTCTCCTCAACTAGTCGACGTTGTTCTCCCTGACGAGAATCTGCGGTTGCTTTCGCACCATGTTTCCAGTACGGTGAACCGGCCCGATGCTTCGTCGCCAAAACAGATAATAACGATGCCGACCGTGCGACTCATAACATCTTCTCCGACCGATACATGGCAGCCAAGGGATTCGTCCGTGATGATCGGAACCGCCCTGTTGTTGGTTATCGGATGCATCCCGGCATGCGTTCCACGACTCGATTCTTCCCCGGCCAAGGAGCCACTACCCCATGTCGTCAAACTGGACATCCCTTCCTCCATCGCGCAACGGACTTTTCGCTACACAAATTCATGCGGCCAGATGGGAGAGGTCCCGATCGGTCGCCAGATCGAGAAAGCGTTGCGCGAGGAGGCGTCTCGAACGTTCAAAACGGTCGTCTCTGAATCGGACCGAGAGAACGGGGTCCGTCCGGATCATGTGATGACGTTTGAGGTCCGAGAGTGGTCGTTTGAACTTGACAAAGACGCCTTGTACGATCGAGCTCCGGCAACCTTGCGAATGAATGCGCTCGTGCGAACCTCCGACATCCATGGCGCTGTCTTGCGGGAAACGGAATTCAGAGTGGACCGGCGAGAGCGCCTGCGGTTAGAGCAAGTCGGCAGAAATTGCGACTACGTCATCTCCCCCTTTATCCGCGATACGGCCGAAGAGTTGGCCACCCAAGTCTTTCTGGACGCCAGAATCGCGTTCGGGGAACAACCGTCTTCACCTTTCATCTCTCAGGAATCGGCCTCGGACCCATCCACTTCCTCGGCGACGGCCGGATTGCCCTCTTCGGCGACACCTCCCACCTCGTCAGCGCTTCGTTTCAAAGCTCTGTTGCTCGACGAGAACGGCGACTTACTTCTGGAAAGCGGCGAGCACGTGCGAATCCGAGTCGATGTCGTCAATACCGGCACGATTCCGGTTCAGGACGTCTCGGCCTCCCTCACGGGCACACCCGCGGTCCTCAATCTTTTCCCCACGACAACCCTGACTCTTCCTCCGTTACAACCGGCCCAGACGAAATCGTTGGAGTTTATGGCAACCTTGCCTCCGACCCGCCAACCACTCCAAGCCGAAATCCATGTCACCCTGACCCAGTCAGGGAAACCGGTCGCGCCTCCTCAAACACTCTCGCTGACAATTCAGCCGGCAGGGGCCGGCATAGACGACGTGGATCAGGTTCCCGCTCTTCGATCCACGTTTCAGCAACCAGGAACCTATCTGATCGCTATCGGGATCGGTACCTATCCACTCCCGCAGAGTGGGCCAAGAAAATACGCCTCGGCAGACGCGCAGAGAGTAGCCGACTATTTTCAGGCGATCGGAGGCGTGCCCTCATCCAACGTGATGCTGCTCCGGGATTTGCAAGCCCATCACGCCGCCGTCGATGCTGCATTCACCAAGTGGCTTCCGCAACGGGTAGATAAGAACGCCGTGGTGATCGTCTATTTTGCTGGACAGGCGATGGTCGCTCCAAACGGCGAAGTATGGCTCGCTCTATCCGACGCAAGTCGTGAGGCAGGCGCACGTCTCTATCCGCTTCAGCACATCGCGTCAACCGTTGCCAAGCTCAACGTCCAACAGACTCTCTTCATCTTTGACGGCCTGGTGTCCAAATTGCCTGGCGAGTCCGATGCACAAACCGCCATCCCCCGTTGGGATCTGAACGGAGAAGCCATGATTCACATGATCAGCGGAGAATCCTTCAAGACCGGTTTGGAAGACGACGCTCATCGCCATGGGCTGTTCACCTATTTCTTTCTGCGCGGACTTCGCGGAGAAGCCGACACCAATCAAAACGGTTTCGTCACGCTCGAAGAACTTGCCGGCTACGTACGCCAAAAAGTGACGTGGGCGGCCAAGTCCCGATTTAATGCGGAGCAGCGCCCGATAATTTTTCCGATGTTTAAGCCGAGCGACACAGTCGGCTCGCTTATCTTGTCCGCCCCTGCCGCACTCGCATCCACACACCACCCCTAGCCCGTTCATTTTTTCCTCGCAACTCACCACTGGACCATCGGTTTATCAATGGCTTCGAACTTCGCGGGCAGAAAGTCGCTTTTTGCGAAAGAGACGATTGAATTTTTTTTCAAAGCGGTGTAGTCTGCGCCGATTTTTTTTGAGGGGTGAGTCATACGACCATGATAAAGATGAGCGAACAGATCATTATCGAAAAGTTACGGGAGCTGTCCCAGGAGCGACAGGCTGAGGTAGCTGACTTCATTGACTTTTTAGTTCATCGGGAAAGGGGGGGAGGCTCACTGACGCAGGAAGCGGAACATCTGGCGCAAACGGCCTTCACCACACTCTGGGATAACCCGGCCGATCACGAGTCCAACCGGCAATAATGCAGCCCGCGTTTTCTCCTTTCCTCCCGCCTCGCGCAGGATGATTAGACAACAAGGAAAAAGTTGACGTCCTCGGGTGGATCATTCCGGACGTTTCCGTCTGGATGCTTAACCGGTTCTCGATCTGGACGTACCAACCCCTCGAAACGTTTAAACGTTCAGGTGACCGTTTGCCGGATTGTTCGCAACGGGACTCTCAAGCTATCTTCCAACACAAGTATCAAAATCCAGCCTCCTCATACGTTTTCAACCTGTTCCTGGCTCGATACATCGGCCATCCCCATCTCATAGACATCGTTTCCCTTGTCATCCCGACCCCTTCCACACAAGGCAGAATTATATGATTCATCGCTTTTCAGCATCTCTCTTTACCGACGCGCAATAAAAAAACATCGGTCGTCTCGCCCCCACAAGAAGCACGCTCGCCTTGCCTCAATCCTCATTATCGAAAAAGCGACGGCCTTCAACACCTTACAATCCCTCATCAAGCACTTGCCCACGCCGCCACTTGACGTCGGTCCGACTGGTACGCCATGTTATGGTTAGTCCCGGGGGTGCTGTATGAAACCGGGGTAGATGTTTTTCCTCTTGTTCGTTGTCGTCTGCTGCTCTGCCATTTCCTTGGCCGAGTGTCTGCTTCTCGACCGCACACTCCTGTTTTTTCACTTTCACAAGGAGGTCGCGCCATGAAACTCTCGCTCATTGCGTGTTTTATCGCGGCCGGATGGCTCGTCGGTTCCCTTCTCGCACTGGCCAATCCGGCGATGCTTCCCAAACACCCAGGCTATCCCATGGGGAAGGCTGTAGATCCGGTGAACGGCCAGTTACTGGCGAACGATCCTGGTCAAAAAAACGCGACGGGGCAGGAGGCCCTCGTTGACTCTGCTCGTGTCAACGAGGGACACAGCAAACAAAACCTTCAGATGAACGAAGAAAACCGACGGATCATCGAAAAGCCCGGCGCCGGTCTCCTCCCCAAGGTGGAGGGGCCGCATATTAAGATCGAACCGCCGGTGAAGGAAGGAATGAGAGTGACCGCCTCGCCGCAGTAAGTGCCTTTTCTCATCGCGCCGACAAACAACGGCGGACGGGAAGTAACCTTCCCGTCCGCCGTGTTGACCTCCCGAAATTGCACGTCCATCCGATAGACAGACCCGATAGACAGACTCCGATGGACGTAGAATTTACCTATTCCCCCTTACAGAAGCTTCGTTCGTAGTTGATAATATGCCACGCCTCTTCGTCATTGATGGCAGCTGGAATCAAAGAGACCATCCCCGTACCGGGACTGCCGTTTTTAATGACCCAGAAGAGTTCGCCATCCTTCCGCTTCTTGTGGAATTTGCAGTTAGTAAAATCCCGCGGGCTCGGATTCAACATCGCGCCGGCGGGACCGTCACCCTTTCCTGTCTTCCCATGACAATTGAAACAGGTGCCCTTCCCTTCGTACAGAGCCTTTCCCTTGGCAATACTGTCCGCCGTAGGCTCTATCGGATTCTTCATGGCTTTTGCATCCGCAAGTTGATCAGCCGGAACACGAGGCTTTGTGGGATCTCGCTCTTCCGCCCCAACCATCGAAGCTGACAACAGCATCAGCGCTGCGCTGACCCCCAAAAACTTAGACAGATACCCCATCACTCACCCTCCTTTGTATTGAACTGACCGTGCATTGATTCCGCAACAGCGGCAGGTTGAAATGCCATGAGATGCATGCAAAAGCCGTTAAACGGTCGGACTATACCAACCCCTTTAAATTCCTGTCAAGAAAGGACCTTTTCACCGGCTCATCCCGCCGAACAGATGCCGCCTTTTTCAAGGGAGCTGCGCCATGATCACGCCACCAGAGACATTCCCCATTTCTTCGGACCACCCTCACATCTTCTATCTCAACCGCTCTGGTCCCACCACCACACTATTTTTCCGTTGAAGACACCGACGCATGAAATCTTCCCAGCGGCTGCACACTACTCAGAACACACAAAACCGCCGTTGTTGGAAGATGCTCAAGATCCTTATGGAATAAATGACTGGAACTGGAATGGAGGGACCGGCACGGTGATGTGCGTGACACCGTCTCACTGGCACCGGCATTATCGCTTTAAAACAATATCGCGTGCGACTTTGCCGCTTGGGCCGAACGGTTTTTGAGGCTTCCCGTTCAGTTCCGCTTTGACTCCTCCGGCATTGCCCAGCGTGAGGACGAACTGATTCTGACCTTTCCACCGTGCCTTTTCACCTGGCCTCAACAACGACTCCTGCGGACTGCCGTTGTCGACTTGCACGACAACCCAACTCAATTCGGTGGCCTCCAGGTCCAGCACCAATTGATCGTCTCCGGAAATTGCGCCCCGTTCAAAAGAAATGCCCCCCAACGGCCCGTCCGCACCAGGCGACACAGTAGAAATTGTCTGGGATTCTTCTCTTGAAGTCGTACCGGACGGAGGAGTCGATTCAAGACGACGAGTTTCCTCTGCCGACGTCAAGGGCGGCGGCACCATCTTGTCATATTGTTTCAGAGCCTCACCCGAAAATTCTGTCTCCCCGCCGTTCCGCGGGGACGTCGCGGCGAGTTCCTCTCTCACGGTCCCCGCACTGTTTTGCGCAGTAAGAATCTGGTCCGAATCCGCGTGCCGGAGCATGGACGATTGTTCCCGACTCAACAAAACGATCAAGACAACTACGGCAAGTCCGATCGCCACTCCCACCGCTTTTCGATTCGCCCGACGCTTTCGGTCCTCTTCAATTTGACGGAGCTTGAGCCGTTCCCGCTCGTCCTGTTTCTCGTAAAATGCGCCGGCCGACTTGGTGAACCGCTGAATCGCGTCTTCCTCGTCCAAACCAAGCGAGCGAGCATAGGAACGAACAAAGCCCCTGGCGAACACTTGGTCGGGGAGTTTGGAAAAATTGCCTTCCTCAAGCGCCCGGACGAAGTCGGCTCGGATTCTAGTCTTGGAGGATACCTCGTCGACGGTCAACCCCTTCGCTTCTCGTACCTGCCTGAAAAATTCGCCGACCGACTCCATGGTCTCCTCTGCTATTTCAATTGGGCCGACAGTTCGGCGACAGCCGTCGCGTATTCTCCGTTCTGATCCAACATCTCCACTTTTTTCAGCGCCTCGCGGGCTTTGGCCAGATATCCCAACTTCACATACAACCGTCCCAATTCCAATTGAGTCATTGCCGGTGGAATGCTCGGAGGACTGGTGGCCAACGCGTCTTCAAACGCCTCCATCGAGGCCTGAAGATCGCCCTTTTGTTCCAGCGCTCTGCCCAAATGAAACCAGGCTAGATCGGGAGTTACATAAAGCGGATTCGCCAAGGCCCGCCGGTAGGACGTGATCGCTTCATCCCAACGACCCTGACTCGCCAGAATCTGCCCCAGGTAGGTGTGGGCTTCCGAAAAATCCTCATCAATCTTGATCGCTGCGCGGAATTCTTCCTCCGCCTTCGCCAGTTTCCCCTGCATCGCGTACACATGCCCTAACGCATACCGAGCCTCTTTATTGTCGGGATTCAACTGGACCGCTTTCTGAAACGACACGAACGCCCGTTGTCGATCACCCGGAAGACTAGCCACTCCTTCTTGATAATACCCTTGCGATTTTCTGATCGTCTCCTCGCTCGCGGTGCAGCCAGCCAGCAGAATCAACGATACCACCCAAATCGACAGGCTCCTGAACTCCACCGCGCGTGCGGCGACCGCCTGGCTCCGCCTTCTCGCCCCCGTTGCTCTCTTCACGGAATGTCCTCGAAATGAGTCAATCGTTTGAACTCACGGAATCGTTCCTGCACTTCTTTGTAATCCAGGATGCGCAATCGGTCAAGGCTAAAGGACTCTACCGTAAACGATGCCATGACGCTGCCGAAGATGATCGCTTGTTTCATTGCTTCTTCGGACCGATTTCCGGTCGCCGCCAAGTAGCCCAAGAAGCCACCGGCAAACGTGTCACCGGCACCCGTCGGATCACGCACATCTTCAAGGGGGAACGCGGGGGCGCCAAACACCTGTTTCTCATTGAACATCAGCACCCCGTACTCGCCCCGCTTGACGATCAAGTATTTGGGACCTCGCGACAGCACCAGCTTCGCCACCTTAACCAGGTTGGAATCCTCACCTAGGGCACGCGCCTCGCCGTCGTTGATAATCAGCACGTCCACATGTTCGAGAACTTTCCACAGCGCGGCCCGCTTGCGGGTGATCCAGAAATTCATCGTGTCGCAGGCGACCAATGAAGGACGATTGACTTTCTGAAGCACGTCCAGTTGCAGCTCCGGATCGATATTTCCAAGAAACAAGACTTCAGGCGATCGATGCGTATCGGGAATGATGGGACGAAACGTTTCAAAAACGTTGAGGTGCGTCTCTAGCGTATGTGCTTCGTTCAACTGATGCGTATACTCGCCCTTCCAGCGGAACGTCGCGCCGGGACGCCGTTCAAGACCTGTCAGATCGATCCCACGACTCTTTAGAAACGCCACGTGTCGCGGCGGAAAATCTTCTCCGACCACAGCAATCAGCGCGACAGAGGTAAAGAAACTCGCCGATGTCGAGAAGTACGTCGCCGATCC
Source organism: Nitrospira sp. (assembly GCA_024330965.1). Classification (GTDB taxonomy): domain Bacteria; phylum Nitrospirota; class Nitrospiria; order Nitrospirales; family Nitrospiraceae; genus Nitrospira_D. The sequence goes on along the minus strand of JANDJL010000003.1, from coordinate 38,233 downwards.
GCCGAGGACTTCCGTTCTCTCACCGAACGGGGTTTTGACCGTATCGAGAGCGACCGATCCGACCACCAATAATTTTCCCATCCATCATGCTCCTTTTTATTGTGACCAGACGCGGCGTGTCAGCAACGCAAGTTTGCCTTTGACGGAGGCCGGCACACTCTTGCGAGCCGTGACAATAGCATGATCCAAAGCTCGCTGACAGGCGCAGGCCTCCGATGTCGCCACGGTGGGAATCGCTTCCCGCAGAATCCGCTTCGCCAACTCCACGTTTCGATGAAGCGTGGCCAAGATCGCCTCAACCGTCACGGCTTCTTCCGTTTCGTGCCAACAATCGTAGTCCGTCACCAACGCCATCGTCGCGTAACATAATTCGGCTTCGCGCGCCAATTTTGCCTCCGGCATATTGGTCATCCCGATCACATCGACACCCCACTGTCGATACAACATTGATTCACTTTTTGTCGAGAACTGCGGACCCTCAATACAGACGTAGGTGCCCCCCGAATGAACGGTCGCTCCCACCTGTCGGCCGGACGACACCAGCCTCTCCGACAGACCGGCGCACACAGGCTCGCCAAACGCTACATGCGCCACCACTCCACCCTCGAAGAACGTGGACGCGCGCCGTTTCGTCAAGTCAAGAAACTGATCGGGAATCACCACATCCTCAGGCTTGATCGATTCCTTCATACTGCCCACCGCGCTGATGGAAATCACACGGGAGACCCCCAGCGACTTGAGCGCGTAGATATTCGCCCGATAGTTGATCTCACTCGGACTCAATCGGTGACCGCTCCCGTGTCGAGCCAGAAACGCAACCTGAACTCCGTCGATGAGACCGACGACCACCGCGCCGGAGGGAGCGCCGAAGGGAGTGCGAATCCGATACTCTCTGGCGCCTTTGAGCCCTTCCATCTGATAGAGACCGCTCCCGCCGATTATGCCCACCGACGCTTCTTGACGTCGATATGCTTTGTGCGCCCTCATCTCGCTCCCTATCCCGTTGTTTGCATCGCGTCCGGTTGCGAACCGGCGCCGATCGTTTCCAGAAACTGTTCGACAATGGACACCACCCGTCGAACCGTCCGGTCGGGCGATTCATCGGCCGCGATCGACAGCCACCGAACACCCGGCTCTTTTCGAAACCACGTCATCTGTCGCTTGGCAAAGCGCCTGGTATCTCGCTTGAACAACCGAACCATGTCGGACTCATCGTAATCGCCGGACAAATACGCCGCGACGTGTCGATAGCCCAACGCCTTCATCGCCCCCAAGTGTCGTCCGTACCCACGATCGATCAACGCACGGGTCTCCTCGACCATTCCATGCGCCAACTGCCGATCGATCCGCACTTCAATCCTGCGGTAGAGATCTTCCCGTTCCCGCTGCAACCCGATCAAGAGCGTGGAAAACGGCGCCTGGAGAAAGCCGTGCTGTCCTTGCCAGACGGACATCGGCTGGCCGGACAATCGATACACCTCCAAAGCTCTGATGATTTTCGATTCATCCCGAGGATGCAGCCGCGCCGCCAGAGCGGGATCAACGGCCGCCAATTCTGCATGGAGTCGCTCTCGTCCCTCTTTTCGACCGAGGGCCACGAACTCTTCCCGCAACTCGGGACTAGCCTCCGGGGCCGGACAGAGCCCCCGCACCAAGGCACGGATGTACAACCCCGTTCCGCCAACGACGAAGGGCAGCCGTCGTGCCGCAAGCAGACGCTCAATCTCCGCCATCGCGGCTCTCCGATATCGCCCCGCGTTGAAGGCTTCATCGGGATCGGCCAAATCAATGAGTCGATGCGATATACCTTGACGTTCATCGATGGACGGCTTGTCCGTGCCGATGTCCATTCCGCGATAGACCTGCCGTGAATCGGCCGCCAGCACATCGGTTGAAAAATGCTTCGCCACCTGCACGGCGATCTGACTTTTGCCTACCGCGGTCGGCCCCAACAACACGACCAACGGTCGTCGTTGACACACCGCGTCTGAGAGATTCGACTTCATTCGCCGTTATAATCCGCTCATTGCCCGCTCACCCCGGCACGATCGAACGCGCGGCGTCGGCGATGCGGACGATGCGAGTTATTGCTCTCATTCCGCCCTGCACCGTCCCTCGGACTTCTACCAACCGGCCCGCCCGAACATTTTTTCAAGGTCGTCCGTCCCAAGACGAAACACGGTTCGTCGTCCATGAGGACAGGTGGTCGGCTCTCCTTCGGCTCTCCAATCTTCAACCAACGCCTTGATCTCAGGTAGTTCCAAAGATCGGCCAGAACGGATTGCGCCATGGCAGGCCAGCGAGGCCAAGATGGGACGGACTTTCGCCTCCACGGTTGATGCGTCATCCCATTGGCTTAAATCATCGAGCACATCGAGCAAAAAAGGCTCCATCTCGATCTTGCCAAGCCCCATGGGAACAGCTCGAACCAACACGCTCGAGGGTCCAAAAGGCTCAAGCTCCAACCCGAGTTTCTCAAGGTCGCCTTGATAACGACCAAGGAGCGTCGCATGAGAAGCCGGCAAGACAACCGTTTCGGGAATAAGCAACGGCTGGGATCGAACGTCCCGAGACGCCCACGCGCGAAACAACCGTTCATACAACACCCGCTCATGGGCGGTGTGTTGGTCGATCACGGCCAAATCGCCGCCGAGCTGGACGATCAAGAACGTGCGCTTGAGCTGACCCAACGGAAGGACCTCTCTAGACGGCACCCGCACATAGGGTTCCGCCGCTTCGCTTACAAAAACCAGTTGGGCCCCCTCCTGAGGCGGAACGTCCGGCCGACCAAGCGGCTGATCCGACGATTCCACTGACCCGCCCGCTTGCGCGGGGCGAGTTCGCCCCCATTCCGATTCGTCATTCACAACCCAAGTTTGTGACCGAGTTTGGATTGCCTCACCGTTCGCTTCCTCCGCTCCTGCGACCGGCGGTCTCGTCTCAACTCCCAATGCGTGACGCACCGCCCTTCGCACCAACTGATGGATCAAATCCTGATCCGCAAAGCGGATCTCTCGTTTGGCGGGATGAACGTTGACGTCGACTCGGTCGGGATCGACATCCAAGAACAAGACGAAAAGCGGTTGGCGGCCTTTGGCGAGAGAAGCTCCGTATCCCTCTGTCACCGCATGAAACACGGCGGCATTTCGAACCGGACGACGGTTGAGAAACAATTCCTGGGGAACCCGCGACGACCGCGCCTGCACCGGATCGATCACGTAGCCGCTGACCCTGGCCGTCGGAAGAGCCGCTTGAACCGGCCGGCAGTGAGCCAGAAACGAAGGTCGAGAGACTTGACCGATGCGATCCCGTTCGGACGAAACGGCCGGATAGTTCATGACCTCTGTTCCATTATGGAGCAGTCTGAAGTGGACGAACGGCCAGGCGAGTGCGGCCTGCTGCACGACGCGGCTGATGTGTGAGAACTCCGCAGGAGCCGACTTGAGAAATTTCTTTCGGGCCGGCTGATTGTGGAACAACTCCTTCACTTCGATACTGGTACCAGCCACGGGCGGAGCTTCGGCGATCCCTTCGATCTTCCCTTCCCTGACCCGGAAGGAAACACCGACTGCGGCCGAACGCACGGCCGTGGAGACACGGACCTGGGAAACGGCGGCAATACTCGGCAAGGCCTCGCCCCGAAATCCCATGGTCCGAATGGTCCAGAGATCCCGATCGGACCGAAGTTTGCTCGTCGCGTGCCGCTCGAAGGCCAACATCGCGTCGTCGGGCTCCATCCCTTCGCCGTCGTCGGTCACACGAATCATCGTCAATCCGCCGTCCTGAATCTCAACGATGATGGAACGGCTCCCCGCATCCAAGCTGTTCTCGATCAGTTCTTTCACCACGGCGGCCGGACGCTCGATAACTTCGCCGGCCGCAATGCGGCTCACGACTTCGCCGGGCAAGATGCGTATCTTTCCGCTACCGGCTGTCACCATGAAATCAAACCCCTCAAGGACGGAACGGTGGGGAAAAAGCGGGGTGGCGGGATGCAGCGATCATCGAATTTCAGCTAGCTTGATTTTCGCCATTCGAGACTCTTCTGAACCAGGGAATTCTTCGAGCACCCGTTTCAAGTTCTTTCTTGATTTCGCGAGATCCCCCGTCTCCGCCGTCGCCAACCCCAGTTTGTACAACGCGGCGGGAATTTTTTCATTGCCTGGATATTCAGCCACCAACGACTCGAACGTCTGAATGGCGCGGCCGTAATCCTTCATCTTGTAATAGGACTCTCCCAACCAGTACTGCGCGTTCGGACTCAGCGACGTCCCTGGAAAATCTTTCAAAAACCGTTGAAACCCGGCTACGGCGAGTTCGTATTTGCCGTTGAGATAGTCATTATAGGCCAGATTGAAGGCGGCCGTCGGGGTAATGCCCGGCGCGCCGACCGGTGCGTCCGCAGATGGAATCTGTTTGGCTGGCTTGAGGCCGGATGAGAGGTCGGTTTTGATCGATGCCTGGACTACCGCCTCTTCCAGTTTCGCCAGCCGGCTCTCGATCTTCTGAAGCCGAACGGACAGATCATCGAGCCGCAGCCTGACCGGCTCGGCGTCTTTCGACCGCTCGATCGAATCGATTCGTCGCAACACCGAATCCAGACGTTGATGATCGTGCTCCTGAGCCCGTGACACCATGGAAAGCTGTTCGCGCACCTCCAGAAAATCGGCGTGTTTGGCGCAAGCAGTCGCCGTCAGTGCCGCAACAAGCAGCGGAGCGATGGTAGCACCCATGCGTCGATCTTTCATGACAATCACCGGCCGGTCTTCAGTTGCGCCAGCTTATCGGATGCTTTTGCCGCTTCTTGGCTTTTGGGATACAACGTCATCACCTGTTTGAACGCCAATTCGGCCCGCTTCTTGTCCTTCAAGGCCAAATAGGCATATCCTTTTTTCAGGATCGCAGCCGGTACCTTGTCGCTCCGCGGATAATGCAGCTCGACCAGATTATAGGCATCGATCGCTTTCTGATATTCCTTTTCGCCGTAATAGGCCTCGCCCTGCCAATACTGGGCGTTCGGAGCCAGATCAGAATTGGGATACTCCGACAAGAACGCCGTAAATCCGTTCCGCGCCCCCTCCAAATCACCATGACGAAACAAGGCCAACACCCGCTCGTATTGGGCTCGGTCGGGAGGAGGATCGGCCTTGGCCGTCGTCGATTCTGGCGGAGCCGACTCTTTCGGCGGTGTAATCGTGATGGAAGCAGGAGCCGCGCCTGGGCCATTGAAGGCCGCCGATGCGGCGCCTGCTTCAACCTTCGACCGACCTACCAGACCAGACTCGGCATCCGACAGTGACGGATCATCGGAGCGCTGCGCCGATTGTTGCGACGGCTGGCGAGAATCGGTTTTCGAGTTGCCGGCCTCGACCAATCTCACTAACGATTCAATCCGGCGATCTTGTTCGGCGATTCGTGTGGAGAGGACCTGGATATTCTGAGACAGAGACTCCAGCGATTTGCCCGTCGCCTGCTCTCTTTGATCCGCTTGCTCGTGAAGTTCCGTCAACGCCTCCCGAAACCCGGTCAACGCTTGATTGAACTGAACGAACTTTTCCGTGCTCTGATTCAGTCGTTGACGATGGTCGGCCGTCTCCTTTTCTTGTTCCTCCAGCCTTTCATTGATCCGTTTAGCCAAGGTGTCATTCGTGCGTTGTACGGCCTCGACGATATCTTTCTTCATTCCGGCCACGACGGTTTCCACCGCGCGCGACAGTTCGCTCAGCTTGGCCGCAACTTTCGCATCTTGCGTGTCGAAGCTTTTTTGAATCCAGGCGTACCGCGTCGCATTGTCGGCGTCCAGCTTCTTTACTTGCTGTTCCAGTTGGGCCAACCGATGCCTGATGTCTTCTTGCTTCGCTTCCAGCTCCTGCGTCAAATGAAACGCACGTTCCACCTCCCCTTGCAGACGAGGCAACTCTTGATCCCGCAAGGTTGCAATTTCCTGTCCTTGCCTGGCCCGAGCCTGCGAAAGCTGGTCATCCTGCTGCTGAATACGCTGCTGCAAGATCCGCTCAGTGCGCCTGAGATCCGCCTCTTGAGCGACACACCCGAACGGCAGAATGGACAAGACGACAGCAATCGCGGTCTCAGCCTTTCTCATAGTCGTCCCTCTCTGACATCATCCGCCGATCGCCACGCTCCTTTATCCATACACCCCGGTGACCGCCCCCGCCGTTAGCTGCCTCCCTTGACAACCATGTGCGCCCGACGGTTCTGTGAATAACAGGATTCGTCATGCTCCTTGCAAAACGGCCGTTCCTTGCCGTACGACACCACTGACAATTGTCCAGGCGACACGCCGAGTTCGACCAGATAATTGCGGGCGGCCTTGGCACGTTTCTCTCCCAAGACCAAATTGTAAGCCGATGTGCCCCGTTCGTCACAGTGTCCTTCGATCTTCAGTTGCACCCCTCGGTTCGACTTGATCCACTCCGCATTACGGGCCAACGCCTGGCGTCCTTCTTCGGTAATCACAAAACTGTCAAAGGCGAAGAACACGTCCCGCAGCCCCGCCGCCACCGAAGCCGCCTGTTCAGCCCGTATCTCGTCGAGCTGGCGAGCGGCGCTGCCGGGATCAGATTTGGCCACGAGCGCATTGCTTCCAACTCGCTCCTCCGACGGATTCTTATCCAGCCCCCGCAAACTTCCTCCGTCCTGCCCAAACGGCGACAGATCGGGGACCTCTTGACCGGACACACCTCTATCCTGTCTCTCCTGCTGCAAAGCCACGGTGTCGCCACCGGACCGGACAGATTTCGAGGCGCATCCGGCCATCATTAGAAGGCATGACCCGATCACAAACGGCACACCGACGAGAGATTGCAGCCGTGTCATATTCTTAACTCCCTTCCTCAATTTTTTGTGGCTTCGGTGAAGAACTGTCCTCTCCAGCATACGGAGAAGACTCCCCCGGCACAATTCAATTCTTTTCTCTGTATCACGATGCTGGCGACCAAGCCGGAGCGCTGTTATGCGTCCCGGTATGGGTAATCCGCTCAAGATCTTTGCCGTCGGCATTGATCATGTAGATGTGGCTCCTGCCTTCCACCGTCGAGCTGAACACGAGATGCCGCCCGTCCGGGGACCAGGACGGAGAATCGTCAACTCCAGGCCCCGTTGTCAATTGGACGCGCTTCTGACCATCGGGGGTAATCAGACAGAGTTTGTACTCTTTTTTCGGCGTCCGACACACATAGGCAATCCAATTGCCGCGAGGCGACCACGCCGGCGCCGCATTATAGTCTCCTTCGAACGTCAACCGGCGCACGTTGGTCCCGTCTCCGCTCATAAGAAAGATTTGCGGCCCTCCACTCCTATCCGATACAAATGCAAGTTCACGGCCAGATGGAGACCACGTTGGAGAAAGATCCCCAGCGGCGTTGACCGTCAACCGCTGAACAGCCTTCGTACGGGTATCCATACGGTACAGTTCGGAGTTGCCCTCGTAACTCGAAGCAAACGCTAGAAAATTTCCATCCGGCGACAAGGTAGGCGTAATATTCAATCCACCCCATGACACCAATGTCCAGCGTTTTCCGGTCGCCAACTCGATCATATCGATGGTTTGCGTATTCCGATGGCGATAGGCGGTAAACACCAGAAACCTTCGGTCCGGTGACCATCGAGGCATCAGATTCAAGAACCCGTCCGCCGTCACTTGACGCGGTTCATAGCCGTCATAATCCATCACGAAAAGCTCACGAGCGGCCCCCTGCTCCGCAACGTAGGCGATCTTGGTCCGGGCGATGCCCGGCTCTCCCGTGTATCGAAACACCAACTCATCCGCAAACCGGTGCGCCATCAACCGCACGACGGCAGGAGACCCCACATACCGTTTGCCCCCGACCAGCTCATCGCTTCCTGCATCGTACACATAGGCTTCCATGTTCACGTCGGCATCCTTGTCTTCGCTCTTCATACCGGCCTTGCCCCAGACGATCACAGAGGCTCCCTGCTCTGTAGCTTGTTTAAACGACGGATGCGGCTCGCTCCCTAGCATGCTCGCCTTCACGCCAAGACTAGCCACATCCACGAGAGAAAACACCAGCGACCGTCGCAGATCAGCCTTGAGCACCTCTTCGATGCGAGTTCCCAGCTTGATTCGTCCCTCCGGCGACTCAGGTCCGCCCGCGTCGGCGATTCCGACAACACCCACCGGAATCTTCTGAAAATCCGGTCGCGTCGCCTCAAGAAACACGTCCGTCGCGCCAGATTCAATGATCCAGACCAACCCGGCCGACACACACAGACCGACGATAACAGTTTTCGACGACATCGATTTATCCCTGGGCGTCACCAACCGTGAACGTGAAATGGGCGTCGTAAAGAGATTCCACCACTTCGGGCGGAAACGCCGGTAAGGGGATCGCGCTGATCACCGCCCGTTTTCCAGCCAGATCATAGTACTCGTTGCCCGACGACCGCTCAACCTCCACGTCGGTCACCGACCCGTCGCGATGGAGCCGGAATCGAATGACGACAACGTAGGTCCGGCCCGTGACATCGACCGGCGGCGCATTCCAAAAACTGCTGATCCGTTGCCGAACAAGGCTCAGATACGCATTGGAGCCAGAAGCGACACCGGCAACTTTCAGCGTCGTCTCGACTGGTTTGACGCTTGACGCCTTCGCTTCGACCTGAGGAGCTGACTTCGAAGACGACTCCGGCGGTGGGGACTGGGCAAGGTCGATTTTCCTGATGTTCCGCAGCTCCCGATCAAGTTCCCTGTTCAACTCCTCGGCCAGAGAGGGTCGCGGTTTGCTCTCCTCGGCTTTCCTGACCGGCTCGGTCATTTCAGAAACAATCGGAATATCAGGCAGCTTGAGTTGCCGCTTGACGGGACGCTCCACCGGACTCAAATCCCCTAATTTCGGCGCATCAGGCGGCAATTCTATTTTGGCCATGACGTCCTTGGTCGGCTGATTCACCGGCGCCGGTGGTGCTGGAGGCGGTGCAGGCGTCGGCACCGGGGCCGCCTTAATCGGCGGAGCCGGCGGAGGAGCCGTCCTCGCTTTTGCCTGTGTTTTTACCTGAGCTTTCGGCGGATCAACCGGTGTGGACGGTGGACTTGGCTGACTCGGCTCCGAAGCCAAGGACACTTCCAGCGATGAAGGTACAGGCCGTTCACTGTGTTGGGGGAGGCGAACCCACGTAACGAACGCCAGCACTCCCACATGTAAAAAAACGGACCCTGCGACGGCAAGCCAAAAACGATGACTCACATCGGCTTGCCGCTCCTCCATCCACCAACGCCCAACCGAAGCGGAGGCCTGCGCCATGCCCCCTCTTAGTCTTCCTGCTTACGCGCCGGTGCTACGGCATCGGCCACACGTTCCGGACCTATTGGATCAGTCACCATGCCGAGCTTCTCAATACCGGCCTTTTTCACCGCGTCCATCACCTGAACCACGACGCCATAGGGCACGTCTCGGTCCGCCCTAAGATACAGTGACACGTCGTTTTGTCCCTCTTTCAGAAGACGAAGCTTCCGCTCCAACTGCGCGAGACCTATGTGATCCTTATCAAGATACAAACGCTGATCCTTTTCGATCGTGAGAACCATTCGCATCTCAGGCTTGATCGTGTTGGAAGCGGACGTAGGCAGATTGATGTCCATCCCTCGGTACAACATCGGAGCCGTGACCATGAAGATCACCAACAAGACCAGCACGACATCGACCAGCGGAATAACGTTGATCTCCGCCAGAAACCGCCGTTGTCTGCTCTCAAGCATCATCCGTTATCCCTTCGCTCCCCAAGGAACCAATTGCGGCTTGGCGGAGGCTTGTTGGGACTTGGCGGACAGTAGCGCCAGCAACTCGACGACCACGGCATCCATCCGAAACGCCGCGCGGCGGATGCGTCCCAAAAAATAATTGTAGGCAATGACGGCAGGAATCGCCGCAAATAATCCGGCCGCTGTCGCGATCAGCGCCTCGGAGACACCGGGTGCCACGGCGGCGATGCTCGCCGTGCCCTGCGCGCCGATTTCTCGAAACGAATCAATGATACCGACCACGGTGCCCAACAGTCCCACAAAGGGACTGATATTCCCGGTCGTCGCCAAAAAAGGCAGGAGCGACTCGAGCCTGACAATCTGTCCTTGCGCAACGTGCGCAGCCGCCCGTTCAATCACGTGCCGATCCACCGTCGGCGATGGAGCGGCGGAATCGTGTGGATCCCACTCCTCTTTCGAGGCCCGATTCAATCGATCGACGACGCCATGGTACACCTTGGCGCAGGGACTTTCGCTCGTCCTATGGGCATGGCGCGCGATTTCGTCGAGATCCTTGGCTTTGGACAGCACCGCCATGAATCGCCGATCCTCTGAATCGACCATCCGAAAAATCCACCACTTATACAAGATGATCGCCCAGGAAATGATGGAAAAACACAAGAGCACCGACAAGACCACCTTCGCCACGAGGCCGAGCGACGCGACGATGGCGATTGGATCCGCTTGAAACATGGTTACGATATCCTTCCTCTCCTACCTGTCATACGGGATGGTCGATTGAAATTGTATCACCCCCCCGAACAGAGGGAGCCGCCGAAAGTCTTTCGGCGCATATTGTCCTCGGTCTTTCAGCGAGAAGATGCCCCGACTCGCCTTATTATTGTAAGGATAGGGGTAGGCTTCGGAGCCCTCGATCATGGGCTTCCACCGGTGGCGGAGCATGGTGCACTATGGCGGGGCCGACGGGATTTGAACCCGCGACCTCCAGATTGACAATCTGGCGTCCTAACCAAGCTGAACGACGGCCCCCCTCAGTTTACTCGCGGCGGAGGATTCGGATTGATGAAACCCGTGTATGGCTACACCTGCACAGTCTCACCTGATACAAGGCTTGGCAGAAACTCTTTTTCAGCCGAAGACTCCCCATTCCTTTGGTAGGCGGAACAGGGATCGAACCTGTGACCTCTGCCTTGTAAGGGCAGCGCTCTTCCAACTGAGCTATCCGCCCGGATTTTCTATCGACCGGCCGGAGCGTATCAAGTCCCTTTCACCTTGTCAACCGGTCGTCTTCTCCGGGCGGACTCCTCTGATTTCCGCATCTGCGCGTTGCTCAAGATCCTGCGCCCGATGTTTTCTTCTGAACCTGTCTCGGGAAATATCGCTGGTGCACCTGCTTCAACCGGCTGCGTTCCACATAGGTATAAATTTGAGTTGTCGCGATATCGGCGTGGCCAAGCATCGTCTGGACCGCGCGCAAATCCGCTCCCCCTTCCAGCAAATGCGTGGCGAACGAATGCCTGAGCATGTGGGGCGAAATCCGCTTTGTGATTCCAGCCCGTCTCGCCCGTTGTCGGAGTAATTTCCAAAACGCCTGCCTGGTCAACGCCCGCCCGCGCCTCGAGACGAACACCTTGCCCGACGACCGTCCTTTCAGAAGCAGCGGCCGCACATGGGCGAGATATTCGGCCACTAAGCCCCGTGCCGCCTCTCCCATCGGCACGACCCGCTCCTTGGCACCTTTCCCGGTAATCCGCAGAAACCCTCCCCTCAAATCAAGTTGGGACACGTCAAGCCCCGTCAACTCCGACACGCGAAGGCCCGAGGCGTACAGAAGCTCCAACATGGCGCGATCCCGTCGCTCTTCGAGGCTCGAACCAGCCGGCATATCCAGCAATCGAACAATCTCTTGTTTGGTCAACGTTTTGGGTAATGTGACGGCCCGCCGTCTTGCCGCAAGATCGCGCAAGGGATTCGTTTCCACAATCCGTTCTCGAACAAGGAATCGGAACCACCCCCGCAGAGCCGACAAGAGACGGGCGACGGACGACGCGCCAAGCGACTGCCGCCTCAACAAAGCGAGAAAGGACGTCATGAGGGATGGCGGGATCGGATCGCGCATCCCAAGCCCATGCCGCGCCACAAATTCCTGAAGCTTGGCAAGGTCGCGCCGATACGACTCGATCGTATTGATCGACAACCCTCCCTCAACCCGGAGCCCACGCAAATACCGTTCGACCAGCGGATCCAAGATCGGCGCGTCAGGATCGGCCATTTTCGTCTACCGCCCCAGGGACGGAATCAGCAGCACGTTGCCGGCTAGCCGGCCCTTTTCTCACTCCGGGCCGCGGCAACGCCGATCACTATAAACCGACCCATTCCGTCGGCACAACGACGGCGAGGCGAGCCGTTCTCTGAGCCATTCTCCTTGACACATCTCCTCCTTTTTCGATACTAGTCACTCGTCGCGGCTCGCTTCAGAGGCCGCGCAAACACCATGTCTCCCCACACGATTAATCCCGACCAATCGTTCGCCTCACGCCGCCTGATCGGCATCATTCTGCTTGCCGGCTTCTTACTCACAGTTCCGGAGTTCAGCGGCGCGACTAACAATCCACCGCCTAATCCACCGCCCTTGCCGGCGGCGTTGAGACACGCGAAGCAGCTCATTGAGAAGGGTGATCCTGAAGCCGCCGCGACAGCGCTTCAGCAATTTCTGAACACCTCGCCGCGTGCCGACTATCTCGACGACGCCTATCTGCTATTGGGCGCCGCTTACTATGACGCGAAGAATTTCCCCGACGCGCTCAAGTATTTGAACTTGCTTCACCAGCAGTTCCCCGACTCCGAAGTCCATGAACGAGGGCAACTGTTGCTGGCCCGCACCCACGCGGCCATGGGCAATCCAGATCTCGCGCTTCCGCTGCTGGCCCAGGTTCGCACCCTGACGCAGGACGAGGGAACCAAACGGGAGGCGCTGAACCTGACCGCGCAGGTCTTGATCCAAAAAAGAGATTTCGTCCGCGCCATTCGCACATTGTTGGACGGGCTGGAAGGAAGTTCGGACCAAGAAGCCGCGAACCTTCGTGAGCACGTGCGCGCGATCTTGATGGAACAACTTGACCGCAAAGGACTCCTGCGCGTGCGCCAAGCGTTCCCGCGTGTTTATCCGGGCGATCTCGCTTCCATCCGTCTCATCAACGACTACATCGCGCAGGGAGAAGACCACCTGGCCGAACGGGAAAGCCGGCACTTTCTTGCCGCGTTTCCGGATCACCCTCAAGCCTCCGCTGTCCGCGACTCGTTGGCCCAGGTCAGCGCGAGACTCAGGGCGAATCAGTATCTCATCGCCGCTGTGCTGCCGCTTTCCGGCAATCTCAGCCCGTTCGCCAACGAAGTCCTGGAAGGCATTCACCTCGCCTTGGATCAAGCAAAGGTCCAGGGTGACCTGCCATCCATCGGCTTGCTCGTCAAGGACCAGGATGCGGACCGTCACGGGTTTCTTGACGACCTTTCGACGCTGCTGATCTACGATCGCCCTCTCGCAATCATCGGCCCCCTATTGTCGAAAAACCTTCCGGCCATGGCCGAAATGGCGCAAAGACACCATGTGCCGCTGATTACGCCCGCCGCCACTCTGCCGAACGTCCGCCGGCTGAGCGGCTACCTTTTCAGTACGGCCTTGACCTATCAGATGCAGGCCGAGCGCATCGCGACCTACGCCGTCAAGGACCAAGGGTATCGTCGTTTCTGCGTTTTTCACCCCGATACGGTCTATGGCCGAGAGCTGGCAAGGCTGTTCGTGCAGGCGGTCCGACGTTATGACGGAGAAATCATCGCCATCCGGTCCTATAAAGAAGGAGAGACAGATTTCGGCCCACAGATTACCGGTCTAAAAGAGGAAGACCTGAAGCGGTACGGGCTCGCCCTGCCCATTGACGTTTCACAACCCGGCAGCAAGTCCGCCAACCGAAATAGCAAACGCCTGCTGTACACGCCAGGATTCGACGCGATCTTCATCCCCAGCCGATCCAGCGACGTCGGCTTGATCGCTGCCCAACTGGCTTTCCATGACATCCATGTTCCGCTCCTTGGCGCAAATGGATGGAACTCGCCCGACTTCATCCGTGCCGCGGATCGCACCGTCGAAGGCGCTGTCTTCGTCGATGGATTTTTCGCCGACAGCCCCCATCCAAGCGTGAAGGATTTTGTCGAACGCTATCAAAAACGCACGCAGGCGCTCCCATCGCTCTTTGTCGCACAGGGGTACGACGCAGCCCGCGTGGTTATCGAAGGCATCCGACAGGGCGCCACCTCCGGAGAATCGCTCCGGGATTTTTTGACGACCCAACGGAGCTTGCCGACCCTGGCCGGCCCCGCCAGTTTCGGTCCTGACGGCACCCTCCATCGACCGCTCTTTCTTCTCCAGGTCAAACAAGGTAAATTCGTGCAGATCGAATAGGTTCACGTGGAGAAATAACCCGTCGGCGCCGATTCTGCATCAAGGCGGCGCGCCGCTCATTGCGCTTCGATGAGGACAAAGTTCCACCACGAACCAGCAGAACGGACCTGACATGGACATACTCACACAAGCTCTCCATACCATTTCTTATATGGGGCTTCCCCTGCTGTTCGCCATGGTGCTGCACGAATATGCGCATGGATGGATGGCCGAGAAACGCGGTGACCCGACCGCAAAGCTCCAAGGTCGCCTGACTATCAATCCGCTGGCCCACATCGACCCCATGGGCACCGTCATTGTGCCGCTCATCTGCCTGCTCTTGCCGGGCAGCTTCTTGTTTGGATGGGCCAAGCCGGTGCCGGTTGATCCGCGCAATATGTACCGCCCTCGCCGGGACATGGCGCTCGTAGCGACCGCAGGACCGGCGATGAATCTCCTGCTGGCCGTCGCCAGCGCCCTGCTGTTGGCTCTGCTCCTTGCCGGAGAACCAACTCTGTCGCCGCGCCAGCAGGCTGGCGACGAGGCGACCCCAGGTCTGTTCGCCACGTTGGTATTGCGCCCGATCGCCGTCATGGCGTTCTATTCGGTCATCATCAATGTCTTCCTGGCGCTTTTCAATTTGATCCCCATTCCTCCCCTCGACGGAGGACGGGTCCTGACCTGTCTGCTGCCGGCCAAGCCGGCGACGGCGCTGGCACGCCTGGAACCCTACGGTATGTTGATTTTGGTCGGCCTCATTGTATTCGACAAGGAACTACGGGTGATCCACACTATCACAACCACGTTCGTCTCCGGCCTCTCCGGAACGATTCTTTCGACCGCGCTCGGCATCGGGAGTCCTACGCAATGACAACGTCTCTGAAACGGGTCTTGAGCGGCATGCAGCCCAGCGGCCTCTTGCACCTTGGCAATTACCTGGGCGCGCTGGAAAACTGGAAGGCTTTGCAAACTCATTACGAGTGTTACTTTTTCGTCGCCGATTGGCACGCGCTCTCCACCAACTACGCCGACACGAGCCGCATCCGCGAGTTTGTGCGGGAAATGCTGATCGACTGGCTCGCCGCCGGGATCGATCCCGCCCGCTCCACCGTATTTGTGCAATCCCGCGTGCCGGAGCACGCGATCCTACACCTGCTTCTCTCGATGATGACGCCCATCTCCTGGCTCGAGCGTAATCCGACGTACAAAGAAAAGCAGGAAGCAATCAAAGAAAAGGATCTCGGCACCTACGGTTTCCTGGGCTATCCTGTCCTCCAGGCCGCCGATATTTTATTGTACAAGCCGGATTTCGTGCCGGTCGGGAAGGATCAATTGCCGCACCTGGAACTCACGCGGGAGATCGCGCGCCGCTTCAACGACATCTACAAGACTCCGGTGTTCCCCGAACCGAAAGAGCACCTCACCAAATTTCCCAAGGTGCTCGGCACCGACGGCCGGAAAATGAGCAAGAGCTATCACAACACGATCAATCTTTCCGATCCGGAACCGGTCGTGCGCCAAAAACTCAAAACCATGATGACCGATCCGGCCCGGGCGCGCCGGACGGATCCAGGCAACCCTGACCTCTGCCCGGTCTATGAGTTCCATAAAATCTATTCGCCGCTTCCTGTTCAAGAGCAGATCGCAAACGAATGCCGCACCGCCGCCATCGGTTGCATCGACTGCAAAAAGCTAGTGGCCGACAGGATGGTGGAGCACCTGACACCCGTGTGGGACGCCCGTGCCAAACTCTCCAACGATCCGGCTCACCTTGACGCGATCGTCCAAGACGGCAGCGAACGGGCCGCCAAGGTCGCCAAAGCCACCCTCGCCGAAGTGATCGAAGCGATGAAGATTTAGTACCCCCTGAGAAAGACGCCACCTCACCTCCGCCGACAAAAACCGTTGACCCAAGAAGAGCGCCGGCCCTAGCGCTCAAGCCGCCCTTTCAAGCCGAGGTAGCCCTCATTCATTACGGCCTCGTGGTTCTTTTCCATCAGAATCCTCGTGAAGGATACTTTGCCCAGAAAATTCAGCAGCGGGTTAGAAAGTCCGACATCCCATCGGTAGATCACCGCCGTTCCCTCGTTGAACGGCTCCAGCACGAACGTGCCGACGCCGATCAAATCTCCCGACGACGTGATGGTCAGCAACCGGGGCGGCTCAAACGCCGTGACCACCGTCCTGAACCGCAACGTATAGGGCAAGCTGCCTTGCACCTCATGGTCAACAACCGAACCGAGTCGCGCCCGCGACGCCGGATCATGAACCACCGCTTTTTTCCAACTCGTCCACCATGAAGGCCACTCGGTCACGTTGACGATTTCCTCCCACACCCGTTCCATCGGAGCATGAAAGAACCAGCTTGTGACAAAGTGATAGGTGATCATTGACATTTCGCCGCCCTCGCTCCCCAAACGTAGTCGTTCAGGAAATCCCTTCTTTGGGACCGACTCTCGCCTTGGGCCAGACGGCAATCCACCTGCCCTGCCTAATTCAGGTCACCGCTACGACGTGACGCCGGCGGACCTAGCCCACACAAAGCCCTCCTCTCTCGCCTCAAAACAACCGATGGCAACACCATCTGTATCACTCCGTATCACTTTGCTGTATCACTTTGTCTCAAATTGTATCCTTTGGTGGACTATCCCCTGTATCACATTGCAGCAAACTACGGTAAACTACGCAGCACGCATAGGTCTTGCAGCATAAATTACATTAATTACATTCGGGGAAGATCCGGTACGTGACGCGTCACGGAAACCATCTCGGACATATGAGCGGCCGACAGTCACAACACACACAACATATCCTGGTGGTCGATGATGATCCGGACATTCGACAAATCCTGCAAGACCGCCTGGAGTCCTACGGCTATCTCGTTGACACAGCCGCGGATGGACCGACTGCTCTTCAAAAATTGAACCGCCTCACTCCCCACTGTGTCTTTCTTGACCTCCTGATGCCGGGCATGGACGGAACGGAAGTGCTCCGTCGGATCAAGGCGTGGGACCGTTCCATCAAGGTTATTATTGTCACCGCCGCTGTCGCCACGGAAATGGCCTCAGCGACCATCTCCAAAGCAGCTCACGCCTATCTCCCCAAACCGTTTGACTCTCCCCAGCTTAAATACATCGTCGAGCAATGGCTCGAATGCCCCCCTGCTTCGGAGTCCATGCTGTGAACGGCACGTTCGGTTTCCTCTCAGCCTCTCGACTGCTCGCCCTTGCTCTCACATGGATATTCATTCCCACTATCGCAGAATCTTCGGAGGCCAATCAGGGCGCCTCAGATGTTTTCTCATTGCTCAAAGAAGAGTCCGTCAGCACCGCCTTGCGACGAGAACAACCGATCTCCCAAGCCCCCTCCAATGTGTACGTCATCACCGCCGAGGATATCCGCCATTCGGGTGCCGTAGACGTACCGACCCTCCTGCGGCGAATTCCGGGCATCGAGGTGATGCAGGTCACAGGAGCGGATTTCAACGTCAGCGTGCGCGGCAACAACCAATTGTTCGCCAACAAGTTGCTGGTCTTGGTTGACGGCCGTTCTGTTTACATCGACGTGCAGGGCTTCGTGTTTTGGAAGGGCCTGCCGATCACTCTACCCGAAATCAAGCAAATTGAGGTGATCAAGGGCCCCATTGCCGCCCTGTACGGCTTCAACGCCTACGATGGCGTCATCAACATCATTACGAAAACACCGGATGAAATGAAAGGCTCCACCCTGCAGGTCGGAGGAGGAGAAATCGGAACCGTTTCTACTTCGACGATTCACGCAGGGAGCACCGGCAAGTTCCGATATCGTGTCTCCGGAGGCTATGACCAGACCCATCAATGGCGGGATCGGGACTCCCCGGCCCTTCGGTCCTCCAAATTCAACGCCCAGATCGAGCACCTGATGCCGGACCAGTCAAACCTCACACTGTCCAGCGGTCTCGTCCACATGGATCCCCACGACGGCCCTGTGGTGGGTGTCGGCAACACCATTCTGACCCCCGAAGTCATTCTGCCCTATGTCAATCTCTCCTATGACCGTCCGGACTTCTTTCTCCGCGCCTATTGGAACGGATTCTTCGCCGAGGCCGTGGCACTGCCGCATCCTCTCCTGCAACCATTTATTACAATCACGGACCGGGGTGGAAATTCCAATCTGGGATTTGCCAGCAATACTTACAATATCGAAGGGCAACACTCCGTCTCCATTGGCAACATGGGCCGGCTCACTTATGGGCTCAACTATCGCTACAATACGCTTTCCTGCGACTGTACCTCTTCTTTTGGACGGGAACATCGTCTCGGCGCCTACGTGCAAGGCGAATGGACGCCGTTTCGCTCGCTAACCGTCATCGGAGGCCTTCGCTACGATCTCCACTCAGAAATCAATCCTACGTACAGCCCGCGCCTGGCCGTCCTCTACACCCCGGTCGCTGGCCACACATTTCGCGCTCAAGCCTCCACAGGATATCGACCGCCAACATTGTACGAAACCTTCCAAGACGTGCGCCTGACCCCCCTTGTTCCCAATCCTCTCCTTCCCTCCTCAAGCGCCGTGCTGGGGTCACGCAATCTTCGCCCGGAAGAGATTCTTTCTTATGAGGCAGGCTACCAGGGATGGTTCTACCGCCACCGTATCCGTGTCCGGGCCGATTTCTTCTACAACCGCACATCCAACTTGATCGGTCGCTCATCGACCGGCGCCGTGACCACCACCCTCAACACGGACAAAACCGAAATTTACGGGGGAGAAGCCGGGGTTGAATTTCAAGCGTCCTCGTGGCTGACCGGCTTCGTCAATTACTCTTACCAACATATCAGGAAAAACATTGAGGGATTGGCTCGACGCGGTGCCCCTCATTCAAAGGTCAATGCCGGCCTGCGGGCGGAATGGCTCAATGGCATGAGCAGCGAGATCGTGCTTCATTACGTAGGGCCTGCGACGTATCCCCTCTCTGATTCGTTTGATTTTTTCAACGTCTCACCAGGCGGCCGCGTGAGCGGGTACACGCTTCTCAATCTCCGTGCAGGGTATCGATTATGGGAGCAAGACATAGGGGATGGACTCCGACGATCGGCGGAACTTGCCGTCTCGGCTTTCAACGTGCTGGACGATCACCGGGAGCACCCCCTCGGCGATCTCATTGGACGGCGCATCATGGGGTGGTTGACGCTCAAGTTCTAACGACATGACGCCACCAACGCCGCCCACCGCTCATGAAACGTAGGAAACCACCCAGACACATTGTCTCCGTCGCTATTGCTACCTCATTGGGCGCCGGGGCACCGTGGATCCTCTGGCTTTCGACCCTGTTTACGAGCTGGGGCACACGGGCATGTTTCTTGGTCATCCTAAAGCTCATCGTGCCGATCGCACCGCTCTACGCCTACGAAGTGGCCATTCTCAAGTCGGCCAATATCGCCGCGTACAACCAGGCGGTGATCGGTTTTAAGTCTGCCATGCCGCAAGACACCGTCTTCATCGAATACGACCTCAAAGGCGATCTCAGCGTTGGACGAGTGCACGCATCGAAAATACGCGCTTCCGGTGCTCATCTCGTGTTGGCCGTCGGCGCCAAGGCCGCCATGGCCGCCCGCCTCGAAATCCTGGACATTCCGGTCATCTACAGTATGGTGCTCCACCCGACCAAGTACGATCTGAAGGCGCCAAACCTGGTCGGCGTTACCACCAAGCCGATGATCGGACAGCAACTCGGCACCCTCCGGACCATCATGCCGAACCTGAAACGGATCGGCTATCTGTATGATCCGAACAAGACGCCGCCCCTTCCGACCGAGACAGTGACCCAGGGGCGACAGCTCGGTATCACATTCATCGAACGTCCGGTACGGGCTCCGGAAGAGGTTCCTCCGGCCTTGCGGGAGCTTTTGCCCGACATCGACGCCCTGTGGTTGGTGTCGGACAGCACGGTGTTGACCGAGGAATCGTTCTCGTTTCTTTTGCGCGCGGCCTTCGACCGACGTATCCCGGTCATCGGATTTGATCCGGAATTCTCCCGCCGCGGCGCCTTGATCAGTTTTTGGATCGACCCCGCCGACATCGGGCGAGAAGCGGCCTCCCTGGCCCAGACCATTCTTTTCGGCACAGCGGCATCAGCAACGAAATCCTTTTCGCCCCGCCAACGGATGGCGCTGAACCTGGGTACCGCACAATACCTTGGCATTACGATCCCGCCGACGGTGCAAAGCATGGCCGACGAGGTGTACTGATGACGGCAACGAACGATTCCAACGAAAACCGCCATCGTCCGGAAGGCCTCGGACTGAGCACGAAATTCGTGTTATTCATCAGTCTGGTCATCGTGGCAGTCTGCTCGGGATTAAGCCTGTACTTTATTCGCCAACAAGCTGATACGATGAGACAGACCTTGACGGAAATGGGCACTATCCTAGTGAAAAACCTGGCCCATAACAGCCGGTATGGCTTGATCGCCAGGGACTTGGTCTTGCTTGAGCAACTCATGAACGGCGTCATGGACGTCGATGAAAGCGCCTATGTCGTCTTCACCGGCCCGGATGGCAAGCGGCTGACGGCAAAAAGCAAGTCAACCATCTATCCGGACCACGCCATTGCCGAATCGTTGATCCGCTCCAACGCAACCGATGTCACGATCACTCCGTTCACGTCGGATCACGACCGACGACGCGATCGGCTCTACGATTTCGCGGTTACCATCCATCGGGGGAATGACCTCACCTCTCCGTTTTTCTCCTTCGAATCCGAGGAATCACCGGAGGAGCCGCACCCGGGCGCAAGACGGCGCCCCCTGATCTATGGTGTCGTCCAAGTCGGTCTGACGGAAGAAAAGATGAACAACGCACTGAACACCATGATCAGCAACGTCACCATCATCACGCTCATGGTGATCCTGGCCGGCATCGCGGCCACGGTATTGCTGGCCCGTCGCATTACCACACCGCTCAAAACCCTTGTCACAGTCGTCAGACGAATAGCCGGAGGCGACCTGACCGTTTCGGTCGAATCAACGACACGCGACGAGGTGGGGCAACTCACAACCGTTTTCAGTCAGATGACCGAGGCGTTGCGCGAACGGGATGCCCAAGTCAAACAGGCCTATCGGGAATTGGAACAGCTCAATCAGACACTCGAACAACGGGTGCTCCAGCGAACCAGCGAACTGCAGGCCGCCAACGAACAACTCAAAGAGTTGGATCGCCTCAAATCGACCTTCGTTTCGGTCGTGTCCCACGAGCTTCGCACGCCGATGACGTCCATCAAGGGCTACGTTGAAAACCTGCTCGACGGATTGGCCGGAGCACTCACCGACAAACAAACCCGCTCCCTCGAACGGGTCAAGCACAATATCGATCGGTTGACGCGTATGATCAATGAACTGCTTGATCTCTCAAAAATCGAGGCCGGCCGCCTGGAATTGCACCTCGCACCGATCAATATCACGGACGTTGTGGAGGATGTGCTCGACAATTATCAAGCCGCCGCCCGCCAGAAATCCATTATGCTCCGCGCCGTCCTCCATGCCTCCTTGCCGATGGTTCGGGCTGACACGGATAAGCTCCATCGCGTCCTGATCAATTTGGTCCACAACGCGATCAAGTTCACGCCTGAAGGAGGAGAAATCCGCGTGGAAGTCGGGACGCGAGACGATGACTTCGTCGAGGTGACCGTAATCGACAGCGGAAACGGCATCCCTCCGAGCGAACTGGACAAAATTTTCGACAAGTTTTATTGGAGCAAGTCGGCTCCCGTTGAAGCCCGCGGTGCCGGGCTGGGGCTGGCTATCGCCAAGAACCTGATCGAACTCCACGGCGGCACTATTCTGGTGGAAAGCGTCCTCGGAAAAGGCAGCCGTTTTTCCTTTACCATCCCCGTTGCCAGACTCTATTCCTGAACCTGCCGGAAGCCAGCAACTTGAGAACTGTACCAAGGCTCAACAACTCGGCAAGGCGAGGGGCTCCACCAGCTCGAACCGTGCCGAGGACTCACACGTTCAAGAGAATCTTCTCTCCCGCTCGATCAAGCATCCCCTGCCCCGTGGCTTCCGTCTTTTGGATCTTTACCCGGTGTTTTCGCGGTGATATGGTGGGGACCCGACGTCCGTCACTGCTCAACCTTTCCATCGCATGGCACAGGTGACCGTGACCGCCCATCCCTTGCGCGGCCTCTTGATCGCTCAGTTCTTCGGCGCATTCAACGACAACGCCTGGAAACTGATGGTGGCGCTGTTAGCCATCAGACAGACGACCGCCTCCCTCCAACCGGGACTTGACTACGAAACCGCCGTGCAGACCCAAACGGCGATCACGTTTGTCATGTTTACACTCCCGCTTGTCCTGTTCTCACTCGTCGGCGGCACACTGGCCGATCGCCTGAGCAAACGCACCGTCATCATCGTCCTTAAAGCCGCTGAAGTGCTCTTGATGGCCGCCGGCGCCTTCGTCCTGTGGCAGGATCCCTCTGGATGGCTACTGCCGTTGATCGTTCTCTGCGGTATGGGTGCACAGAGCGCCCTCTTTAGTCCATCGAAGTATGGCATTCTCCCCGAACTCGTCCCCCACGAACGGCTCGCCGCCGCCAACGGCCTGTTGGAGATGTGGACCTTTGCCGCCATCTTAACCGGGACAGCGGCCGGCGGCTTTTTGTTGCAAGCGGCGGGAGACGCCCCCTGGTTGGCAACGATGGTTCTCTTCGCTCTCTCGATTATCGGGTTGGTCGCGTCTTTCCAGATTTCGCCGGTGCCGTCGGCTCGTTCCGAGGGCGGTGTCGGAGCAACGATCCGCGCGGCCTTGGCTTCGATTCGAGCCGAGCGCCTGTTACGGCTGACCATCGCCGGCGAGATCTTCTTTTGGACCATCGCCAGCCTCTTCGCACAGAACGTGCTCGTCTATGCCAAGGCCGTGCTGCTCTTACCGGATGATCGCTCTGGCTTGCCGCTCACGATGTTGTCGATCGGGATCGGTGTCGGCGCCGTCCTCGTAGGCCGACTCTCGAAGAATCGAATCGAATACGGCCTGATCCCGATGGGTGCCGCAGGCGTCTTCCTCGTCCTCGCCTTGCTCGGGATATCGACTCCGCAACTTGCCGGAACCTTCATGCTCATGGGCTTCCTCGGCGTGGCCAGTTCCTTCATCTTTGTGCCGTTAAACGCCGTTCTCCAATGGAAATCGCCGCCGGACCGGCGCGGCGCCGTCATTTCGTTCTCCAACACCTGCGTCTTCGCCGGAATTCTTTTGGGTTCACTAGCTGGTGGCGCACTGGCCAACGCCGGCTTCTCGACGAGTGGGATTTTTCTCGCCACTGCCGCTGTCACGTTCGGCGGGACCGTCTGGGCTTTCCGACTGCTGCCGGACCTGTTCATCCGCCTGGCAGTGGTGATCTTGATCAACAGCCTCTACCGCGTTCGGATGGTAGGACAGCACCATGTGCCGCAAACCGGCGGGGCGCTGCTGGTCCCCAATCACATATCGTTCGTAGATGGATTTTTACTGATGGCAGGAACCGACCGGCCAATCCGGTTCGTTGTGGACGTAGCCTACGCCACTCACCCCCTTTTCAAATGGCTCATGACCATCATGAAGGTGATTCCCATCTCATCGTCCGGTGGTCTCCGGATGATTCTTCGGGCGCTGCGCGCCGCCGGCGAAGCCCTCGACAACGGCGAGCTTGTCTGCATCTTCCCGGAAGGACAGATCTCTCGCACCGGCACCCTGCTGCCATTCCGCCGCGGATTTGAACGCATAGTCAAGGGTCGAACCGTACCGATCATTCCCGTACATCTGGACCGCTTGTGGGGCAGCATCTTCAGCTTCAGTGGCGGGCGGTTCGTATGGAAACTGCCGGAACGCCTCCCCTATCCGGTCACCGTGTCGTTCGGCATGCCGCAACCCTCGACCACGCCGGCCCATGAAATTCGGCGGCTGATTCGGGAACTCGGCGAAGCGGCCTGGCATCTCCGCAAAACGGATCAAGAACCGCTGCACCGACCGGTCTTGCGCACCTGGCGCCGCCACCTCTTGAGCTTCGCCATGGCGGATGCGGCGCGCCCGCACGTCACCGGGCTGACAGCCTTAATCGGCACCATCTCACTAGCCCGAGCCCTCAAACCCCACTGGGAAGGACAATGTCACGTTGGTCTCTTGTTGCCGCCCAGCGTGCCGGGCGCGCTGGTCAACATCGCGGCATCAGTGATGGGCAAGACCAGCGTCAATCTGAACTATACGGCAGGTCGAGCCGGACTTGAATCAGCCGTCAAGCAAGCCTCGCTCAAAACGGTGCTGACCAGCCGTCAGTTTGTGGAGAAGGCGAAACTTGAGATGCCGACCGGCGTGACCATCCTCTGGTTGGAAGACCTCGCCAAGGAGATCGGCACGGCCCAGAAACTGGCGGCGCTGTGCCTGGCCCTGGCGGCGCCGCTGCGATTGGTGGAAGTCGCCTGCGGCCAAGATCGCAAACTTTCGATGGACGATATCGCCACAATCATCTTCAGCAGCGGCAGTACCGGCGAGCCCAAAGGCGTGATGTTGTCGCACTTCGGCATCGCCTCCAATGTCGATGGCGCCGCACAAGTCATCCACATCGACCAACATGATCGGGCGTTGGGCATCCTCCCCTTCTTCCACTCATTCGGCTACCTGCTGCTCTGGCTCTTGAGCAAACGCGGAGCCGGTATCGTCTTTCACCCATCTCCGCTGGACGTGACGGTTATCGGGGATCTGTGCGCGCGGTATCGGATCACGTTGCTGATCGCGACGCCGACGTTCCTGCAACTGTACCTTCGCCGTTGCACGCCTGAACAGTTCGGCAGCCTGCGCGTCGTCCTCACAGGAGCGGAAAAACTCCCGCTTCGGCTTGCCGACGCCTTCCACGCCAAATTCGGGATCACGCCAGTGGAGGGATACGGTGTCACGGAATGTTCGCCTGTGATCTCAGCGAATTGCCCGGACTATCGTGCCGCCGGCTTTTATCAAGTGGCGTCGCGACGGGGCACGGTCGGCCAGCCCCTTCCCGGCGTCTCGGTGCGGATCGTCGATCCGGACACCTGGGACATCCTTCCGCCCGGCCAGCCAGGTCTGTTGCTTGTCAAGGGCCCGAACGTCATGCAGGGATACCTCGGCCGAGCAGACCTGACCGCTCAGGTCATGCGCGACGGCTGGTACATCACAGGAGACATCGCCGCGCTCGATGACGACGGGTTCATCACGATTACCGATCGACTGTCTCGATTCTCAAAGATCGGCGGCGAGATGGTCCCGCACGGACGTGTGGAAGAAGCGCTCCATCAGGCTATCGGCTCCGACGTGCAGGTCTTCGCCGTGACCGGCATCCCGGACGAGAAAAAAGGAGAGCGGCTCGTCGTACTCCACACAGTCGATGAGCGTCTGATCCCAGACCTGGTCGAGAAACTTTCAGCAAGTGGCTTGCCCAATCTCTTCATCCCGGCCAAACACGACTTCATCAAGGTTGATGCCTTGCCCATCCTTGGAACGGGAAAACTGGACCTGCGCAGCGTGAAACGGATCGCCATGGAACGGATCGCCTCAAAGACCTCATCCTAGCTCGCCATAGGGCTAGGAGGCAGATTCCCGCACTCGAACCGTCGTCGGCTGCGCTGTATCGCTGGGGGTGGTATGTTTGTCAGCGACTCGCTGACACGGACAGAAGACAGGTCCGGTTTTGATAGTCGCCCTGAAACAGACCCTTCGGGCGCTAGCAACCAAGGGGTGTCAACCGGCGTGGGACTGAGCCGACCTGATGGGTGCCAATGTCCGACACGACCAAACATCTGATCGATTGTCACGTCCATTTAGCCGCCCTGCCGGACGAAGGCAACGGCTGCTATATTTCTCCGAAGATGCTCAAGAGCCCCCTGTTTCGCTTTCTTCTCTGGAAACACAACCTATCTCCCCACCACCCTCAGCAAGCCAATCGAAAATACCTTGATGATTTGCTCAACGAGCTGCGGGCCTCACGGCTTGTCCGCCAAGCCGTCTTGCTCGGAATGGACGGGGTGTACGACAAGAACGGGCGGTTGGATTGGACGCACACGGAGTTTCTCGTCGCCAACGACTACGTGTTCAACACCGTGCAGGCCCATCCTGATTTCTTCCTTGCCGGCCCATCAATCAATCCGCAACGAGGGGACGCCGTGGAAGAAGTCCATCGCTGTGCCGAAGCTGGAGCGGTTCTCGTCAAGATTCTCCCCAATAGCCAGGGCTTCGATCCGGCCGACCGACGGTACCGGCCTTTCTATCGGGCGCTTGCGGAGCGAAACATGCCGCTGCTCAGCCACGTCGGCTATGAATTCAGCTTGATCGGGAGGGATCAATCACTCGGCGAGCCGGACCGGCTCCGCACGGCGCTGGACGAAGGTGTTACCGTCATCGCGGCCCATGCCTGTAGCTACGGCTTGATGGTGTACGAGCGCTTTTTTCCGACGTTTTGCACACTCTGCGCGACATACCCCAACTTCTATGCCGACATTTCCTCTCTCACACAACCCAACCGGCTCAAGATGCTCTTGCTCCTGCGGCGGCACCCCGAACTCCACGACCGTTTACTTTTCGGCACCGACTATCCCTTATCCGTCTTCCATCTGGCCGCATGGGGCCGGGTACGCCTGCGCACATTGGCGCATCTGATCCGCACGAAGAATCGGTTCGATCGGCAGGTGCTCGTCTGTCGGGCTCTGGGTCTGTCCTTCCGCTCACTCGACGAGATAGCCGATCGACTCACGCCCTCCGGATCCTCCGCATAAGCAGGGGATCCACACCACCAGGCTCACGTCTGCCGCCTGTCTCTAAACACCGAGAGGGCCGTTCCTTGACAGGAACGGCCCTCTCGAAGAATCCGCCCGGGAAACGGCCGGCGGCGCGGCTTACTGGCTGACGGTGATCCGCTCCTTGATCTTGTCGAATGCGTCCTTCGTCAGCACGTTCTTGGCCACCAATTCGCCTTTGACCCGGTAGGGACGGTTGTTCACGATCCGATCCGCCTCTTCCTGGTTCACCCCCAACAATAGAACCAAATCGCTCGCCGATACCTTGTTGACATTGACCATGCCGACGGCGGGGGCGGCCTGGGACGGCACCGCCGCAGCCGACTGAGCCTGGGCGAGCATCGACATCTGCGCCCGGTCTTTCAGTTCCTTCTGATACCGTGCCACCATCGACTTCAACGTTTCATTGTGACGCTTCACGTCTTGCAATTCTTGGCGCAGATTGCGGTTTTGAGCCGACAGGGCCCGGACTTTTTCTTCCAGCTCGCCGGTCTTTCCTTCGATCTTGCCACGCTCCTTATCCCGGCTGTGTTCAAGCCGCTGCAACTCGTCGCGGGCTGCATTGGCCTCGCTGCTGTATTTGGCGTTCAATTCTTTTAAGGCTCGTACCTGCTGTTCCAGGGCGACTCGCTGCTCACGGGCCTTGACCAATTCCTCTCTGACGCTTTCTGCCTCCGCCACCGCTTCTCGATATTTGGCGTTGGAGACACAGCCCGTCGTCAGCAGCACGCCGGCCGCTACGGCCGCCATCCACTTCCGCTTCATGACAACCTCCCCTTGCTCAACTTTCTCAGAGTCAACATACTCAGAGTCAACACGCCAACACAACCTGTTCTGTTCGGACTTCTCCGTTCAAACTTCTCGTTGTTCGGCACGAGGACGTGCGCAGTTTCAGCATTATGCCAACATCCGGACTTTGTCAATAGATTTACGGTTGGCCAGCCCTCCGTCGGCCGACCAACTCTTTCGAACCTCTGCTTGACGAACGGCGGCCTCTCTGTGATGATCGACCCGCAGCAATCACTCGCACAGCCAAACTCTCCCCAACCGCAAAGGCTTCTTTTATGAACGAATGGGGTCCCGCGCTTGCCGTCATCCTGGGCATCATCGAAGGCTTGACCGAGTTCCTGCCCGTCTCCTCAACCGGCCACCTGATCTTGGCCGGCCATGCACTGGGCTTCACCGGCGAGACGGCCGCCAACGCGGAAATCGCCATTCAGCTCGGCGCCATCCTGGCCGTGCTCGTCTTTGAGCGGGAAAAAATCAGCCGGCTTCTATCGGGCGCATGGCAAGAGCAGGCGGAGCTTCGCTCTTCGGCAAGAAGCAAAGAGTTTCCGACTTGGTCGGCCTGTCTGAAAACCTCCGTTCAAACGCATCGCCACCTGTGGTTTGTGATCGGCCTGGGCGTCGCGTTTTTGCCCGCCGCTTTGGTCGGCTTGTCGGCACACGGCTGGATCACCGCTCACCTGTTCACGCCTCGGACGGTCGGCGCCACTTCCATCCTCGGCGGAATCATCATCCTTCTGGTGGAGGGCATCAAACGGACCAACCGGACGATGACGCTTGAGCAAGTCTCTCTTTCTCATGCCGCCTGGATCGGTTTGGCGCAGTGCGCCTCTCTCATTCCCGGCATGTCCCGGTCCGGCTCCACGATCATCGGTGGCCTGCTGGCAGGTCTCGACCGGAAGGTGGCGACGGAATATTCCTTCTTCCTGGCCCTGCCGACGATCATCGCCGCCACGCTGTACGAAACGTGGAAAGCCAGAGCTACGTTTACGGATCAAGATTTCGTGGCGCTCGGCATCGGCATGTTCGTCTCATTCCTGGTCGCCTGGGCCGTCATCGCGGCCTTTTTATCTTACGTCCAACGGCACACCTTGCGCGTCTTCGCGTATTACCGTATTATCCTCGGCGCCGCTGTGCTGTTGATCGTTCAGTGAAAGGAGTATTCATCATGGCATCAGATACCGTGCATGTGTACGACACCTGGGTAATGGGCAAGAACGGTCGCATTCATTTCGACGTGATGACCACGGACGAAGCCACCGCCTTGAAACTGGCCAAGGAGTATTTGGCCGGTATCGGGGAGCCGGATGCGTCGGTGACTTCCAAGGAGTGCCAGTTCTGTCACAGCGAACCGGTGTTCATGTTCTCGGCAGAGCAACAAAAGCAATTCAGGGAAAAGGGAGGATTTATCGTCCCCTTACCGGCCTAACCCCACCCGCCCAGGCGATCCTCGCTGATCTTCCGCTCTCTGCTCAAGACAGACGACGTCGGGATAGGGGGATCGCCCGCCTCACGGAACGGAAGCCCCTTCTTTGGAGGAAGAGGGGCCTTCTTTTTTTTCGAAGGTAAAATGGGCGATCAGGAAGATCACCCCGACGGTAATGGCCGAGTCTGCCACATTGAAGGCCGGCCAATGGTAGTCATTGATATAGAAATCCAGAAAGTCGATCACTTCTCCGTATTTGATTCGATCGATCAGATTTCCGATCGCTCCCCCTAAAATGCCGGCGACGCTGAAACGCCCCATCCGGTCGCGTTCTGGCATGCGCAGGAGAATGGCGCTCAACAGTCCGAGCGCAAACAGCGACGTCGCACCGAAAAAGATCATGCGAAAGGTCTGGCTGCTGCCGGCCAGAAGGCCGAACGCCGCCCCGGGGTTTCGGATGTACGTCAAACTGAAGAAATTAGGAATAATGGGAATGGACTCGTGCAGCCGCATCGTCTGCATAACGCGCAGCTTGGTGATCTGATCGACCGCGATGACAACGCCGGTGAGGGAAGCCAACAGGAAGTTGGGCAAGGGAGCGCCGTTCAACGAATGGCCTCCAGACAGCGATCGCACAGGGTCGGATGCGCGGCATCCTGCCCCACACCCTCCCGGTAGTTCCAACACCGTTCGCATTTGTCGCCTTTGGCCTTGAACACACGCACCACAAAGTCCGGCTTTCTCGGAAAATCGCCGGCCTCTTTGAGTTCCACCTGTGAGACAATGAAAATGCTCGGCAAAATCTGCTCGTACCGTTTCAACAGGCTAAACCGCTCGGAATTCGCCTCGATCTCCAGGGCTGCCTCAAGCGACGAGCCGATGAGTTTTTCCCGTCGCCGTTCCTCCAAAGCCGCCAGCGCGGCTTCGCGCACCTCCAATAGCCGCCCCCATCGAGCGCCCAACGCCGGATCAACCCACTTGGGGTCGACATCCGGAAACGAAGAGAGATGGACACTGAACCCATCAGGCGCCTTCCGCGCAGCTTCTGGCAACATCCGCCAAATCTCCTCGGCCGTAAAACTCAGGATCGGGGCCATCAATTTCGTCAGCGCGGTCAGCACGTCGAACAGCACCGTCTGAGAACTCCGCCTGGCATGGGAATCTCTTCGAAAGGTGTACAGCCGATCTTTCAGGATATCCAAGTAGACGGCGCTCATGTCCACCGAGCAAAAGTTGTTGAGCGCGTGAAAGATCGTATGAAACTCGAACTCCTCATAGGCCTTGGTCACTTTGGGAATCAGCTCCCCCAGGCGCAAGAGCGCCCAGCGGTCCAACTCCGGCAACTCCTCATAGGGCACCCGGCACCGATCCGGATCGAAATCGTACAGGTTGCTCAGCAGGAACCGAGCGGTGTTGCGGATTTTCCGGTAGGCCTCGATCAGGTGATTTAAGATTTCCTGTGAGATGCGGAGATCCTCCCGATAGTCCTGCGCCGCTACCCAGAGGCGGAGAATTTCGGCCCCGTACCGTTTGATGACGTCCTGTGGAGCCACCACATTGCCGGCGGACTTGGACATTTTCTTCCCTTGCCCATCGACCACGAATCCGTGCGTCAGCACAGCCTTATACGGTGCACGTCGGTCCGTCGTCACTCCGGCCAAGAGAGCGCTGTGGAACCATCCCCGATGTTGGTCGGACCCTTCCAAATAGAGATCGGCTGGCCACCACCGTCTGGGTTTCAGCACCGCGGCGTAGCTCACGCCCGACTCGAACCACACGTCGAGAATGTCCCGTTCCTTTTCAAACGACGTCCCGCCGCAGCGGGCGCAGGCCGTTCCGGCGGGTAGCAGTTCCGACGCCGGCCGCTCGAACCAGACACCTGCCCCGTGGACTTCGACCAAAACAGCGACGTGCTCGATCACGGTGGGGTCCACCAACAGAGCCCGACACGAGACGCAGATAAAGCCGGGGATCGGCACCCCCCACACCCGCTGGCGCGAAAGACACCAGTCCGGCCTGTTTTCAACCATGCCGGTGATGCGATCCCGGCCGTACGCCGGGATCCACTTCACCCGCTCGATCTCGGCCAATGCTTCCCGACGAAGATCGTTTGTCTCCATCGAGACGAACCACTGTTCCGTCGCGCGGAAAATGACGGGACTTTTGCAACGCCAACAGTGGGGATAGGAGTGACTGAGCGTTCCTTGGCCCAGCAACCGTCCGTTTGCCTGCAATCGTTCAACAATCTTGGGATTGGCCTCGAAGACGTGTTGGCCAGCGAATTCCTTGACGCGTTCCGCAAATCGTCCCCCGTCATCCACCGGGGCCAGAATTTCCAGCCGTTCCCCCGGCGGCACCTTGGCATTGTGATCAAGAACGAGCAGATAGTCTTCCATCCCGTGTCCCGGAGCGATATGAACACAGCCGGTGCCTTGGTCCAACGTCACGAACTCGCCAAGGAGAATCGGAGACAGTCCTGTGGAAAGGGGCCGTTGCGTCTCCAATCCCTCGAAGCCGGCCGAGCCCTTTCTCGTCCCGATCACGCGATGGGTTCCGAGGCGGCAGGCCTTCGCCACGTTTTCCAACAGCTGCTCCGCCACGACCAGCACCTCGTCCCCGACCTGGACGAAGGCGTAGTCGATGTCCGGGTGGAGGCAGACAGCCTGATTGGCCGGCAAAGTCCAGGGGGTCGTCGTCCAGATGACGATGGAAACCGAGCGCGCCTCGCCGGGGAGCACGAGATCGCCAAGCAGGCGGCTCAGCACCGGCGGCGAGACCACGATCGGAAATTTGACATAAATGGAAGGAGAGGTATGGTCGTCGTACTCGACCTCGGCTTCTGCCAAGGCCGTTCGATCTTGCGTGCACCACAAGACCGGCTTGAGACCTTTGTAGACGCCGCCGCGCTCGACGAACTTCCCGAATTCACGGATAATGGCGGCTTCGTAAGCCGGCGTCATCGTCAGATAGGGGTGCCCCCACTCGCCCAACACGCCCAGACGCTCGAATTCCTCACGCTGGATCGTCACATACTTCTCCGCATAGTCCCGGCACAGGGCGCGAATCGCCGGCACGTCCAGCCCTTGCTTTTTCTCGCCGAGCCCTTTCAACACCTGATGTTCGATCGGCAAACCATGGCAATCCCACCCGGGCACATAGGGTGCGTGAAAGCCCGCCATTGTCTTAGATTTCACGATGATGTCCTTGAGGATTTTGTTCAACGCGTGGCCGATGTGAATGTGCCCGTTGGCGTAAGGAGGACCGTCATGCAACACATAGAGCGGCCTTCCCTTGCCCGCCTCTTGGATGCGCTGATAGAGCTTCTGCGCTTCCCACCAGGCCAACAGTTCCGGCTCCCGCTGCGGCAGGTTGGCCTTCATCGGGAAGTCGGTCTTCGGCAGATTGAGTGTGGCCTTATAGTCCATGCCCCGTAAGGCGTAAGGGGTTAGGCGTGAGGGGATCGACCTCGCTCCCCTTACGTTTCACACCTCACGTTTCACGTCCGGTTTAGCTGATTGCCATCATCCGATCCAGCGCGACCCTCGCCCACCGTTTGTCGTCTTCCGGTACCACGATGTGGTTGACGACCCGTCCCTCCGCCAGATTTTCCATCGCCCAACAGAGATGCGCGGCGTCGATCCGGAACATGGTGGCACATTGGCAGATGGTCGAGGAGAGAAAGAAAATTTTCTTGTCCGGCCACTCGCGTTTGAGACGATTGACCAGATTCAGCTCGGTGCCGACCGCCCAGATCGTCCCCGCCGGCGCGGCCGACACGGTGCGGATGATGAATTCGGTCGACCCCACAAGATCGGCCTTGTTGACCACATCCTCATGGCACTCGGGATGCACAATGACCCGTCCGTCAGGATACTGTTTGCGAAAATACTCGACGTGCGTGGGCTGAAACATTTGGTGCACGCTGCAATGCCCCTTCCATAGAATCAGCCTGGCGCGACGGATAGACTCTTTCGTGTTGCCGCCGTTTGGCTGGTAGGGGTCCCACACGATCATTTCATCGCGCGGGATGCCCATCTTGTTGGCCGTGTTGCGGCCGAGATGTTCGTCCGGGAAAAACAAGACTTTCTCACGCTGCGCCCACGACCATTCGAGGACAGCCCTGGCATTGGAGGACGTACACGTGATACCACCATGCTCGCCGCAAAAGGCCTTGAGGACGGCCGCCGAATTCACATAGACCGCCGGCATGACCGTTTCTTCAACCGGCACCACGCGTCCGAGCGCTTCCCAACACTGATCAACCTGCTCGATCGCAGCCATATCCGCCATCGAACAACCGGCAGCCAGATCGGGCAGGATCACCGTCTGATTGGACCGGCTCAGAATGTCCGCCGTCTCGGCCATGAAGTGGACGCCGCAAAACACGATATAGGGACGATCCGACCGCTCGGCGGCCAGCTTCGACAACAGCAGCGAATC
Organism: Nitrospira sp.; assembly: GCA_024330965.1. Classification (GTDB taxonomy): domain Bacteria; phylum Nitrospirota; class Nitrospiria; order Nitrospirales; family Nitrospiraceae; genus Nitrospira_D. The sequence goes on along the minus strand of JANDJL010000003.1, from coordinate 4,632 downwards.
GCCTCGGAAATCCGCGTGCTCGATCACCTCATCCCGCTGATAGTTGTGCCCAAGGACCATGACCCGGTCGCCGAGTATTCGCTTGGCCACGGCGGTCCGGCCGAATAATTCGTCCGCCGTCAAGGATTGGTACTCGGTGATCGGCTTCGGCACCGCAACTTCTGTTTTCACCGCATCCTCCAGCAGTAAGGTAGAGCCTGATTCTACAGACAGCGCCCTCATACATTCAACGAAGAGCGTCAGCGCAAGATTCTTTCTTCGTCGGGTGTGCGTGATGATACCCCTTGTGCTCGACATGCCATAGGTCTAATGGCCGATTGACTTCATTTCACACGGAACCTATGATGTTTCGCGACAGCTAGGGGAGCCTCACGGCTGAGAGTCCGCTCGATCGGACGACCCTCACAACCTGACCTGGGTAATACCAGCGTAGGGAAGCCGGACAGACAGCGGACGTTGTGAGGATTCAGCCGTACCTCCAAGGCCGGGGGGTGCGGCTTTTTTCATTGGAGGCACGGCGACCGGCGGTCGGGTCGGTGTTTTTTTGACACTCCGTGCTGACATCCGTGTTCCATCACGATCCATCATGAAAGGACCTCCACCATGGATGACCGTCTCAACCTGAACGGGATCGCCGACAACAACGGCTCGATCGCTCCGATGTCCCCCGTGTCGACTGTTCCATTGAGCACCCAACCGTTTCCCGCCTCTCGAAAAATCCACGTGGAGGGTACACGACCTGGAGTGCGGGTGCCGATGCGCGAAATCACTCTGACGCCGACACGGTCTGCCAACGGCGGCGAACCGATCCCCAATCCCCCTATCACCGTCTATGACACGTCGGGCCCATACACGGATCCTTCCGTGACGATCGATCTGCAGGCTGGATTGCCACCGCTGCGGCGACAGTGGATCCTCGATCGAGATGACGTCGAAGAATTGCAAGAGCCAACCTCGCTCTATGGCCGCCTGCGCGCCACCGATCCTCAACTCGCGCACCTTCGGTTTCGGCACATCCGCAAACCACTGCGGGCAAAGCCTGGAAGAAACGTCACGCAGCTCCACTATGCGAGGAAAGGCATCGTCACGCCGGAGATGGAATTCATCGCCATCCGCGAGAATCAGTCGCGTGAAGTCGCCAGAGAACTGGCCTCCCGCAATGGCCACGGCGGCGGCGTGGCGCAACATCCGGGGGTTGCCTGGGGCGCCAACATCCCAGCCGTCATCACGCCGGAGTTCGTCCGCGACGAAGTCGCCCGCGGACGCGCGATCATTCCTTCGAACATCAACCACCCGGAGAGCGAGCCGATGATCATCGGCCGCAATTTTCTGGTCAAGATCAACGCCAACATCGGCAACTCGGCGGTCGCGTCCTCTATCGAGGAAGAGGTCGAGAAGATGATCTGGGCGATTCGGTGGGGCGCCGATACGGTGATGGATCTCTCGACCGGGAAGAACATCCATGAGACCCGCGAGTGGATCATCCGGAACGCGCCGGTGCCCATCGGCACCGTGCCCATTTACCAGGCGCTGGAAAAAGTCGGCGGCAAGGCTGAAGACCTGACCTGGGAGATTTTCCGCGACACGTTGATCGAACAGGCCGAACAGGGTGTGGACTACTTCACGATCCACGCCGGCGTCCGCCTCGCTTATGTGCCGATGACCGCCAAGCGCATGACCGGGATTGTATCGCGCGGTGGCTCGATTCACGCCAAGTGGTGCCTGGCGCACCACGAAGAGAATTTTGCCTACACGCACTTCGAGGAAATCTGCGAGATCATGAAGGCCTATGACGTGGCCTTCAGTCTGGGCGACGGTTTGCGTCCCGGCTCCATCGCCGATGCAAACGACGAGGCCCAGTTCGCCGAACTCGAAACGCTCGGCGAATTGACCAAGATCGCTTGGAAACACGACGTGCAGGTGATGATCGAAGGACCAGGCCACGTGCCGATGCACTTGATTCACGCGAACATGGAAAAACAGCTCAAGGCCTGCCACGAGGCGCCGTTCTATACGCTCGGACCGTTGACGACCGACATTGCGCCCGGCTACGACCACATCACCTCCGGCATCGGCGCGGCAATGATCGGCTGGTACGGGTGCGCGATGCTCTGCTATGTGACGCCCAAGGAGCATCTCGGCCTGCCGGACCGAGAGGACGTGAAAGCCGGCGTGATCGCCTACAAGATCGCCGCCCACGCGGCGGATTTGGCCAAGGGCCATCCGGGCGCGCAGATCCGCGACAACGCTCTGTCCAAAGCCCGATTCGAATTTCGCTGGGAGGATCAGTTCAACCTCTCGCTCGATCCCGACACGGCACGCCGTTTCCACGACGCCACGTTGCCCGACCAGGCCGCGAAGGTCTCTCATTTCTGCAGTATGTGCGGCCCCCACTTCTGCTCGATGAAGATCACGCAAGACGTGCGAGATTACGCGGCGCAGAAACAGCTCGACGAGCAACAGGCCATCCGGATCGGCATGAAAGAGAAAGCCGAAGAGTTTAAGAAAACCGGTTCTGAGATTTACCGCTAGGAGTCTCCTATGGCCAAACCCCGCCCAGCCCCACTCAGGGAACGAGATATCACGCGCCAGATTGCGCGGGAGTACTATAAAGAGTTCGACCAACTCATCGAAAGCGATGTGATCATCGTCGGCGCTGGGCCTTCCGGCCTGATCTGCGCCCACGACCTGGCCACGATGGGTTTTCGAACCCTGGTCGTCGAACAAAGCCTTGCGCTGGGTGGCGGGTTCTGGTCCGGCGGTTATCTGATGAACAAAGCCACGATCTGCGAGCCGGCCAATGAGATCCTCGAAGAACTCGGCGTCCCGTGCAAGAAGATTCCCGATTGCGCCGGCATGTACATGGTCGATCCTCCCCACGCCACCGGCGCCCTGGTGACCGCCGCCTACCGAGCCGGGGCCAAGGTCTTGAACTTAACCCGCGTCGTGGACTTGATCTTACGCCAAGACGGGTTATTAGGAGGCATCGTGGTGAACAACACCACGGCGGAGATGGCCGGCCATGATGTCATCCACGTGGACCCGATCGCGCTGGAAAGCAAGATCGTCGTGGACGCCACGGGACATGACGCCGTCGTCGTCGAACTCTTGCACAAGCGAAACTTGTACAAGCCGGTGCCCGGCAACGGAGCCATGTGGGTCTCTCGATCAGAGGAAGAGGTGGTGGACCGGACGGGGGAAGTCTATCCCAATTGCTTCGTCGTCGGCCTGGCCGTCGCCGCCGTGTACGGCACCCCGCGCATGGGCCCGGCCTTCGGCTCGATGCTGCTGTCCGGCCGTTACGGAGCGGAGCTGATCAAGAAGAAGCTGAAACAGGAGTAGACGTTTTAATGAACCACACGCCCTACCGGCCGATCAAAATGGGTACCAGGCTAAGCCGCAGGGAGGGCGAACCTGGAGGCGCACTTCTGAAATACGGATGAGTCCGTTGAGGATCTCGCAACACTGAGAACGACGCTGGGAACCATTTCATCAGTCTGATCATGGACGTCCAAGATTTTCTCGTACAGGGCGAAGGCCGTGAAGAAGACAAACGGGAGGCGTGGAATCTTTTTCAGCAGGCGTTCGAGCGGCAGATGAAGGGAGAGCTTGAAGAGGCCGTCACACTCTACAAACAATCGCTGGCTGCACACCCGACCGCTGAGGCCTATACCTTTTTGGGGTGGACTTACAGTTTCATGGGGCGGTTGGACGACGCGATCGAAGAGTGCCACAAGGCCATTGCACGGGACCCGGACCTGGGCAACCCGTACAACGACATCGGCGTCTATCTGATCGAGAAGGGCGAGTTGGACGAGGCTATCGTCTGGTTCAAAAAAGCCATGCAAGCCAAGCGATACGAAAGCCCCGCGTTCCCTTACCTGAATCTCGGTCGCGTGTACGAGAAAAAAGGCCAATGGACGGAAGCGATCAATGCCTATAAGCAAGCAGTGGCCCTCAACCCGAACTATGTGTTGGCCAGAAAGGCGTTGGGGCGATTGATCAGCATGTTGAACTGACGCAACAGTCGTCGGTTGTCGGTTTCCGGTTCCCAAGTTGTAGCAACTGTGTTGAAAAAACGAGAGTGGCGACCCGCGTGTAACGAAACCGCACGGAGAAAAGAGCCTCCCGCATGACCACCACGACGAACCCGAACACCGAGCGCGATGCCGCCGATTCCCGCAAAACTCTGCTGGTCGGGATCAATGATTTGTTCTTTTACGCCAAAATCCGCGAAGCCCTGCTGCCGCACGGCTATCACTTGGAAAAGGCCCGGTCGCAGGGTGATATCGAGCAAAAAACGTCGGCCGTACGCCCCGTCGCGGTGCTCCTCGACTTGAATGATCAAGTCATCGATTTTGTTCAGGCGCTGAAGACGCTCAAGGGGGATCCCCGCTTCAGTGCAATCCCGGTGCTCGCCTATGCAAGCCATGAAGACATGGACACATGGCAGAAGGCCAGAGCGCATGGTGTCGATCGAATCGTCACCCGCAACGAGATGTCGGCCCGTGCGAGGAATCTGGTGGAAGAAATCCTCTCCGGCGCTCACTGAGGACCACCGCCTCGAATGAGACGTCCGTTTTGAGCCCGAATCGCTGCACGAGGGTCATGACACGATGAAACAGTCGCCTT
>JANDJL010000039.1 GCA_024330965.1 Nitrospira sp. | reverse complement strand
CATCTCGAGACTGCTCAAAATCGGACAGTCGTCTGTGCGCCGTCCTTTCCGACAGGCACCAATCAGTGACCGAAGCGCTCGGGCCAGCGCCTCGAGATCGCGAATCTTGGCCTCGACCGTTGCGAGCTTAGCCGACGCTTGCTCTTGGACATTGCGGCATTGAATCGCCGCCCCGATACGAAGATTGAACAACCCCTCGATCTCCCGCAGCGTAAAACCCAACCGCTGGGCATTTTTGATAAAGCGAAGTCGCTTGAGCGCCTCATCATCATACAGCCGATAGCCAGAGGGCAGGCGCGAGACCGGTACCAGCAGCTTTCGCCGCTCGTAATACCGAACGGTCTGGATATGAACGCCCGCCGCTTTGGCCAGCCGACCGATCGTATAGGCCGCACCCAGTTTCATCGCGGTTGTCCCCAACGATGACAGTCTACACCCTGTACCAAGGTACAGAGTCAAGGCTAGGGTCGGCCAGTGCGTTCGACGTGGCACGCGACCCTTTGCCGCAACATCCAGTCCTTTTCCCAATATCCCAAATCCCCCTCGCTCTGGACGATCGAGCCCTCGGTGCCCTCCCACCGCTTGTTGACACCCCTTCCGCCCGTTCCGTAGACTGTCACCATGTCCCAACCCCTTATCATGCCGCACCGAGCAGGGCGCGTTCAGCCAGCCACCGCGCCTGAACCAGCGGCCACGATTGGCTTCGTGAACTTAGGCTGCTCAAAGAATCAGGTGGATTCCGAGATCATGCTCGGCTCACTCGTTCGGGAGGGCTTTCGACTCACCGGCAATCCTCAAGAGGCCGAGATCGTCATCATCAACACCTGCGGCTTCATCGAAGAGGCGAAGCAGGAATCCATCAACACAATTATCGAGCACGGCGAGCTGAAGCAATCTGGTCGCTGCCGTCTCCTCATTGCCGCCGGCTGCCTCGCGCAACGATACCAGAGAGACCTCCTCCAACAGTTGCCCGAACTGGACGCGGTCGTAGGCACCGGTGAGTTCGGCAAGATCGCCGCCATCTGCCGAGACCTGCTCCAGCCCAAGCGACGGCATCGGCGGCTCTGGGTCAGCCGCCCTCCTTATCTATACGACGAATCAGCCCCGCGCCTCCGACTCGGTGCACAGCATAGTGCCTACGTCAAAATCGCCGAGGGGTGTAACCGGAACTGTGCCTTCTGTGCGATCCCGCTCATGCGCGGCAAACAGCGGAGCCGGCCAATCGAATCCATCGTGGCCGAGGCCCGCCGCCTGGCCGACGAAGGGGTGAAGGAGCTCAACCTTATCTCGCAAGACACCATCAATTATGGAGTGGACTTGGGGATCCGGCAGGGGCTCGTCTCGCTCTTGCGCGAACTCGTGAGGATCAAGGACCTGCGCTGGATTCGTCCCTTCTATCTGTATCCTCAGCAGGTCACGGACGAGTTGCTGGACCTGTACGCCGGCGAGGAAAAGATCACCAAGTACATCGACATGCCGCTTCAGCACATCAACGACGCCGTGCTCAAAGCCATGCATCGGTTGGGCGACCGGACGGCCATCGAACGACTGATCGACCGGATCAGGACCCGCATTCCAGGCGTTACATTCCGCACCGCGTTCATTGTCGGGTTTCCCGGAGAAACGGAGGCCGCCTTCGCAGAACTCAAGACCTTTGTCGCACAGGCAGCCTTCGATCGGGTCGCTGTCTTTCTATATTCGGATGAAGAAGACACGCCCGCCGTCAGGCTCCCCAACCATGTGGATCGGTCCCTCATGGAAGAACGCCGGAATGAACTCCTGGCCATCCAGGAAACCATCGCCACGGCGAAGAGTCGGGAGAAAGTCGGATCGGTGCTCGAAGTGCTGGTCGACGGCCCGTCGGAAGAGACAGATCTGTTGCTCGAAGGTCGGCACGAAGGATTGGCGCCGGAGATCGACGGAGTGGTGTACATCAACGACGGAACGGCCAGCCCGGGGGAGCTGGTAAAGGTCGAGATCACCGACGCCTCCACCTATGACCTGGTCGGCCATATTGTTTCCTAACCCCGCGCCTCGGACTGAAGCCGTGATGCCATGACGTCCCAACGAAAAGACTCGGTCGTTCTCCTGATCCACTGCAAGGACCGGAAGGGCATCGTCGCCAGGGTCTCCGGATTCATCCACGATTTTGGGGGGAACATCCTCGACTCGGATCATCACACGGACGAGGAGACGAACGATTTTTTGATGCGGATGGAGTTTGCCGTCGACGGATTTCAGATTCCGGCGGGCGAGATCCCGTCAGCCTTCGCGCCGATCGCCAAAGTCTTCGGCATGCGGTATGAAGTCCATCTCTCCAGCCATCGGACGCGTGTGGGCATCCTGGTGTCGAAACAGGATCATTGCCTGGCGGATCTGCTGCAGCGGCACCGCCGCGACGAATTGCACATCGACATTCCCGTCATCATTTCGAACCATGACACCTGCGCGAGCTGGGCCGAACTCTTCAAGATTCCGTTTGCCGTCTATCCGGTGACCAAGGAAACAAAACCGCAACAGGAACAACAGGTCCTCGCGCTGTTGAAAGAGCATTGCGTCGAGCTCGTCGTCATGGCCCGCTACATGCAGATCCTTTCCGCCGACTTTCTGACCCGGGTCGGTTGTCCGGTCATCAACATTCACCACTCCTTCCTTCCCGCCTTTATCGGTGCCAATCCCTACCGGCAGGCGTACGACCGCGGCGTGAAGATCATCGGCGCCACGGCGCACTACGCGACCGAAGAGTTGGACGAGGGACCCATCATCGAACAGGATGTCATCCGCGTGGGCCACAGGGATACGGTCGACGACCTGGTGCGCAAAGGACGTGACCTTGAAGAAATCGTCCTCGCCCGCGCTGTCCGCCGCCACATCGAGCACCGCGTGCTCGTCTACGGCAGAAAGACGGTCGTGTTCGACTGACTGAGCGTGTCTCGAGGATCGCAATCACTTCGCTTGACTCTCCATCGAGCTTCAGGCACAGTCCTGTCCGGTCACTGCGCGAGTGGCTCATGCGGGACGTGCTCATTGCCCTCTGCGGGCTGACACCACAGGTCATCACCGAAACGCTCTGGGCGCTGTCTCATCGTACTCCGCCCATTCTCCCCGCCGAAGTCTGGATCCTCACAACCAAGGAGGGAGCCAAATCCTGCCGAGCCAGGCTGCTGGGTACAAACGGAGCCCTTGCCCGGTTTGTTCACGAGTATCGCCCGGATCCAACACCCCGGTGCCCAGCCTCGCAGATCATTGTGCTCAAGGGAGCCAATGGCCGCCCGCTGTCCGATGTCCGCTCGGCTCAAGACAACCAGGCCGTTGCGGATCAACTCACCGAGTTCATCCGGCGGCAGGCAGACCGGAAGGACGTGCGGCTCCACTGCTCCATGGCGGGCGGCCGCAAAACAATGGGCGTACTGCTCGCCAGCGCCCTCCAATTGTTCGGCCGCGAGCAAGACCGGCTCTATCACGTGCTCGTGCCGCCGGAATTCGAGTCGCTGGATCGCTTCTTCTTTCCCCCAATCCATCCGCGATGGCTGACCGGGCGAGACGGGCGGCGCCTCAACACCACACAGGCGCGCATTGAACTGGCCGAGCTGCCCTATGTGCGTCTGCGTGGACTCCTGCCGGCCCAACCGCGTCGAACCCTCGGCTCGTTTAGCGAAACTGTCGAGACCGCCAACCGGCGGCTCCGCCTGTTGCAGGATCCCGAACCAGTCAGACTCGCCAGGCGAGATGGTGTCGTGCACATCGGCGACCAGCTCGTGAAACTCTCGCCGGCACAGATGGCGCTCTATCTGGCGCTGGCCCGCACCAAGCTTCATCATTGCGCCCGCCCGGAGCTTCGCACATGCGGCGACTGCACCGATTGTTACCTGTCATTTACCAAATCCTCCTGGGAGACCACACGGCAGGTGCTGGCCGAACGAGCCGGCCGGCCGGTGTTGGAAGAGGGGAGTGACGAGAGAGATATCGCGAACCAATTCCGCTCCCTCGTGAGCAAGCTCAACCACAGGCTGGACAGCGCCGTGGGGCTTGCCGGTGCCGAGAATCCCTATCGCGTGCGCTCGGCCGGACCGAAAGGCGAGACGGTCTATGGCCTGGCGATCGACAAAACCAAGCTGACGGAAGAGTAACGGGCCGAGCCTGCACGGTTGCCGAGCATCTCGACGGCAACGTTTCCGCGCTGGACGACCCACCTCCTCGATGGGTAGAACCAAGAGCAAGACGCACAACCGAAGGGAGACGGCCATGATTCTCATCAACACTGTCGGCACCTCGATGCTCGGCGCCTGGAAAGACATGGGCACGACCTACGATGACCAGCATCGTAAAAGACTCGTGGCCGCGATCGGCCGCCTTTCTGAGACCGACCGGCGGCTCGGCGCCGAGCTGACTTCGATCCGATCGCTGATGAATCAAGGCGTCATCGCCCCGGGCGACCGGCTTATCTTCCTGGTTTCCGACACCCCGGAAGGCCGCTTCGTCGGAACGGTGTTGGCTGAGGTCACCGGCCTTTGGGGATTCTCCACCGAGTCGCGGGTCATCAAGAAGCTCCAGGGCGATGATCCCAAGGCCTTCGTCCAGGGCCTGCGCAATCTGGTCAAGGAGATCGCAGATGTGTATCGGAAGCGCCGGCCATCGGACGCGCTCGCCATCAACGCCACCGGCGGCTACAAAGCGCAGATTTCCTTTGCCGGCTTGATCGGCCAGGTGTTCGGTGTGCCGGTGTACTATCAGTTCGAATCGTTCCCGACCGCGATCGAGTTGCCGGCCTTACCGGTGGACTTCGCCTTCGACCAGTGGCTCGCCTATCGCCACGTCTTGGACGTGCTCGACGAGGGTGAGGCGGGCGAGTTGCTCCGCGCCGATGATCCGCGCCTCAAGACCTTGCCGGACTGTCTCAAGGTCCTTGTGGACATCAGCCAGGGCCTGGCCACCTTGAGCGCGCTGGGCACGCTTTATCACGAAGGTTTTCGCGATCGGTTCCGGGCCCAGTCGCAGGCGCTGTTGCCCAAGGCGTCGGGAATTGTGTCGGCCGACAAAAAAGTGAGCTACGAAGACAAGAACGAAGGCAGGCACCGTGGCTTGGCCGAGTGGCTCGAGCGGATCCGTGCCGTGCCGTATGTGACCCGTATCCAGACCTTCTACTACAACCCAAGCCTGCCGGGGTGTTCCACGGTCGAGCCAGACCCAGCCAACACCGACCGGGTCATCGCCGTCTACGCAACCCACGACGCGACCACGAAGGCCTACGTGTTCTTGTCCGAGAATGACGCACGAAAAGCCCAGGCCGCAGCGGCGGATCTGGCGGAGAGGATCCGATGAACAACAAGCAGATCGAACGACTCATGACGAACACCGTGAGGATGTACGGTGCGATCCGCGGCACCATCGGGAGCCACTTGCCGGAGATTCAGGCGCTGGACCTGGAAGCATTGCCGGAACCGGAGGAGCCGGCATGAGCACGGGACGATTGCCGGAATTTCTCCGGCCCTACTTCTGGGACACAGACTTTGACCGGCTCGACTGCGCGGAAACGTTGCCATGCTGGACAAACGCGAGTGAACGCGGTACAGAGGAACCCCGTAGACAACGGTAAGGACAACGAACTATGGCACCGAAGAAGATCTCCACTTACACCGTCCGCTTCCTCACCCCGGTCTTTCTGGGCGACGCCGAGCAGAACGGACGGTGGCGCACACCGCCGGCTCAACGGCATCAAGGCATTTCTTCCGTTGAGAGGAACACCGCATGAGCCAGTTTCTCGATGCTTCGTGCCGCGTGGCCATCGCCGCGCTCCTGCACGACCTCGGCAAATTCGCGGAGCGGGCGCGGATCCCGGAGGCGGAGCAGCGCGATACCCAAGGCACGACACGCCTTGACGTGAACGTGCCGCTCTACTGCCCTGCGTTTCAGGGGCGACACACGCACATCCACGCTGCGTATACGGCGATTGCCATGGACCTGCTAGAACAGCACTTCCCCGAATTGGTCGGCGAGGATATGACGCCCTTTGCTCCCTGGCGGCAGAAGAATGCAGACGATTCCATCATCAACGCCGCCGCTTGCCATCACAAGCCGGACACCTTCATGCAGTGGGTCATCGCCACGGCTGATCGCCTGGCATCGGGATTCGAGCGAGATCAATTCTCCGCGTACAACGAAGCTGATGAGGGTACCGCGACGAAGAAAAATCACTATACTGCAAGACAGCTCACCCTGCTTGAACAAATCCGTCTCGAACAGGCCGGCGGTCGATCGATGGCCTGGCGCTACCCACTCAAACCGCTTTCGCCCACCTCGATCTTTCCCGTGACAGCCGAGGGATATGAGCAGGACGACAAGGAAGCGGCCCAGCGTGAATATCGCGAGTTATGGGAAGAGTTTATCAAGGGGCTCGAACGGATTCCTCCATCGCATCGTCGGAGTCTTCCGCTCTGGCTCGACCATTTCGAGAGCTGCTGGCTCGCGTACGCCCATGCGATTCCATCGGCAACGGCGTTCGGTGTGAAGCCCGAGGTATCACTGTATGATCATGCCAAGGCGGTGTCGGCATTGGCCGTCGCGCTCTGGCGCTGGCACGATGACCGGGGAGACACAGGGGACGCCGCGCGAGGCCAACTGCGCGCGATGTGGGACAAGGAGCGAAAGGAGACCCCGGAAGCTGAGGCTGCCTGGGCCGAGCAGAAGTTTCTTCTTGTGCAAGGCGATTTCTTCGGCATTCAGGACTTCATCTTTGCCACCGGCGGCGAAACCCAACGGCAAGCGGCCAAATTACTCCGCGGTCGTTCCTTCTACGTGTCGCTGCTGACGGAATGTGCGGCGTTGAAGGTCCTGGAGGCCCTGGACCTGCCTCCGACAAGTCAGGTCATCAATGCCGCGGGCAAATTCTTGATCGTCGCGCCGAACGCTCAGGATATCGTGCAGAAACTGCAAGCTGTCCAGGGCGAGCTGAACCGGTGGTTCCTCGAACACACGTTCGGGCAATCGGGCATCGGACTGGCCTGGTTGCCGGCGGCTGCGGCGGATTTCCGTCGAGGCGAAAAAGGCGAGAGCCCATTTCGTGATCTGATGAAGCGGCTGTTCGAGCAATTGGAAACCGCCAAGCTCCAACGGTTCGATCTGTGCCGTCCGAATTCGGCTCACGCAGCCTTCACAGGGTTTCTTGACCGATTCGAGAACACCAAAGGAGCCTGCGACATCGATGGTCGCTCGCCGGCAAAGGTGCGGCTGGAAGGGGACCGCGAGATATGGGTGAGCGAACTGGCTGCGGACCAGATCATGACCGGCAAATGGCTCGCCGGGTTTGATCGAATTCTGATCACGCGAGAAAGCCTCGACCATCACACGCTGCGGCTGCCGTTGTTTGGATATTGGGTAAGTTTTACCGCCAACGAGGAGGCAACAGGGCGATTCGGCAAGGAAGCGGAATCGGGCAACCTGGTGCGAGCTTGGGACTTCTCGTTGCCTGCGTCAGGGGATCAACCACTGTGGAACGGCTACGCGCGTCGTCACATCAACGCCTACGTGGCTCGCACCGGCGATCTGAATGATTATGACCGGGGCCGCTATAAAGGATTGGAGACGCCGGAGAGCCCCGAGGAACCCAAAACTTTGAATCACCTCGCGCTGGACGACCGGCGGCAAGACCCCGCAAACCCGGATCGGTGGATCGGAACAGAAGCCGTGATGACCCTGAAAGGCGACGTGGACAACCTGGGGCTTATTTTCCAGAAAGGCTTGGAGCAACCCACCTTTGCCAAGATGGCGGCGCTGTCTCGGCAAATGAACGCCTTCTTCGCAATTTGGCTGCCGTGGGCCTGCCGCGATAAATTCCCCAACACCTACACGGTCTTCGCCGGAGGCGACGATTTCTTCCTCATCGGCCCCTGGCGTTCGACGATAAGCCTGGCCCTCCACATGCGGAACACATTTCAAGCATACGTGGCCGCCAACCCGGATCTCCACTTCTCGGCAGGGCTGTCCATGACGAAGCCCGGTTTCCCGATTCGCGACCTTGGGCGCTTGGCGGAAGAGGCGTTGGAGAAGGCCAAGGGGCATAAGGGCAAGCAAGTCAACGGAACCGTGACGCTCAAGAACGCGGTGACATGTTTTGATGTGCCGGTCACGTGGGACGATTTCGATGATCTTATGAAGCGCGAAGCTGAGCTGACCAGGTTGACGGCCGAGCACCGGCTCTCGACCGGATATCTGTACGACCTGCTCACGTTCACCGCCATGGCCGGCAAGGTCGCCGCACGACCGGAGAACGCCATCTGGCATTCCCGCTTCGCCTATCACACTCGACGCCTCGTTGAAACCAAGATCAAGCGAGGAGAAAGCCGAGCAGCGATCGAGCGCGAGCGTCGTGCCCTGCAAGACGCGTTGGCATCGGAAATCGCAGGCAACGGCATCGCCAAGCACGGGGCGGCGTACACGATCGCCCTGTTTACTCATTTGTATCAACAGCGCGACTAACTCAAGGAGTCTGACATGCCACAACACCCATCTCCTCCATCTCATCCCGGGGCCGGACAGACGCCCCGCCCGGGACAACAAGCGCAACAAGCGGCTTCATCTCAATCATCTCAATGGGGGACCATTCGCTTTACAAAGCCCCTTGAGCCGGAATTGTTCAACAGCAGAGCGCAAGAAGCGGCGAAACGTGTGGCACAGGATCGAAATCGCAACAACCCCGCACAGCTTCGGCGCTTTTATGATGAACTGATTCTCTGGGAGACCCGCGTCGCCCAGCAGCCGGAAAAGTTCGGGGACTATCTCCCCTTTATTCGCATGCTCAATGCCAAGGTGGCGTATGCAGAGGGTCGCAAGCTGGTAGACCGGACTTTCGTCACACTCATGCACCATACCCTCAGCGAAGTAACGTCCCCGGAGAGCCTGACGATCTGTAAATTATTCTGGGAAGCCTTCATGGGATTTTACAAGAAAGAGAGACCGTCTGATTGAAAGGAGACTTGAGCGATGCAACTGACAGCCATTAGGAAAATGACGGGGGTTCTAGAACTGGTGACTGGGCTGCACATCGGCTCGGGCAATACCGAAATGCACATCGGCGGCACCGACAATCCGGTGATCAAGCATCCCAAGACCCAGGAACCCTACATCCCCGGCTCGTCGCTTAAGGGGAAGATCAGGAGCCTCCTGGAGTGGAGGCTCGGCGTGGTTGCCCACACGGATGGGAAACCATTGGGCTTCGGCCATGTGGAGCGATTGTCAGCTCAGGAACGGGAGGAGGCGAAAACGCTGTTGAAGCTGTTTGGGGGTGCGCCGGAGGGTGCCGGCACTGAACAGGCGCTTGTCGAGGAAATTGGGCCGACGCGCCTCGCCTTCTGGGATTGTCCGCTGAAACGCGATTGGGTGGAGGAGATGAACCGCCGCAACTTGCTGCTCACCGAAACCAAGATGGAAAACATGATCGACCGCATTCACGGCGTGGCGAAGCACCCGCGAAATACGGAGCGCGTGCCGGCCGGCGCGCGGTTTGAGTTCGCCCTGACCATTCGCGTCCACGACGCTGAAGACCTCACGCCGATGATCTATGAGGGATTGAAGTTGCTGGAATTGACGGGCTTGGGCGGGTCGGGCTCGCGTGGCTACGGCAAGATCCGGTTCACGAGCCTCAATCTGGACGGACAAGATGTTCTGGGCAAGTTGTCGGAAGTGAACCTAGCCGAAGTTGTCTGAGGGGGAGAGATGCAAATCTTCCGTGCTCGTATGACTCCCCTCTCGGCCTTCGGCACACTCCCGTTGGGAGACACCCTGTTCGGCCAGGTCTGCTGGGCGATCCGAAACCGTATGGGCGATGCGCGACTGAACGAGTTGCTGGAAGGATATACCGAGGGGCGCCCCTTTTTAGTGGTTTCGGATGCGATGCCGGCCGGCTATGTCCCGCGACCGGCTATTCCGGGACATCTGTTTCGCACACAGGAACGAGCCGACCGCAAGGAAGTGAAAAAGCGCCAATGGTTGCCGGTGGACAACATTGCCGAGCCGTTGGCCGATTGGTTGAACCATTGCATCAAGCCGAGTGATCTGCCAGGTGGCTGGGTTCTCACCCACCTTCAGCCCCACAACAGTATCAACCGGCTCACAGGCACGACGGGGGAACAATTCGTGCCCTACACAATGCCTCAGCACTGGTACGGCAGGCGCTGCAAAGAGAACGGGAACGGGCGGTTTGCCACAGGCCAACTTGATCTGTACCTCGTCCTGGACGAGACCCGCCTCGCTGCTGACGACGTCAAAACCGCGCTCTCCGACATCGGCGAACTGGGCTTCGGCCGCGACGCCGGCATCGGCCTTGGCCGTTTCAGGGTGGACGTGCTGGAGGATGCCTCATTGCCTTCGCAACCAGAGGCGAACGCATGGCTGACGCTCGCACCGTGCGCGCCGCAGGGGTTGTCCTGGCAAGCGGATCGCTGCTTCTATCAGGTGTTCACCCGTTTCGGGCGCCACGGAGACGCCGCCGTGCATCGAGGCAACCCGTTCAAAACGCCGGTGCTTTTGGCCGCTGCTGGTGCGGTCCTGAGCCCAATAACGTTCGAGCCTCGTCTCTTCATCGGCCAGGGATTAGGGGGCGACGGAACGTTGTCGAAAGCTGTTCCGCAAACCGTGCATCAGGGCTATGCCCCCGTGATTGCGGTCAAGTTTGATCCAAGTGTGGCCATCGCATGAAGACATTCAGCGCCTACAGACTTCTGTTCACCCCGCTCTCGCCCATCCATATCGGCACCGGCGAGAGTTACGAGCCTACGAACTACGTCATCGAGGACGACACGCTCCACGAATTTGACACCGGTTCCGTGGTCGAAACGCTCTCGGCGACCGACCGACAGATGCTCGAGGCCATCGTCAACCGCACGCCGGATGACGGCATGATCAGGGCCATTCAGAAATACTTCCACGATCGGCGCGCCACACTCATGCCTCGGGCGGTTCATCGCATTCCAGTCCAGACCGGCGTAGCCCGCCTGTATGCCGACCGTGTAGGCCAGACAGCCCAACAGGAAGCGCGCGGACGTCGAGTCATCAACCAACTGGTGATCAACCGCACCGCCTACAATCCCGCCACTCGGTTGCCGGTGCTGATGGGCTCCTCCGTCAAGGGCGCCATCCGCACGGCGCTCCTCGATCAGGTCAATGCCGGCAGGTCAACCACGGAAAGGGAGGGTCTGCATCCGTTCCAGGGCAAAGCCGAGCTTTTCCGCTATTACGACAGAAGAGCCATTTGCGAACGAGACCCCATGCGCCTCGTGCACCTTTCCGATGCCGCTTGGCAGGGCGAACCAGGACTGCCCGCGGCAGAAATCGTGTTTGCCGTCAATCGCAAGAAGGCCCCAACTGGGGATCAGCAAGGGAACCAGCGCAGCACCAGAGCGGACAGTGGCCCGCCTCAGATTCTGGAGTGTGTCCCGGCTTTACGCTATCGGGCGTTCGCCGGCCAGCTCAACGTGCAGTTGTTGGGAGATGTGAACAGGCCGGGTGGGGTTCCTGCCGCCGACCTGCGTTTTGACCTGGACCGTATCGCCCAAGCCTGCAATGCGTTCTATCGGCCCATCCTGGAAAATGAAATGAGTCTGCTTTCGCAACGCGGGTATCTCGACACGGAGTGGGGCAACACCCTGAACGAGGTTCTGAGTTCCTCCTTGTTGGAAGGTCGTGGCGCATTTCTGTTGCGCGTGGGTCGGCATTCCGGCGCGGAATCGGTCACACTGAATGGAGTGCGCAAGATCCAAGATAGGGAAGAGACAACTGCTACGACCGTCTGGCTGGCTGCCAAGGAGCGCGATCACCCGTCTGGACTTCTCCCCTTCGGCTGGGTGCTCGTTGAGTGTTCGCCTCTCGGGAGCGGGAAGGTGGACGAGTCCGACTCCCTGAAGGTCCTCTGCGAGCGACGTTTGGCTGCTGTGCGTCAGTGGGCGGGTCGTGTGAGGAGCAAAGAATCTGAGTGGCAGCGGAAGGGATGGGGGCCACAAGGTGTCGGCCCAGTCCGCCATCAGCCGAAACCCACCCACCCTCGCTGCTCCTGGGTGGACCAGAAGTTACAGGAACTGTGCAGCAAGCCCGGCATCAAGCCCGACGACGCGCTCCGCGGGCCGGCCTTAGCCGAGGCCGTGCGGGCGATCGAAGACCAGGCCCTGCGCGCGGAAGCCGTGGCCGACATCGTCGCACGGTGGAAAGAGAAGGGCTGGTGGGACCACACATCCGGCGGGGCCGCGAAGAAAGCCAAGGCGATTTATGAGGAGTTGCTGAAGGCCTCCTCTTGATGCCTTTGACCTGGGCTCCCATTGCGGTGGTGAGCTGGGGCCATGGGCCGTTGAGAACATTCTGTAGAGAGGCTGACACCAGTGCTGCATACGCAGGCTTGAGGGAAGTGTGGGGTGCGGGAAGCGGCTGCACTTACACATGGATGTCAGCC
>JANDJL010000038.1 GCA_024330965.1 Nitrospira sp. | reverse complement strand
CGGCTGGAGGTACGCCGGGGCTTGCTCCAGTGTGCCCGTACAGTGGTGCGCCTGAAGAGCCAGGGGCCAAGCCGCTCCAGCCGTGCGACGGTCGGATTGCCCGACGACGGGGGAAGACGATGGCGGTCACGGCCTTGGCGCGGAAGCTGCGGACCACGGTGTACGGCGTGGTGAAGTCGGGTCAGCCCTATGACCCGCGCAAGGTGCAGCCCGCGTAAGCAGGGACGTGCGAGTAATGGTCGGGCCAGGGTGCATCGCCCTGATGGACAGGCACAGACAGTGAGCCAGCCTGTGCCTTGAGGCACGCGCCTCGTGTTGGAGATTGGGCGGCTGTCTTTGCACCGGACGGTTGGACGACCGAGCCCGCATGGGAGGCGGTCCATCTATTTCACACGGGCTTCGTGTCACCAGTTGACAAGAGCCCTATTCATGGGAGGTAGGCATGTTGGAATCTACGATAACCCGGAAGGGGCAGGTGACAATTCCCAAGGTGATTCGTGACCGCTTGGGCATAAAAGAAGGGGAGAAAGTCCTCTTTGTGGTGCGAGGGGAGGAAGTGATCTTGAAAGTTATCAAGGGGACAATCCTTGATCTCAAGGGTTCCGTTCAGCCATCAGCGCACCCGGAAGATTTTGAGAGGATTCGTCGGTCTGTGAAGCAGGCTGTTGCCAAGAAGGTGGTTGGGCATGACTAGCCTCTTTGTCGACACCAACGTATTTCTTCGCTTTCTGACGAATGACGACCCGGCGAAAGCCAAGCGTGCCGAGACACTGTTTCGCGACGCCCTGCGCGGTAAGATTCGATTGGTGACCAGTCTGCTGGTTATCGCCGAGATTGTTTGGACCCTTGAATCCTTCTACAAGTTGGAGAAGGCGGATATCGCCGCAAAGGTTGAGAAGATTCTGAATACTCCCAATCTATACTGTCCCGAAGCTCCGCTGCTCTTCATGGCACTGGATCTCTATGTTCATGCGAACATCGATTTCGTGGACGCGTACAATGCCTTCCATATGAAAGAGCTGGGGCTCACAGAGATTCTTATCTACGATCGGAAGCACTTTGCCCGGATTCCATGGGTTCAGGTTGGGGATTTGTAATCGATCATGGGCAAGGCACAGGGGCAGGTGAACGTGGAGGGGCCACGGCCTGAAACTGATCTAAGCTCGAAAAAATGGATACCGTGATCAGCATTCTCTATCGTTAAGCAGCCCGGCGTTAAGCAGCCCGGTCAATCGCTATGGACGGAAGAAGTTGATGGGGCGTTAATTCAAGATTTCAGGGTCGATCCTGCATGCGATGGCGAAGAAGAAGCTAAACTTCCTTGGTGGAAAAAGGCATGGGGGAAATTTGCCTGGATTCCCTTTGGTACAATCGTGGCGATAGTGGCGCTTGCCTACATATACAAGACTCCAGATGCCGACGAGTTGAGAACGCATGTCTACTAGCCGCTGTATGCTGATCTACTGATCTAGTGAAGGTCGAGAACTTACTGAGGGCTCCTGGTGTGAGGCTACCATCTGGTAAAGCATTGAACCAGCTAGGAGAGACCGGAGTCATTGAACTCGTTCCAGGGACTTTTAAGGGACGCCTGGATAAGAGGCGGTTTCAAGTTCCACATGCAACGGGTGAATGATGACGCAGCTGCGCGTAGACGTCCAGAGGCGTTGCAAAGTCAAGACGTTTTCGTGGGTCTGTATTCAGCCGATGGGCGATGGCATGTACCGCACGTTGCGTGTCCCCCGACCGGTCTGTATCCTTGGGCAAGTACTGGCGCAGTAGACCGTTGGTGTTCTCGTTCGTACCACATTGCCAGGGACCGTGGGGATCAGCAACGAAGACTGGGATCGAGAGGCGGTGTGCGAACCATTCGTGTTCGGCCCTCTCTTTTTCCCGCTCGTAGGTCAGCATCTTCTGCAGCGGAGGGACATGTCGGAACTTCTTGGCGAAGCCTCGGTAGGCACTGACGGCCTCCATGCTATCCATGTAGATCAGCAGCGCGAGGCGCATCGTCCGTTCCATCAGCGTGCCCACGGCTGAGCCGTTGCGGGCCCCTTTGAGGAGGTCACCTTCCCAGTGCTCCGGCATGGTGCGAGTGGCCACGCCGGCAGGGCGCTCGGCAATCGGCGTGATGGTTGGAAACTGGCCGCGTCGGTCTGCCCCTCACAAACAGGGCCAGCTGGCTTTGCGCGCCTGCCGCTGCGCCGTCAACATACCCTTCATAGGCTCCCGCGCAGCAACGCGTAGAGCAGCGTAGATGGTTTCGAGCGAGCCGCGGTTCCGTGTGTCGTGAGGATCCTCGCGGTTGAGACGTCCGGCAATCTGCTCAGGTGAACACCCGTAAGCCAGGTGGGCTCGAACATATTGCCACGGCCAGGGATCAAGGAGTTTGCGCCGCCGGGGCTGCTGAGCTCGAGTGGCGGCCTGGGTTTGTCCAGTGCAGGCAGATAGGGCCGGTCAGGGGACGCGGGCCCGTCTCAGGATCTATGCCATCGTTCGGAGCGAATATCCGTGGGGGCAGGTCCAGACTCATGGTCTCATGGTCTTTCGCACTCAGGTGTCGAGAGGATCGTGTTTGCATGGCAACACCGTCGCCCATTTGGGCTCGTAGTATTGCACGTGGGGTTAGAACTCAAGCCATCTGATCTGGGAGGGACATCTTCCTCAAGTCCGGCAGGGGTGGGACTCAGTCAGATAGGAGAGAACGCTACCAAGTGTCGGAAGGTCTGGCAGGCAAAATCCCCTATGACTTCAAATGGACTGCCGTTCGGAAATATGATCCGTGCGAGTGTACCAGAAAAGGTGGTGACGGCGATCTCGGGATATAAGACCATGAGTGTGTTCGACTGCTACAACATCGTGAACGAAAAAGACCTGCAACAAGCCGCGCAGCCGTTATCTGCCTATTTGGAAAAGTAAACGGTTACACTCGTGGTCACACTGGCTGAATTGAGAGGGGAGAGCAGGAGTTCTGTAAGTCGCAAAGGGGTTGAATCGTCAGCGGAATTTATGGAGCTGGCGAGAGGAATCGAACCTCCAACCGGCGGTTTACAAAACCGCTGCTCTGCCGATTGAGCTACGCCAGCCCGTTGCAAGTCGATGAAAGACTGAGCGGCTGATGCAGTGGCACAGTAGCAATAGGCCAAAGAGTCTGTCAAGAAATGCCATCCTCCAACGCGCTCATGGGTATCTTCAGGCATTACTCTTGCCTTGATTCAGAGAGGTCGGTATCCTAGCCGCCAGAGTGACAACCAAATCGCGAGGTCTTGCTCGATGAGTCGGACGCATATCCTGGTCATTGAAGATGATCCGGTCGTCAGGGACATGCTGCAGGAGACGCTGACCCAGGAAGGATACGCGGTGGCCGTCGCCGCCGATGGGAAGGAAGGGCTCCAAGCGGCCAAGAACATGCCGGTTCATGTTCTCGTGACCGATTTACAGCTTCCGGACGTCGACGGCATCAGCCTCATCGACCGGCTTGTCAGGATTGACTCGAAGATCATCCCGATCGTGGTGACTGGATTCGGCACGATCGAGCGCGCCGTGCGCGCGATGAAAGCCGGCGCGTTTGATTTTCTTACCAAGCCGTTCGATCCGGAAACCGTCGCCGTCGTCGTTCGCAAGGCGGTCGAGGTCTATCGGTTGCGTCAAGAGAACCACCTGTTGCGGAAAGCGGTACGGGATCAGTATCAGTTGGAGCAGTTGGTGGGTGCGAGTGAGCCGATCAAGCAGGTGTTGGATTTCGTACGAAAGGTCGCCGACAGCGACAGCACGGTGATGATTCAAGGGGAAAGCGGCACCGGCAAAGAACTGGTCGCCCGGATGCTGCATTTCAACAGTTTGCGCCGGGACCGTCCGTTGGTACCGGTGAATTGCGGCGCCATTCCAGAGAATCTGCTGGAATCGGAGCTGTTCGGGCATGAAAAGGGGGCGTTCACAGGGGCGACGCACACCAGAATGGGGCGGTTTGAATTGGCGAACGGGGGGACGATTTTCCTGGATGAAATCGGCGAAATGAGCCTTCCGCTTCAGGTGAAGTTGCTTCGTGTGTTGCAGGAACGGGCGTTCGAGCGGGTCGGGGGAAATCGAACGATCCAAGTGGATGTCCGCATCATCGCCGCCACGAATCAGGATCTGGAGGCCTTGGTCGAAGAGCGGCGGTTTCGCCAAGATCTGTTTTACCGGCTGAACGTGATTCCCATCGTCATTCCTCCGCTTCGCGATCGACGGAGCGATATTCCCCTGTTGATCGATCATTTCATTGCACGCTTCAACCAAACCAAACACACGCATATCACGGGGATTTCTCACGAGGCGCTGCGCCTGTTGTCGCAATATGATTGGCCGGGCAACATCCGGGAGCTTGAAAACTTGGTGGAGCGGATGGCCGTCTTGAAAAAACAGGGAGAACTCTCGGTGTCCGATCTTCCCGAGAAGATATCCCGCAAGCCGCAGACGCTCGAGCCGAAAGAGCAGTTCATTCGATTCACGGAAGACGGCATTAATCTGATGCGAGAAGTAGAGCAGTATGAAAATCACCTCATAATCGAAGCCCTTCGCAAGGCCAACGGCGTCACCACCAGGGCAGCCCAGCTTCTTCAACTCAACCGCACCACCCTGGTCGAGAAACTCAAGCGCAAGGGGGTTGACCCGCGGGAACACATGCAACAAAGCCTTCCGATGTGACCAGTGTAACCGGCCTGTCAACCTCTTGACGCCGTTTCAAACTCGTTGTTGCCACTTCTGACGGTTGGTTTCCTACACCCTGCTGATCCACGCGCGTTCTCTCGTGCAATGCAGGGCATGGTCTTTGCTCGCTCCCTTCGTTCATGATTCGTCTGCCGTCCGTCGTTCGACCTCTCTTGGTTGTGACAATGCTGGCGATGGCTGAAGACCCGGCGAGTGCGGCTGAGCCGGTTTTCTCCAATCGGATGGATTTTTCAGCGGCGGAGTATCTGAGAGCAACTTCGGCCCCGGAGTTGGTCGAACCGCCGGGACCGCCTTTGCCCGATGACGGTCCTCGTCTGGAGGAAGGCCTTCGCGTCCAGGGGATTCTGGACCTGGCTTGGGAAGAAGGCCGTGTGGCATATCAGAAAGGCGCATGGTCGGAGGCCGGGCGATTCTTTCAAAAAATCGTACGCGACTATCCTGACAGTCACCTCGTTCCAGCCGCCCTGGCGTTTTTGGCGGAGGTGGCGCTCCGCGAAGATGCTTCAGTCCGGGACCGGACGGCGGCTATCCAACTCTACAAGCAGGTGCTGCGCGATCATCCCCGCTCTTCTAATGCCGGGCGGGCCGCCTGGCGCATCGCGGATCTTTACCGCGAACAGGGATGGCTGCAGGAAGCGCAGTCGTATTACGAGCAGGCGATGGCGCGGTCCCTCGACGTTCCGTTCGACAGCCATCGGGCTCTGCTCGGCCTGGGCTATACCTTCATGGCCATGCGTAAATGGAGCGATGCGGAACACGCATTTTCGACGCTGCGGAAGCGTACGGATCACGAGTTGTTGTCTCAATACGCCACGGTGGGGCTCGCGCATGCTGTCTACAGACAGCAGCGGCTAGCCGAGGCTCGGGTGTTCTACGATCTCTGCTATCGACGCTGGCCCGCCTTGTTTCGGCGTGATCCGCTGGCGATCCAGCGGTACGCCGTAACCCAAGCAGTGGCTCATCGCGACGTGTTTGCGCGCGAACTGTTTCTGCTGCTGTACAACCTCTACCCTCGCCATGAGTTCGCGCCAGCGGCGCTGCTGTATGTCGCGGACGGATTGGCCGGCACGTCCAATCTGCCGCTGGCGACGTTTTTTTATTCACACGTGTCCTCCATGTATCCGCACAGCGTGCACAGCACCGTGGCGACCATGAGACGAGCGTCACTCTACATGGAGAGGCGAGACCGCGACGACGATTGGTTGAAGCTGGCCGTCGACGCCATGATGCGAAAGGTGCAAGATCCCGAAACGAGTGAGCCGGCCTATTTGGCCATGCTGCGAGAGATCGCTGACCAAAAAGAGAGCGGTCTCATCGGCGCGGAAGCATTGGTTCACCTGGGCAAGTATTACGAGAAGAAGAACGACGTCAACCGCGCGCTGCTGCTCTACAAGGACGCCGTGCTCCGGGCCGATCATGTTGACATTCCCTGGGCAAGCCAAGCGTTGGAGCGAATTTCGACGTTTCTCATCCCCTGGATCGAGCGGGCGATTAAATCCGGGGATGATTTGACGGTGGTCAGTCTGTTCCATCGCTACGGAGTGGGAACGGGGCAAACGGTCGTTTCACCGCCGCTCTTGATCGAGATCGCCGAGGCGCACAGGCGGCTCGGGTTCGCGACGGAGGCCGGCCGGCTCTATCAAGAGCTTACGAAGGTCAAGGACCAGGCCGTGCTCGAATCCGCGTTAGTCGGTCTTGGCAAGAGCTATCTCGAACAAGAAGATCCCACGGCTGCCAGAAAAGTGTTTGAGCGGTATCGGTTTCAATTCCAAGCTGGCCGCTATGAATCGGAGGTGCTTCATCTGCTCGTGACCGCAATGAGGCGTCAAGGTGATCTTGAGAGCGTACTGCGTCTGTGCCGTCAATGGTTGCAACACCACCCCAGGGGCGTCGATCGCCCGTACATGGTTCTTCAACTGGCCGAAGTCCTAGGAGAGCTGAAGCAATGGGAAGAGTCGGCGGCGGCTTATGAAACGGTCTTGAAAGGCGGCGGCAAACCCTCGTTCGACGTCTTTCTGGCCTATGCAGAGACCCTCTCTAGGCTGAATCGTCATGAACAGGCCATCGCCGCCTATCATGCGGCGCTCGACCAGCACCCTGGTCGTCAAGAGCGGGAATGGATCCATCTGCAGACCGCCAGGCATTGGAACGAGTTGCGGCAATACGACCGCGCCACCGTGGCGTTGGCCGAGGTGGGGGAGACGGACGATCCGCTCATCAACCGCTTCGTCGCTTCGTTGAAGGATACCGTGCGGACAGGGCGCCGCCTGGAGATGAAGGAGAAGGAGGAATCGTGATGACGAACCCGATGCGTCATTCCGATGAGCAGATCTGTCTGCGGACGGCGTTCGAGAGTTTTGATCAAGCCGCGCGGGCGTTGCAGGGGTCGTACGCCGCGCTCGCCGCCCGAGTAGAGCGGATGGATCTGGAGCTGGCCCGCAGCAACGAAGCCCTTCGTCGGCAGCTCCAAGAGAACGAAGCCATGCGGATCCATCTCGACGGCATTTTGGAGTCGTTGTCGACGGGAGTGCTCGTGGTGGACGAAACCGGCGTCATCACCCGCAGCAATCGACAGGCTGCTCGCCTGCTCGGCTCTACGGACGTCGAGTTACGCGGCCGGCCGGCGGCGGTCGTGTTGGAGTCTATGGGGCTCGTCCTGGACGATCGTCCCCAGCGAGTCGGACAGGCCATGGTGACCGTCGCCGAATCTCCCCTCAAGATACAATCGGGGGATCGAGCGGGAAAGCTGATCCTGATTCAGGACGTCTCACGTCTCTATCAGCTTGAAGAGCAGGTGCAACGTACGGACAGGTTGGCGGCCATGGGGGAAATGATCGGACGGATCGCTCACGAAATCAGGAATCCTCTGGGAAGCGTGGAGCTCTTTGCCTCCTTGCTGCGCAACGATCTGAGTGATCGGCCGGCGGCGCGTCAGTACGCGGAGCAGATTTCGCAAGCGGTGCACGCAATGGATCGTCTGTTGGCCAATCTGCTGGCCTATATGAAACCGACACGTCCCGTAAGGGCCTGGCACGCCGCGGAGCCGCTGATTCTCGATGCCTTGAGCTTGGCAGCGCACGCGATCGCTCACGTTCGGGCGGACGTGCGGTTGGACCTGGATCCGGCGATCCCGGCGATCTGGTGCCATGAGGAGAGGATGAAACAGGCGCTGCTGAATCTCATCGTCAACGCGGCGCAAGCCATGCCGAACGGCGGAATCTTGACGATCGCTCTCAAGCCCGACGAGTCGCACGGTCTCGGTACTCGGGCGGTGCGTCTGACGGTCAGCGATTCCGGGGTCGGCATCGATCCGGCTCATCGTTCCCGTCTCTTCGACCCCTTCTTCACCACGAAGGCCGAGGGTACCGGACTCGGTTTGGCGATCGTGCATTCGATCGTCGATGCGCACCAGGGGCGCATCGACGTCGACAGTACTGTCGGGCGCGGGTCCTCGTTTTCCATCGTGCTGCCTCATCCTTCAGCGTCGTTCTCCGCCGATCGATCGCCTGATGACGAGAAGGAGAAGAAAGGAAAAGGCGGGGTGGTCGAAGAGGAAATCGGCGAACCGATCTTGGTGGAGGACGTATCCCATGATTGAGTGTCAGACGAACGAACAGGAAATGGATCCGTCGAACATCGGCGAGGGGGTTTTGGTCGTGGATGACGATCCGTCCATGCGTGCCGCGCTTGTGGAGTCCGTGCGGCGACTGGGGTTTGCGGCGCAAGGAGCGATCGACGGCGCCGATGCCATCGAGCGGGTCGCGCGGTTTCGTCCCTGGCTGGTCTTGACCGACCTCAAGATGCCCCGCATGACCGGGCTAGAGTTGGTCAAAGAGATGAAACGACGTGCGCCGCAGACGTCGATCGTATTGATGACGGCCTATGGCAGTGTGGAAACCGCCGTCGAGGCCATGAAGCTAGGCGCGAGCGACTATCTGATGAAGCCCTTCTCGATGGATCTTCTGGCGCGGATGATCACGAACCTCAAAGAAGGAAGGGAGATCGGATCGGCGACATCGGCGGGGGGGGCCGACAGTCGGGCGATTTTGACGCAGGATCCCGGCATGATCCGACTGTTGAGCACGGTCGAACACATCGCCTCCAGCCAGGCCACGGTATTGATCAACGGAGAGAGCGGGACCGGCAAAGAGCTGTTGGCCCGGTTCATTCACAGCAGGAGTCCGCGTGCCCATCGGCCTTTCATCGCGGTGAATTGCGCGGCCTTGCCTGATGGGTTGTTGGAGAGCGAACTGTTCGGGCACGAGAGAGGCGCGTTCACCGGGGCGGTGATCAGAAAGATCGGCAAGTTTGAAATGGCCCATACCGGCACATTGTTGCTGGACGAAATCGGGGAAATGACCCTGGGGCTGCAAGCTAAGCTCCTGCGGGTGCTCCAAGAACGCGAGGTAGACCGAGTCGGTGGACGCGAGCCGGTGCCGGTCAACATCCGCGTGATCGCCACGACGAACCGGTCGCTTCATCGCGAGGTGGAGCAGAATCGGTTTCGGGAAGATTTGTACTACCGGCTGAACGTGTTCCCCGTCACCATCCCTCCGCTCAGGGAACGTCCTGGTGACATTCCCATGCTGGCACGACATTTTGCGGCGCGGGCGGCGGCGAGAAATGGAACCGCCCAGCCGACGTTGCCGGACGGCACCTTGGCGTATTTGCAGCGCCTCCCTTGGAAGGGCAACGTGCGCGAATTGGAGAACGTGATCGAGCGGGCTGCCCTGCTGGCCGGTGACGGGCCCATCTTGCCGGAACATTGTCTGGTCGACGGTCAAGGCACAGCCGAATCGGCTCCCTCTCCGATCCAGGCCGACCGGTCATCGACCAACGGATCATTGTGGGAAATGGAGCGGGACTTGATCTTTAAGACGCTCGCTCGCGTGAACGACAATCGGACGCGCGCCGCGAAGGAGCTGGGGATCAGCATTCGGACGCTGCGAAACAAACTACGCGAATATCGTGAGGGAGGAAGGTCCGCGCAGATTCCGTCGTCTTAAGGGATGGGCAAAAATTGCCGAGGGGAAAAATCCCGTCAGCCGGGGGTGCCGTGCATGTCAGCCGCAATCGATTTGGACATATGGCACGACGGGCCGGACGGCATTGAGGTTGCATCGGTCGAAGCAGTCTGGAACGTTTGAAACATTCAGAACAGGCAGAACATGGTTGAGGCAATGCCACAACGGAGGTGTGCATGACCATCTTTGATCGAACCATGCAGTTGTTGGAACGTACGTTGGATCTCCGCAGCGAGCGGCAACGGGTGATCGCGTCTAATTTGGCCAACGAAGAAACTCCTGGATACCGAGCCGCGGAGTTGAGTTTTCTTGATCAACTGCGTTCGGCCCATCGAGGTCGCTTGCCGGTGGTTTTGGCGGCCACCCATGCCCGCCACTTCGGTCTTTCGGGAGGGCAGGGATTCCGAGCCGTGACCGGGAAACTGAGCGAGGTGCCGGCGGGAGATCTTCCGCTTGACGACAACTCGGTCAATTTGGAGCTGGAGATGGCGAAACTCTCGGACAACGTCATGCAATACAACGCCGCCGCGACGATCCTGACCAGGAAATTCCAGGCGTTGCTCAACGCCGTTCGAGAGGGACGCTAAAACGTCCGATCGGCGCAGCGAGAGTTTCGGAGTTGCCTGGCAAGGGGCAACGAGTCGGTCTGAATCTGAACTGTAGGGATGGAGGTGTGCGATGGAATTGATGGACAGTCTGGCTGTCTCTGTTTCCGGTATGGACGCGCAGCGTCGTCGTCTCAACGTCATTGCCAGCAATCTGGCGAACGCCCAGTCCACGCAAACGCCTGGCGGGGGGCCGTATAAGCGGCGAGACGTCGTGTTCCGATCGATTCCAATGAACCGCTCGTTCGATCGAACGTTCCGACGAATCGCGGTTGGCTCGGCAGCCCATGCGTTGGACGGTGTGGCGGTTGCCAGAGTGGTGGAGGACCGCAAACCAGGTCATCAGGTGTACGACCCCCATCATCCGGACGCCGATGACAAGGGGTTCGTTCGTCTCCCCAACGTGAACGTTTTGGAGGAAATGGTCAACATGATCGGCGCGTCACGGGCCTACGAGGCCAATGTGCAGGCGATCAACGCCACGCGCGCCATGTGGAACAAGGCCTTGGAGATCGGGAGGTAGCGATGAAGGATGTCTCGGGCATCGGGCAATCCATCGTTTCAGCCATCAGCGCGCCGTCAGTCGGTCAGACGGCGGGGGTGGCCGAGTCGCCGGGGTTTATGGATTCCCTCAAACAGGCGATCGGAGAAGTCAATGACGCGCAGCTTCAAGCCAGCCGGGCCGTTGATGCGCTCATGACGGGAGAATCGCAGGATATTCACCGTGCGATGGTCGCCCTGCAGCAGGCCGATGTGTCGTTTCAACTTATGATGCAGATCAGAAACAAGCTGATCGCAGCCTACGAAGAAATCCAGCGGATGCAAGTGTGACCGCGCGAACGTAAGGAAAACGGACGGCCCGGATGTTTTCTCAGTTTTCCATCAATCAGCGCATGGTTGTGCTCGTGGCCCTGGCCGGGTCCGTGGCGGTTCTCATCGCCGTGGCGCTGTGGATCCAGCAGCCCGACATGCAGGTGTTGTTCACCAATCTCACCAGCGAGGACGCGGCGGCGATCCTCGACAAGCTCAAAGAAGCCAAAGTACCGTATGAAACGTCGGGCGGAGGGACGACCGTGCTGGTTCCCAGTTCGCAGGTCCACGAGCTTCGCCTCCAATTGGCGACGCAGGGCCTGCCGCACGGCGGAGGGGTCGGTTACGAGATCTTCGACCGTACGTCGATCGGCATGTCGGAATTCGTGCAAAAGCTCAATTATCGGAGAGCGCTACAGGGCGAACTCGCCAGGACGATCGCCCAAATGCCGGAGGTCGAGCGGGCCCGCGTTCACCTGGCGATTCCGGAACGGCGGCTGTTTGCCAATGAGCAGGACAGAGCGCGCGCGTCCGTCGTGCTGTCTCTCCGCAACGGCTACATGTTGAGCAAAGCGCAGGTACAGGGCGTCGTTCACCTGGTGTCCAGCAGCGTCGAGGGGTTGCAGGCCAGGGACGTGACCGTCGTTGACGGACACGGACGTCTCTTGTCTGGTTCGACGGCGGACGAAACCATCGGATTGACGAGCTCGCAGCTTGAATACCAACGCACCGTCGAAAAGGACATCGAAACCCGCATTCAAACGATGCTGGAACGGATCGTCGGACAGAACAAAGCCGTGGTGCGCGTGTCGAGCGTCATCGATTTCCGCAAAATCGAGACCACGGAAGAGCGATTCGATCCAAACGGGCAGGTGGTCAGAAGCGAGCAGCGGGGCCAAGAAAAAACAGCCGGCACCAATGGGATGGTCGGTGGTGTGCCGGGGGTTCAGTCGAACGTTCCGCCGGGAATCGAACCAGAGGCGGCGCAGACCAGCTCGAGCAGCAGCCAGACGAAAAATGAGACCGTCAACTATGAAATCAGCCGGGTGGTCTCGAAAATTGTGGAGCCCGTCGGGATTATCAGGCAGTTGTCGGTGGCTGTGCTGGTGGATGGGACGTACGAGACGCCGCGGGCTGGGGAGGGAGAATCAACGGGAACCGACCAAGCGGGAGCGGTGCGAAAGTACGTCCCGCGCTCCGAGGAAGAGATGAAACGGATCGAAGAGATCGTAAAGAAAGCGATGGGTTTCTCGGAAGAGCGCCAGGATCAGGTGCAGGTGACCAACGTGCAATTCGATTTGGGGACGGATGAACTGCAAGCGGGGGGCGCCGATGCGACGGCGGACACCTGGAAATGGTGGCTGCCCTACGTGCGGTACGGGGTCGGGGCGCTGCTCTTTTGCATGATTCTCTTCTTCGTCGTCCGTCCCTTGCTCGGTATGCTCGGCGGAGGCGCCGGTCAAGCGGAGGAGGCCAAGGCTCCAGGGTCGGCGCTGCCGGCCCCCGTCGGCGGAGAACCCAAGCCGGCGGAGATCCTCGACCGCACCCAGATTATCGATATGGCCAGAAAAAATCCGGACACAACGGCCGTGGTCGTCAAACAGTGGCTCAAGAGTTCGTCGGCGAATGGATAGTGACGGTGAGTCGAGATGGCAAAGAATCTGACGGGCGAGCAGAAATCGGTCATTCTTCTTCGCGCCATCGGCGAGGACGCCGCGGCGCAGGTCATGAAACAGCTCGATCCCAAAGAGATCAAAAAACTGGGCAGTTTCATGCAGCAGGCCGCGCATATTTCCAAAGAAGAGGAGGATCAGGTCATTGCCGATTTCAAGGCCATGAGCGCCCGTGGAGAAGTCCAATTTCACGGGAAGGAGTTCATCAAGAACATCCTCATCAAGGCCCTGGGACCGGAAAAAGCGGCTCGTATCATCGAGACCATGACGAAAAAAAACTACCCGGGATTGGAGGCCCTTCGCTGGGTGGACGTCAAGACCCTCGTGCACATGTTGAAGGTCGAGCATCCTCAAACGGTGGCCGTCATTCTCGCTCACCTCGAAAGCGATCAGGCCGGGCAGGTGCTTGCGGCGTTGCCGGAACATCTCCGGGACGACGTCGCGTTGCGGCTGGCGACCATGGAAGATGTGCAGCCGGAGATTTTGGAAGAGCTGAGCGACAGCCTGCAAGAGACGTTGCTGACCAGCAAAGGACTCGGCGCTCAGAACATCGGCGGGGCCGAAGTAGTCGCCGACATTCTCGCGCGCATGGACAAAGCTACTGAAAGCACGATCATGGCGAAAATCGCTGAGAAGAACCAGCCGTTGGCGGAAGCCATCCGGGCTCTCATGTTCGTCTTCGATGATTTGGTCAAGGTGGACGACCGTGGCATTCAGGAACTGCTCAAGGAAATCAGCAAAGAAGATCTCCCCCTCGCCCTTCGAGGAGCCAGTCCGGACGTGAGGGACAAGTTCTTCAAAAACATGTCCAGCCGCGCGGCCGAGATGCTCAAAGACGACATGGAGTCGAAGGGGCCCGTTCGGGTGGCGGAGGTCGAGAAAGCGCAGCAGAACATTTTGAAGGTCTGCAGAAAGTTGGAAGAAGAAGGCCGAATCGTCATCGCCGGTGCGGGAGAGGAGTTGGTGTAAATGGGAGTCGGGCCTCGCGCATCATCGGCGTCGGTCTATCGCGGGCGCGGGGGACGGTCGAGACTGCACGGATCGATTCTCGTCGTCGATGATGAAGAATCGATTTGCCGGTTGTTTCTGGAATGGTTTCGTTCCGAAGGGGTGTCGATTCGAGTCGCCTCCTCGGCTGAGGACGCCGTCGCCATGGTGAAACAGTCGCCTCCGGATCTCTTGATCGTGGACGTGGCGATGCCGGGACGCGACGGTCTTTCGGTCTTGGAAGAGGCGCTGACGATCGATTATCGGATCAGCGGAGTCGTGATGACGGGCGTGGCGACGGTCGAACTGGCGGTTCGTGCCATGAAGGCGGGGGCGGCGGACTTTTTGATGAAGCCCGTGCACCGCGAAGCGGTCTTGAAGACTGCGCGCCGGTTGCTGGAGCGCCGTCGATTGCGCGCCGAAGAGCCTGTGGTCAAGCAAGCCGCCATTCGATCCGGAGCGGTCCGGCTCTCCGATTCGCCGTTTCAGGCGTTCGATGACGAAGGGGATCCGCCCGAGGACGAAGGACCCACGGAATTCGAACGAGGCCTTGAAGAGGGAGAGCGGCGTGCCGTTGAACGTTGCCGCCGCGAGCATGCCGTGTTGGTCGACGCCGTGCGCAAGTTCGATGAGGCGCGGGCTGCGCTTCGCGCCGTGTTCGAAGACGAAGTCGCGTCGCTTGCATTTCACATCGCGACCAAGGTACTGCGCGAGTCGGCCGAGCGTTGCAAAGATCAAATCGTCGCGCAGACGAAAGCCGCGCTGGAGGCGGTTCCGGACTCCGGCTCGGTCGTCGTCCACGTCCATCCGGCCGACGTGCCGGCGCTCAAGGAAGCTCAAGCCGAGCTGGCCGGTCGACGCGACATCGAGCTAAACCTCAAGATTGAGCCCGTCGCCGCGATGCCGCGCGGGAGCTGTTTGCTCCACACCCCTACGCATGTGATCGACGCGTCGCTGGACGCCCAGTTGTTCCGTTTAGGGACCGCCTTGAAAAACAGGATCACCCATGAACCTGAGCGCCGCTCTTGACTCCGTTGACCCTGTTGCTGTCGCCGGGCGAGTTGTTCAAGCGGTCGGCATCGTCATTGAAGGCTACGGCTCGGCGACCACGGTTGGCGAGTTGTGCGAGATCAGTACGGAACACGGCGAACAGCCGGTCGCCGCCGAAGTGGTCGGGTTTCGAGGCGATCGCATTCTGCTGATGCCGCTGGGAGAGATGCGCGGAATCGGACCAGGCAGTTTGATTACCATGACCGGTCGCCTTCCCAGCGTTCCCGTAGGGCCCGGTTTGTTGGGACGGATTCTTGACGGGCTCGGTCGCCCGCTCGATGACCAAGGAGATCTCCGGACCACAGAACGGTATCCACTCTATGCCGGCCCCCCGAACCCGCTCCGGCGAGCGCGCATCCGGGCGCCTTTGGATCTCGGCATCCGTGCCATCAACGGCTTTCTCACGTGCGGCCAAGGGCAGAAGATGGGCATCTTTTCTGGGGCCGGCGTCGGAAAGAGCGTCCTGCTCGGGATGATCAGCCGCTACACCAAGGCTGATGTGAACGTTATTGCCCTCATCGGCGAGCGGGGGCGCGAGGTCAAGGAATTCTTGGAGCGAGATTTGGGCGATGAGGCCCTTCGGCGGTCGGTCGTTGTGGTTGCGACGTCCGATCAAGCCCCGCTGGTTCGTCTGCGGGCGGCGTTGGTGGCGACCGCTGTCGCGGAATACTTTCGTGACGCGGGCAAGCAGGTGCTGTTGTTGATGGATTCCCTCACGCGATTGGCCTACAGCCAGCGAGAGGTCGGCCTGGCGATCGGGGAGCCGCCGACGACCAAGGGCTATACGCCCTCTGTGTTCGCCCTGTTGCCGAAACTATTGGAGCGTGTCGGTACCGGGCCGGGGCCCGGCGCCATTACCGGGTTGTACACGGTGCTGGTCGATGGAGACGATTTGACCGACCCCGTGGCCGACGCCGCACGATCCATCCTTGACGGCCACATCGTGCTCTCGCGAACGTTGGCTGCACGGAATCACTTTCCGGCGATCGACGTGCTCCAAAGCACCAGCCGCGTGATGCGCGACATTGTTGCCCAGGAACATCGGGAAGCGGCCGGGAGCCTGTTGGAATTGATCGCTCGCTATCGGCAGTCCGAAGATCTCATTCTGGTGGGTGCCTATAAAGAGGGCGTGAACAAGGCGCTGGATCGCGCCATCCGCGCGCAGGACTCCATCAACGCGTACTTGCGGCAGGATATTGACCAGCCGGCCACGCTGCCGTCGTCGGTTCAAGACTTGATTGGCTTGGCCAAACGGGTGTCATGAGCCTGGACGTGTTGCGAAAACTGCGGGCACAGGAGCAGGAAGCGCTTATGATGGAATTGGCGCAGGTGACCCAGGAACTGATGAGCCTGGAACAACGGTGCGAGGCGCTCGATGCGCGATTACAATCCGACGCCGCCGCCTGGCGACACCAGGCGGCGCAGGGTATGACGGCGCAAGCTCTGCTGGAGTGGGAAACGCGGCTTGCATCGCAACAGACCGCGTTGCAGCAGGCGCGCGGCGCGATCGATCGGCTGAC
Organism: Nitrospira sp.; assembly: GCA_024330965.1. Taxonomy (GTDB): domain Bacteria; phylum Nitrospirota; class Nitrospiria; order Nitrospirales; family Nitrospiraceae; genus Nitrospira_D. The sequence goes on along the minus strand of JANDJL010000038.1, from coordinate 1,470 downwards.
CGGCCTGTGGGCCGAGACGCAGGCACGCCTGGTCGAAGCGACGCGGGCGCGCAAGGTGCTCGACCGTCTTGACGAGCGCCGACGCGCGGAGGGCGACGCCGTGATGTTGAGGCGGGAACAACGGGCGACGGATGAAGCCGCGGGCCGCCGGCCGTTTTTAAAACAGGACTCCGGATGGAGGCTGGTTCATTGGATTCCACCGGTGATCGGATCCTCATCAGCCGTCGGAAAGATCGTCGAACGGCTCCGGCGGTGTCGTCACGGACCTCTTGGCTCTTGACGATCGCGGGTGGCCTCGTCGGTTCCACCGTTCTGCTCTGGATGATGGTGCAGATGGGACAGGCGTCGCCGAATGCAAAGGGAAAGCCGGTGCTCTCGCAGGAGACTCTGCCGGCGCCGCCGTCGGGAGCTCAACAGGTCGCTCTTGGCGACGGTCAACGGTCGGCCGCTGGACAAAACGGCGAGTCGCCTGTCCCGACGGGCAAGGAGATTCAGGGGCCAGCGCTGGGAGTGCCACAAGAAGTCCTTGCCATGTTGGATCAGCGGAAGCGTTCCTTGGATCGGCGCGAGGAAGCCGTGCGGCAGAATGAGGAGCGGTTGCTGGTGTTGCGAGCCGAGGTCGATAAACTGTTGGCTCAAAACGAGGCGATGGCCAAGCGAATTGAAGCGGCCGTCGCCAAGGAAGAGCAACGAGCCGCTGGGCAGAAAACGGCGCAGGCGAAAGCCCTGCTGGAAAAAGAACGGCTGGCCCTCGAACAGAAAGCCCAACTGGCCAAGATGTATGAAACCATGCCGCCCGAGGACGCGGCGGCGCGCCTGGAGCGGATGCCGGAGCGAACCGCGATTCAGATCCTGCGCCTCGTCAAAACGAAAACCGCCGGAGCGATTCTCGCCCAAGTCAAACCTGAGCGCGCGGCCAAACTCACCGAGCAGTTGTTGGCGCAGACGCCCTGATCGATACCGAGCAGTTCTTGCCGCGGGGCAAGAAAGATTTTTCCGGCTCACGACCCTCTTTCATCCCGACCCATTGAAACACCTCGAAAATTCCGATCCTTGTGCGACGCCTTGTTTGGCACAAGGCTTGTAAAAGTGTCTGGTGTCAGGAAAGGAACAGATCCATGTCGGTAGTGGCGAACATGATGGCTTCTGTCTTGCCGGTCACGGTGGCGTCTCATGACCAGCCGCCTGTTGAACCTGCCGAGATCAAAGCGACACCCGAACGTCGTGCGCCCAGCGCCTTTTCTTCTACATTGCGGTCCGTTCAACGGACTCATGGCGTCTCCAGCCTCGGTCAACGGGCAGAAGTGTCGGAGCCGCGGCAAGACCGGATGGAGGAGGATCAGAAGCCGATGGTGCGCGACACGGCTGAGCGACGGTCGGACGAGGGAAAGGCGCACTCTCGATCGGTCGGAGCCGCAGGCGAGGCGCGTCGTGAATCCGGCAAGTCCAAAGGGGCCGATACAGAGACAC
>JANDJL010000037.1 GCA_024330965.1 Nitrospira sp. | reverse complement strand
AGTTACACGTGGCTGCGCCCACGTCGCTTGATCCTGGTACGGGAGGAGATGCGAAGGCGACCCGAGGCTCGTGGCCGTCGCCTGTTCGACGACCCGGACTACACCTACCACGCGGTCATCACCTCGCTGGGTGGTCCGCCGGAAGAGGTCTGGCGCTTCTACAACGGCCGCGCTGACAGCGAGAACCGGATCAAGGAGCTCAAGCAGGACTACTCGATCAACGGCTTCTGCCTGCACTCGTTCTTCGGGACGGAGGCGGTCTTTCGCTTGATCTGCCTGCTGTTCAACCTCATGCAACTGTTCAAACGCCTCGTCCTCCACGACGAAACACCACGCCTGGGAACCATCCGCCGCACCACCCTCGTGATCGGAGCAATCCTCGGTGCGACCGGCCGCACATCAGTGCTCCGCTTGGGCCTCCGAGGTCGATGGCGAGATCGCTTCGCCGTCCTCCTCGAACGAATCGCGGCCTTGCCAACTGTGGTAACAGTTGCTCAACTCACAAACCTGTCACATCTTGCAGCCCCTCGGCCCTGGCGCCCAAGACCTGCAAAACCGCCAGCTCGTGCTTCTCGCCGCCCTGCTCTCGTCTTCAACTGATGTTTTACGGTTGAAAGGATTTCAATTGCCTCGTTTTTCAGCTCGTTCAGGCGCTTTTCATCCATCCATCCGGCTTCGCCGATCAGTTCCATCCAGTAGATGGACTCATCGCATTCCTCTTCGACGATGGCCATCTTCGCGACAAAGTCGGCGGGGGATTAGGCGCGGCAGGCGGCGCGATAGTTCGCACCGACCGAGGTGCCGCATCGGAGCAACTGGTTTTTGATCACACTTGCGGTCTGACTTTTCGGCAGCGCCTCCACCAATCGAATTACCCTGATCGCGAAGGTTTTGGTTCTGTTTTTGAATTCATCCGCGTTCATGGAGATAGCATATGACATTTTCGTTCAATCCTCAATCCGAAATCCCCAATCCGCAATTGTTGCGGCTCTTCGTCTACGGCACCCTGAATCGCGGTTTCTGGAACCACGACCGCTTTTGCCGGGGAGTCCTGGCGGTGGAGAACGCCTTGGTCCGCGGCCGCCTCTTCGAAACACCATCCGGAATCCCGGTCCTGCAGGTCCCGGAAGAGGATATCCTCGCCGTCGGGACCACCAATCCACTCGCGGACGTGGCCACACAGGCGCGCGTCGCGGCCTGCATGTCCAATCCCGAGCCAACCCCCGACCGGCTCCCGAAGAACGCCACAGGCGCGCCCTGGGGCCCCGTGTACGGGGAACTTCTCACCTTCGACGATCCCGAGAGCCGCATCCCGGCCATCGACCGGCTGGAGGGGTTCCACCCCGGCGGTCAGAGTCTCTACAAACGGGTCCTTGTCCCTCTCCGGACAAAGGAAACCGTGCTTTCGGCCTGGCTCTATATGGTGGGGGATCGCTGGACTGGGGGCTGCAAAGAGCTAACCGCTGGAATTTGGCGCTGAATCCCCGGTAACTGGTCGCCACCTGGAGCCATGTACGCAGCAGATTCCCGGTATTCCAGCAGTTTGTCCTTGACTGGAATGGACCGGTTGCGTATACTTATGTCTGGTTTGGTTGGCATACATAGGCAGTGATTCTGGCAACTGACGAAAGGATTGAAATGGCCGCTGAAGAACGCTGGGTTGGCGTCGACGATGTGGCCACCCACCTTGGGGTGGCCAAGGACTCGGTCTATAGATGGATCGATGAACGCAGGCTCCCTGCTCACCGTGTGGGAAGGCTCTTTCGTTTCAAGCTATCCGAAATAGACGAGTGGGTGCGCCAAGACAACGAGCGAGAGAAGACTCCGAGTCCAGTCCAAAGCCGACCCTCCTCGAAAACCCAGACGAATCGCTCGACACCAAAGACACGTTCACGGAAGAGGGGCGGGAATGGGTAGCAGTCTGCTCACATCTCAGATCGGGCAGCGGATATCCCTTCCCGGACATTTCGATGTTCCCGTGATTCTGGAGGATGCGCGTCCGCTCGGCTCCGATGATTCCGCAGGCTATGAGTGCCGTGTCCGTCTGCCCGACGGCTCATTGGAAGAGGCCGTAGTTTCAGCGGAAGAGGTCGTGGCCGTTCTTGGAAAGGGGCCTGACGAAGCCAAAGCGGAAACTCCCGTGGACGCCGAGAAGCTGCGACTTCTCATCGAGTCCACACGAATTCGATTGGCTTACGCGCATGACCAACAGTTCGCCGTGAGTCTTTCGGGCATCCGTACCCTGCCGCATCAGATCGAAGCGGTGTACCAAGCGATGCTTCCGCAGCCCAGGTTGCGGTTTCTGCTGGCGGATGATCCTGGAGCCGGCAAGACGATCATGGCCGGGCTCTTGGTAAAGGAGCTGAAACTTCGCGAGGCGATTGATCGCATTCTCATCCTGTGCCCCGCCCCGCTCACCATACAGTGGCAGGACGAGATGCTCCGCTGGTTCGGCGAACCTTTCGACATTATCTTTTCTGCTGTCGATCAACAGCAATTGACCAATCCATGGCAGAGGTCTTCACAGATCATTGCTTCCATTGACTACGCCAAACAGGATGACGTGCGCGAGCGTGTCTGGCAACAGCGATGGGACCTCGTCATCATCGACGAGGCCCACAAGTGTTCCGCCAGGACAGCCTCAGGCGGACAGAATCGAGAATCCAAGGTTGCGACAACGAAACGGTATGACCTGGCGTCGCGTCTCACATCGCAAGCAGACCATGTCCTCCTCCTGACTGCTACACCCCACCATGGGGATGAAGACAAGTTCGCTCATTTCCTTCGGCTCATCGATCCCGATTTGTTTCCGGAACCTCACCGTCTCGGGAAACAGGCCACCGCAATCCGCAAAGACGTTTTCCGCCTCGGTAAGGATTCGCCGTGGTCTCTCCGGCGGCTGAAAGAAGATCTCAAGGACGCGAATGGGAAACGCCTTTTCCCAGACCGGCATACAAATACCGTCACTTTCTGCCTGAACAACGACGAGTACACCCTCTACAAGAGCGTTACCGCTTACATCAACGAGTTTATCCCGCAGCAGACTGGGCAAAAACGTTCCTCCGCAGCCCTGACCCGAACGGTCCTGCAACGCAGATTGGTGAGCTCCACATGCGCCATTCACGAGTCTCTCAAGCGGCGGTTGAAAAAGCAGGAAGATCTTCTGGAAGAGCTTGAGGGGCTTACTCCGGCCCAGCGCGCCAAACGGCTGGCCGCTTTGCAGGGTCGCCTGCCTGATGCTGAGCAGGACGAAGACGATCTCGACGATGCGGTACGCGATCAATTGGTCGATGAGTACACGGCAGCAACAGAACTTGAACAGTTGCGCGCGGAAATCTCTGTCCTCAAGGAGCTCGTCGAGCAGGCGCGAAGGGTTCGGGAAAACGCGAACGATTCCAAGCTGGCCGCATTGAAGAAGTGCCTCGGCGAGGCGCAGTTCATGGACCTGAAGGATGGCCGCGGAAAGCTCCTGATCTTCACGGAGCACCGGGATACCCTCGGCTACGTGCGCGATCATCTTGAACGATGGGGTTTTTCCACCTGCGAAATCCACGGCGGCATGAACCCCCATGAACGCAAGCGAGCCCAGGAGGTTTTCAGAACCGGTGCGCAGGTATGCATAGCGACAGAGGCTGCCGGCGAAGGGATCAACCTCCAGTTCTGCCACCTGATGATCAATTACGACTTGCCCTGGAATCCGACCCGGCTGGAGCAACGCCTGGGCCGTATTCATCGCATCGGTCAGGACCGTGACGTTTACGCTTTCAACTTCGTGGCCACGGAATCCGAGGACGGCCAACCCATCGTGGAAGGCCGGATTTTGCACCGCCTGCTGGAAAAATTGGACCAGATGAACGAGGCTCTCGAAGGCCGTGTTTTCGATGTGATCGGCGAAGTTCTGTCTCTGAATGATGTCAACCTTCCGGACATGCTCCGTGACGCGGCCTACGATCCCAGGCGGCTCGATGAGTATCTCGATCAGATTGACCGAATCAATCCGGCCAAGCTCAAAGAATATGAGGAAGCCACGGGCATTGCCCTCGCGCGCAGCCACGTGGATTTTTCAGCATTCCAGCGCCGGAACCTCGAGGTCGAAGAGCGTCGGCTTATGCCGCGGTATGTCGAGGCGCAGTTCATCGCCGCTGCCCGCGAGGTCGGTCTCCGGGTCGAGCCGAGAGCCGACGGGTTGTGGCGTGTCGAGCATGTCCTTGCGGATTTGCGCTCTGAACGTCTCCGCTCCGTCCAGAAGGTCGGGAAAGCCGAATCGTCCTACCGCAAAATTACTTTTCACAAACATCATCTCGAACAGGACGCCCATCTGGACGCCGTGTTGATGGGGCCGGGACATCCGCTCTATGCGGCTGTGGACGAAAAGCTCAATGAGCGGCTTGCAGGTTTGCTCGGAGGGATTGGTTTCTTCGTCGATCCTTTGTGCAGAGAGCCCTATCGTATCCATTTCTTCGAGATAGCGATCCGCGGCAAAGACTCTAAAGGCAATGACATGCCGCTCTATGGCGAGCTGGTGGCCGTCCGGGAGGAGCGGGGCCATTACGAGGTCATCCCGAGCGACATCCTCCTTAACCTGGCGGCGCATCCTCATCCACCGCAAGAGATCGACAGAGCAGGACAGGCAACCAGTTTGTCAAAGGCTTCTGATTTTCTCAAGTCCACCTACGAGCTTGAGTGCCGCGCCCGCTGTCAGAAAGAGCGTCAGCATTTCGCGCGGGTTTGCCGGGAATACCTGGAAAAGTCGTTCAAGGCCCGGATCGACCGCGCCCAGGAGCGAGCCATGCTGCTTGCTGCCGAGGTCTTCTCGAAACCGGAATACAAGCTACCTGCGGACGAGGCCAGGAAATATGTAGATGAGCTTCAACGCGCACGCCAGGAACGCCTCGATGGCTTGAAGCGGCTTGAGATTGCCAGGACTGGACCGGTAAAGCACGTGGGGACGGCCCTTGTCCTTGCTCCCGATGCTGACACGCAGGACCAGCTCGCAGATCTGGCCGACGAACTCGATCCGAATATCCGTCGGCAGAGCGAGATTGCCGCAGAAGACAAAGTCATTGAAGCACTGGTCGCGGAGGGCTTTCCCCAGGACCGAATCGAGCGGGTCGGCCATCTGAAGTTGGGCTTCGACATCCGCGCGCACAAGATCGCCGATGAAGCCACCGGCGAGGTCTTCGTCAAGAGAGTCGAGGTCAAGGGCCGGCTGCGGGGGCAGCCGGTAAGGCTGACCACCAACGAATGGTACAAGGCGGCGCAACTGGCCGAAACCTACTGGCTCTATGTGGTTTGGGACCCCTTGGGCGATTCGCCAGAGCTTGTGCGTATTCATGATCCCGTGTCCAAGCTCGACCACGCCAAGAGGGAAATCGTGGCGGCGAGATTCTATGAAATCCCGGCGGAGGCGATTTACGCTGTTAACGACAATGACAAAAAAACGAGGTGAATTATGGCCAAGGAACTGAAGAACAAGCCGCTTGTTGAGGCAATATTGGAAGTAAGATGGAAGTTGCAAGGCATGCCACCTGCTCCACAAGTTGATCCTCATTACAAGCTATTGTTGGGGCGTTTGTTTGATCGAATTCTCGAAGAGTATCCCGAGCACGAGCAGTTACCGACTGCCAACATCCCTGACGAGTTGGTGGGTCATGTTGTTCAACATCGCTTTCGTGTGGCAGCTAATTCATGGCCTCTGGTTCAGATCGGCCCGGGTGTTTTTACAGTCAACTCGACAGCAGATTACACATGGCCGGCCTTTCGGCTCCGTGTCTTGGCAGCCATTGAGAAATTGTTCGACGCACATCCGAAGGTGGGGGAACTGAAGATAACTAACTTGATTTTGCGATATATCGATGCAGTAGATTTTGACTTCGGGGTTAGCAACGTATTCGAATTTTTTAGAGACAAATTAAAGTTGAACGTATCGCTGCCGGACACCCTCTTCACGAATACAGGCGTCGAAAACAAACCAAACAGCTTTACATGGCAGTGTTCCTTCAAATGTCAGAATCCAAAAGGCTTGATCAATATTCGATTTGCTACGGGTCAAAAGAGCAATGTTCCCGCGGTAGTTTGGGAAACTACGGTTGAATCAGCAGGTGCGGACGTACCCGAGATGCCCAATGCCTTCGATGGCTGGCTTGATGCAGCCCACGACATTACGGATGACTGGTTCTTCAAGATGATAGAAGGCGAGCTTGAAAGGAGGTTCTCAGGTGAATAGCACATATACAGTTGACCATTCATACAAAAGCCAAATTCTTGATGCTCCTTCAACCGGGTTCTGGCACGAGAGCCATGCTGAACAGCCTGTGAAATTCCCTGATCTGCGGCATATCGCCAAAGTGGCAGGGTTAGCATTGTCGCTTGCAGTCTCGCCGGTCACTGCAATAATTGACCCATGGTATGGCGAGAGGCGGCGGCGTGATGCGGTGGTGACAATGTCGATCTACAAAGAAGTATTAGGCCGCTTTATATCTCGAGCCGAAGCGTTACGGATTGCCAGGGAGACTCTTGAGCAGGCTGAGCGAGAACGGCTCCTTTTTGCTGAATATGAGGCCGCTCGAGGTATTCAATGGGAGAATCATCCATGATTTATGAATTTCCCGACACATCCATGCGTATTCGTCAGGGAGACATATTTCTAGGTCTCCCCAGAGTCGATATGTCACTCAACAACGTAGTGATTGTCAGTGAAGCGGGGGAGCGTGTTGCAAAGTGGGCGGAGATAGCCGCTAATGGCGACCCGGTCAATATCATCGTCCCCGTTCGGCCTGTCGCCGCAATCGTGGCTACGCAGGATTGCGATGCAGTTAGAAGCCGGGATATCACTCTTTGTGAAATCAGAAGCTTTAGAGACGTGGAAGGTAAAAGCAAAGATACGACCTCGGCAAAAAGTTGGAAAAATTTGATTATTCAACATGCACGCATCAATCAGAAATGGTTTTATCTTCCCCCTGACGATAGGGTGGGGTTTTCCGAAAAAATGGCTGTTGATTTCATGGTGACCTTGCGTGTCCCACGGACCGAACTCGAGGAACTGCGAGATCTTCGGAAAGGGCGGCTTAACCCGCTCGCAGAAGAACATTTCCGCGAGCGGATCGGAGAATTTTTCAGACGGTACCCATACGATGAATGGTATCCGCTCGATCAGGAAGAGTTAAATGCCTATATGATTGAATACCCTGATACCAAACCCTTTCCATGGCAACGGGCTGGGGTCGCGGATGGTGGGGTCAAGAAATGACCGATGACTGTAAATGGAGATATTTTGAGGCCGTGGATTCGCTTTGGGCTGTGGTTCCGGATGAACACTTCGCCAAAGGAGGGACCTATGAGCTTTGAGCGACATGGCCACAACTTCGAAGGAGCCTTCACTTCAGCGAATCAGCTCGAAACGAGGGCCGGTGTGTACGTGATCTGGTGTAAGAACGGCGAGACCTGGACGTGCCTAGATGTTGGTGAGTCGCACAATGTGCAGGATCGTGTGCTCAATCACGAGCGCGCCGGTCAGTGGCGACAGAAATGCCGAGGCACGATCTACTATGCGGCGCATTACACGCCGAACCTCCAGCAGACTGGACGAATCCAGATTGAAAGCAGGCTCCGTCAGCTTGAAAGACCTCTTTGTGGAGAACGCTGAATTGAACGACCGCAGACTCATCGAAGACTTCCTGCCCGTGAACTCGGTCGGGGAAGCTGCTTCGAGTGAGCCCCGAACCAAAGGGCACATCTCGACCTTACACGTATGGCGTGCCCGGCGGCCATTGGTGGCGTGTCGCGCCGCGGTGTATGGCGCGCTTGTCCCAGCGTCGCGGTTCATCCCGGAGAACGGGCCGGACAACAAGAAGCAGAGTCTGGGCAGGGCCAATGCAGCCAAATTCTTTGAACGTCTCTGCAAGTATCCGGGCAATCCAACCGTCATCAAGGAAGCCCAGAGGCATATCCTCGAAGCTCATGCCGAGCGGCTGACCATCGAGACCGGCAAGAAGGTCACCGTCGAGGATATCGAAAAAGGCAGTGCGCCACGGCCCAAGGTGCTCGATATGTTCGCCGGCGGCGGGGCCATTCCACTTGAAGCGGCCCGACTGGGATGTGAGTCCCATGCTCTCGACCTCAATCCGGTCGCGTATCTCATCGAATTGTGCACGGTCACCTTCCCGCAGCAATTCGGAGCGGAGCTGGCCGACCACATCGAGAAGTGGGGCAAAACCATTCTGAAGCGGACGCAAGATGCCGTGTCCGACGTCCTTGCACGTATACCGGTTGCACGGAAGCAACCGAGGGGGGTCCAGAGAACCCTTGGGGATGAAAATGAAACGCCAGCCGATGAGTATTCTGTCGTCGCCTACTACTGGACGCGGACCATCCCATGTCCCAATCCACAGTGCAAAGGAACCGTACCGCTTTATCGACAGACTTGGTTGAGGAACAAATCCTCCGGTTACGTGGCCTTGAAGCCGGTACCGGACATGGGCAGACGCATCATGCGTTTTCAAGTAGTCGAAGCTCGGTCCACATCGGCGCTCGGCTTTGATCCGTCCACCGGGAGCGCGGGGTCATCCACGGCATGTCCCTTCTGTCAAACAGCGCTCGATGGCCCCTATGTCCGCAGGTATGGCGACGAGAAAGGCTTTGGCCAGCAGCTCATGTGTGTGATTGCGCTCAACCCTGACGGACCTGGCAAGGTATATTTTGTGGATGAATCTCTTGCGGCCATGGAGGCCGAGCATCAAGCCATGTCCGAGCAGCGCGCGGCGGAAATTGAACGCGAGCTTGGACCGGGCAGCCTTGATGAATTGATTCCCCCGACCGGCAACGCTGGGCTTGCCACCGGGAATAGCTATCTATACGGCATCCGGACGTTCCGCCAGGCGTTCACGCCTCGCCAGCGGTACATCCTTTTGACTATGGCCCGCGAAGTGCGCCGTGCCTACCAGGAAATGCTTGCACAGGGGATTGAGCCGGAACGAGCAAAGGCCATAGCGACCTACCTTGGGTTATGGGTCAGTCGGTTGACCGACAAGTTTAATAATCTAGCCCGCTGGAATAATGTTGGAGAATCTATTGCCAGCTTAACGTCAATGAAACGGTTTGCCATGATGTGGGATTTCCCAGAACTGAATATTTTTGGCGGAGCTAGTGGAGACGCTTGGGGGAGTCTCGAATACATGACAGCCGTCGTTCGACATGAAGGGCAATTCCGTAATCCTGTTCTAGTCGTGCGCGGTTCCGCCGCCGAACTGCCCTATGATAACGGCATCTTCGATGCGGTGATTACCGATCCCCCTTACTACGACAACGAAAGCTACGCAGAGCTTTCCGATGTCTGTTACGTCTGGTTGCGGCCGACCATCGGCTTTCTCTACCCCGAACATTTCGCCGGCCAACTGACGCCGAAGAAAAAGGAATGCGTCGCTGCAGCCTATCGCCAGGGAGGGAAACAGCAGGCGCGGAACTATTACGAGGACACCCTGTTTCAGTCCTTGCGAGAAGCCCATCGCGTCACAAAACCCGGTGGCATCCTGATCGTCGTGTATGCCCACAAGACCACCCTCGGGTGGGCGACTCTTGTGGATGCGCTCCGGCGTGCTGGTTATGAAGTGGCAGAGGCCTGGCCAGTAAATACTGAAAAGAAAGGACGAGTTGCGCATGAGGGAGACGCCGCTCTTGCCTCAAGTATTTTTCTCGTAGCCCGGCGGCGTGAAGCTCCTGAAACAGGCTCGTATGAGGAGCAAGTCCGTCAAGACCTGGAGAAGATCGTTCGCGAGCGGGTGGATTCCCTCTGGAGGATGGGCATCACGGGCGCGGACCTGGTCATCGCCGCCGTGGGCGCGGGGCTGCGCGCCTTTACCAAATTTGCCCGGGTGGAGTATGCCAACGGCGAGGAGGTCCCGGCCGAGAAGTTCCTGGCCGAGGTGGAAGGGGTCGTGCTGGAGACGCTTCTCGAAAAGATCTTCGGGGTAACTGGAAGCGGCGTCGCAGCAGTGGACGGCCCGAGCCGGTTCTACGTGCTCTGGCGTTACACCTATGGCGCCGCCGAGATGGACGCGGGCGAGGCCATCGTCTTTACCTACGGCCAGAATGTGGAGCTGGATGGCCAGAACGGCCTTTCCTCCGGAAGCCGCGCGCTGGTCGAAAAAAAGAAGGGCAAGTACCGGCTGCGCGATTTCGCCGAACGAGGTGATGACGAAAAGCTAGGCATGCCCAAGGACGACGGTAAGGCCGCCCCGCTGATCGATGGCCTGCACCGTATCCTCTGGCTGGTGGAAAACGAGCCCCGCAAACTGAATGATTTCCTCGACGAGGCGCGGCCGGACCGGGAGCGCCTTCGCTTGGTGGCTCAAGCCCTGGCCGGGACCGCTCTGGCTGGCAGGAAGGACGACGGGCCGGAACACACCGTGGCAACCACACCTGCAGAAGCCGCCGCGCTCAACAAACTCGTCGCCAACTGGCGGGCGCTCATCGATCAACGGCTGGCAGCCAGGGAAGGAACCCTATTTGAACTCATTCGAAATTCGGAGGCCAAAAAGTGAGCACACATGCCCTTCGTCCCTGGACCGACCTGGTCAAGCTCCATCCCGACGTGGAAGCGGGGGCGCTGACAGAGGCGGTGTTCGCCATCGATCTCGGAGCCATCGCCGCGGGTGACCCGAGCGTGCCCGTGGTCAACCGGGACCCGGAAGCCTTCTTCCGGGCCACCTACCTCACGGCCGACCTGCGAAAGCTCCTGGACGAAGTGCTGGCATCCCTTTCCGGCAAGACCGGGTACAACCGAGTCTTGAAGCTCCGGGTGCCATTTGGCGGTGGTAAATCGCACACTTTGGCGGCGCTGTTCCATGCCGCGCGAAGGCGAGAGGCGCTGGACAACATCCCGGAGGCGAAAGCGTTCGCCCGACCCGGCAATGTGGCCGTGGCGGTTTTCGACGGCGAGAAATTCGACGCGCGTCACGGCAAGACGCTGGATGACGGCCGGACGATCCAGACCATGTGGGGCTGGATCGCCTGGCAGATCGATCCCGAGAAGGCCTTCCCCATGGTGGCCGACCACGACAAGGATCGCGTGGCCCCGGGCGGGGATGTGATCCGCGATCTGCTCACCAAGGGGGCTGGCGGCAGGCCGGTTCTCATCCTCCTCGACGAAGTGCTCAAGTACATGGAGCGCGCAGCTGCGGTCAGCGTCCTCGATTCCACCCTCCAGCGACAGGCCAAGGATTTCTTCCAGAACCTGACCGTCGAGGTGGCCGGGAGCGAGAAAGCCGCGCTCGTCTATTCCCTCACCTGGAGCGCCAGGGAAGCTTTGGGAAACGTGGGACTGCTTGCCGAGATCGACAAGCTCGCATCTCGGGTGGATCAGCTCAGAGAGCCGGTCTCGGGCGATGAAGTCCTTCCGATCCTTCAGCGACGTCTGTTGGGTGGCGCTCCCGACCCCGCTATCGCCAATGAGGTGGCCACAGCGTATCAGGAGGTTATCACCGGCACGCGGCGCGCCCATGCCGAAACTTCTTCCGAGCGGCAGCAGGCCGAGGAGGAAGGCCGCCTTCTGCGTGATCGGATGCGGGCCGCGTATCCGTTCCATCCCGCGCTCATCGACATCATGCGGGAACGCTGGACGGCTGTGGATGCCTTTCAGAGGACGCGCGGCGCGCTGCGGTTCCTTGCCTCCTGCATGCACTCTCTGAAGAAGAACGGCGGGGCCAAAGCGCTTCTTGGACCCGGAGACATACCCGTGAAGGACGTGGATGTCCGGGTAAAGATGCTCAAAGAGCTGGGAGTCCAGAACGATTATGATCCGGTCATCACGGCGGATATCGATGGCCCGAACGCCCGGGCAAGGCGCATCGACGAGCGGTTGAGCCGTGAGACCCCTGCGCTTGCCAGCGTGAAACCCGCCACCCGCATCGCCACGGCCATCCTTCTGTATTCGTTTGGCGGGTTGAAGCGTGAGAGTTCGGGCAATGACGAAACGCTGCCACCCGGCGTGACGGAAAGCGAACTGCTTGCGGCCTGCGTCGGTCCCGACCTGGACAACATCACGGCAACTGCCGTCTTGTCCGAACTTCGCAATACATGCCTCTACCTGCATTATGACGGCGTCCGGTACTGCTTCAAGAAGGACCCGAATGTCACCAAGCTGATCGAGGACGCGGAGCAGACCGTTGCCCGCGAGGATTCCCAAGCTCGCGGTCACGGCCCGGTTCGAAGCCAGATCAAGGAGATGCTGGATGCCCGGCTGGCCGGTCATCACACGGCCGTCGTGTGGCCTTTGAGGAGCCAGGACATTCCCGATGAGGACCCGCGCTTCCTCGTCGCCTACCTGCCTCTTGAGTTCGCCGCCGAGGACAAGTCGGAGCAGGAACGTCAGGCCAAGGAGTACCTGACCAAATACGGGGATCGTCCCCGGCGCTTTCGTAACGGCCTGGGCCTCGCAATACCCGAGAAGAAACAGATTGAGGCCCTGCGGCGCGCTGTCCGATACCTGCTGGCCATCGACCGCGTGGAAGCCAAGAAGCAGCAACTTCGGCTCACCAAAGACCAGCTTGATCAACTCCGGGAGAGGAAACGCACCGAACAGGGTGCCGCCGAGTCATGCTTCCGGGAGCTTTACACGGCCGTGTGGTTGCCTCGGGTGCAGGATGGCGAACTGGAAATCGAAAAGGTGGAACGGGGCGGCCGCCCGCTTCAGGCGACCGGCGTCCACGAGCGGATCATGGAACTTCTCACCAGTGTGGGAACTCCGCGCATTCACGGATCGGTGACGCCGCGGAAAATCGCCGAGCGAGTGCGGCTCGGCGAATCTTTAGTCGAAGGTGAGCCGCCGCTCATGGGCATCAAGGCGTCCGATGTGCGTGAATCGTTCTTTCGGGATATTGCGCCGCCCCGATTGGAATCCGCATCCGTCCTACGCAAAGGTATTGCTCGCGGTGTTGCCGAAGGCGTCTTCGCATACGCCAGTGGAGGCAGTCCCGTCCTTGGCCCTGAAGGAAAATACCAGGTAAATCGCGACAAGGTGATTCTCGGCCGCTCCATTGCCGATGACGAAGTCGATTTCGATTCCGGCTTCCTCATGATGCCGCAAGCGATCCCGGAAGCCCCGGCGGCCCAACCTGCCGGTGCATTCCCTGTCGATACAGGCGCAGTTCCTCCACCGAGCGCCCAAGAGGGTTCGGCCAGAATTGGTGTGGGAAACGCTACTGGACCAGTCACGACGAACACGGAATCTTCCGGTCGAAAGAAACGGGTCGCTTTTGCCTTTGAAGCGACCAGAGAACAGGTCTTCAAGGCATTCCCGGCCATCGCGAACCTGGCCGACAAATCCGACGGAGCCAGGGTGCGAATCCGCATCGAGGGCTCATCGGCTGTAGGCTTCGATCCATCCTGGCTGCGCAATGCCGTGGACGAACCGCTCGACGAAGCAGACATCGAGCGGACTGCGGAGGAATAGAGGATCGAAATGGGCAAAACTCGACGGGAACATACTGGCTCCGGTAAGTATGGTAATTGAGGTGATCGATATGAGTCGAACATGTGAAGTGCAGGGAGGGTCAGAAAATGGCCCGAGCTGATTTGCTGTTAGAGCTTGTGCGCGCGGGGGCACGCGGCGACCAGCCGTTATTCCGTAAGGCCCTTGAGGCACTCATCGCAGAGGAACGCGCCAAGCAGCACCATATTTTGGCGGATCGTCTCACAGGCTATCTAAATCAATCAGAGCCCTCGAAGCCGGTTTCTACCCCGACGTATCGTAACGGCCTGACGACGAATCTTTTCTTTGAACTGAATCCGATACGCAGGATGGATGACCTTATTCTGTCGGATATCATTAGAGCGGCCTGCAAGGAATTGGTCGAGGAGCAAAACAGAGCGGATCTTCTTCGCTCTCATAACCTTGAGCCAAGACATAGAATCCTGCTCGCCGGGCCTCCAGGCAATGGAAAGACATCATTGGCAGAAGCCTTGGCCGCCGAGTTGGCTGTGCCGCTTCTGGTCGTCCGATATGAATCTGTAATCGCCAGTTATCTCGGAGAGACGGCTGTCAGGCTGTCCAGGTTATTCGAACAGGTTCGAACCCGCCAATGCGTTTTGTTCTTCGATGAATTTGATGTCGTCGGCAAGGAAAGAGGAGACATTCATGAAACAGGTGAAATCAAGCGTGTCGTGAGTTCACTTCTCCTCCAGGTTGATGCACTGCCCAGTTATGTGATCGTGGTAACGGCGACGAATCATCCTGAGCTTTTGGACAGAGCTGTATGGCGACGTTTTCAAATACGGCTGGAACTTCCCGCTCCCACGAACAAACAAGCCGAGGAGTGGTTTCGTCGCTTTGAAGACCGAATGGGTGAAAAACTTGGTGTATCGGTAAGCACGCTGGCGAAGAGCTTGAAAGGAGCGCACTTCTCGGAACTTGAGCAGTTCGGCCAGGATATTCAGCGTCGCTATGTCCTCTCTCTTCCCCAGGCAAACATGCAGCAGATTATCAAGGAACGGCTGAGTCAGTGGGAACACCGGTATAGCCTAAGCTCTGATAAGCAGGAGGACGGCAATGCCTGAACGTCCGCTGCTCATCCTTCCCACCCCAACTGAGCCCGCAAAGAGAAGTAAGAAAACAGGCGGCGGTGGACGACCGCATCTGCCGTCTCGCGACAGACAAGCAAAGCGCCTAACACCAAGATTTACGGTTCTACAGGAAACGCTGGATGCAAGGAGGGCTCGACTGCGAACCGAATCTTCGGGAGTAATCCCGGAAGAGGTCATAGTACTCGAAACGGTCGGCCCCATCGACAATTTCATTGTGGCAGTACGTAACATCAAAGGATTGGAATGGCTTGGTGAGGTTGAAAAGGAGGATATTCCACCCGACGACGATTTTTTTGTAGCGGACCGTGACGGGACCCCCAAAGCCGAAAAAATGCTCAGAGGAAGGTTGTTTCTTATTCTGTCCAATCACCAGGCTCTGCAGCAGATGCTATCGCTTTGGAATTCCTGGAGGGACGGGCAGGAACTTCCTTGGGGCTTTGGCAAGTGGTCCAAATTGTTTTCACAGCTCCGGGATGTTCGCCCATGGGGTGTGCGTGACCGTCTATACGAGACCGGAGTTCTCGATGACTGGAAAGAAAGAGTCGAGCATAATGCGGAAATGATTCCATGTGAGATCGAACTTTGGTTTCGGGCTGACCATCGACGGCGGCGTGCGGCACGGGATCGTGTCGCTTCAATCGTTCAATCCCTACAGGGTGTGGTTCAAAACGAAGCCACTATAGAGGAAATCGGGTATCACGCCCTACTTGCCCAGCTACCCATAGGATCGGTGAGTCCACTAATAGCGGAGGCGGGCCAGGAATCATCTCTTGTCCAATGCGAGCAGATCCAATTCTTCCGCGCTTCAGGACAGATGGCTGGAATTGTGCTTGAGGATGAAAGAACGACTGACGCTGGTTCTATACAGCCGCCGGTCACACCTTTGGGTGAACCTGTTGTGGCTCTATTTGATGGTCTTCCACTTCAAAGCCATCGGCGACTGTCAGATCGACTCGTCGTTGACGATCCGGACGGATTTGAAGCTGACTACCAAGCCTCTGAACGACGCCATGGAACCGCTATGGCATCGCTGATAATTCACGGCGACATAGATGCAAATGAGCCTCCTATAAATCGTCGCCTTTATGTACGACCGATTCTCCGACCCGATCAGAGAGATTGGAGACAACCCAGACAGGAAACCGCGCCCGAAAACACCCTGGTCGTTGATCTGATTCATCGTGCGGTGCGGCGGCTATTCGAGGGAGACGGTGCAGCCCCCGCAGTCGCACGTCAAGTCTGCGTAATAAACCTATCTATCGGAATTCGGGATCGGCTGTTCGAGAGCAGCATGAGCCCTCTTGCGCGACTTTTGGATTGGCTCTCATGGAAATACCAAGTTCTTTTCGTCGTCAGCGCCGGAAATCACGCGCAGCCGATTGTATGTGATGTGCCGCGAACTCAGGTCAGCACCCTTTCCCCCCAAGACCTGCAGGCTCAACTGATAAGGGCTGTTGCGACGGACGCTCGACACAGGAGATTACTCTCGCCAGCGGAAGCGGTGAATGCTCTGACCGTCGGGGCTATTCACAGTGATGCATCAACTGGACAAGCAGTCGCGCGAGCAATCCAGCCGTATTGCGATGATGGCCTGCCGAGCATCGTAAACGCGCAAGGCATGGGATATCGGAGATCTATCAAGCCTGAAATCCTCTTGCCTGGCGGAAAAACGGTTCTGATCGAGAGCCTCCAGCAAAGTTCAAACGCCGTCTTCGATGTGTATGTCCAATCAAGGCAACCGGGTCAACGCGTGGCGGCTCCAAGTCCAACGCCGGGTGACCTTTCTTATACCTGGTATGGACGGGGTACGAGTAACGCTGCTGCCCTTGCAAGTCGCACCGCTAATCGCCTGTACGATGTTCTTGATGCACTGCGTCAGGGAGCTGGTGGCGACATCGTTGGAACCGTTCCATATGCGGTGTGGTTGAAGGCATTGCTCGTGCACGGAGCCAATTGGGGGACAGCGGGGGATGTCCTCACACGGATACTACGAAACTCACGCAACAGTCGTCAGTTCAAGGAATACATTACCCGGCTCATCGGATACGGGATGATCGATCCTACGCGTGTCAGTGAATGTACAGAGTACAGAGTGACTGCTTTGGGTGGTGGACTTCTCCAAAATGACCAAGCTCATGTACATCGAGTTCCATTGCCGCCTTCTCTTAGTGCGCAACGCTGTTGGCGGCGACTCGTCATCACCCTGGCCTGGATAACCCCGGTCAATCCGATTCATCAATCCTGGCGTCGCGCAGATCTGTGGTTCACGCCTCCGGTGGATTCTCTTCAAGTAACAAGAACGCAGGCAGATTGGCGAGCCGTCCAAAGAGGAACCGTTCAACATGAGATACTGGAGGGAGAGAACGCTGCTGCTTTTATCGATGGAGCCAACCTTGAAATCCAAGTGAGCTGCCGATCAGATGCTGGCATTCTTGAGGACGTAGTGCCTTATGCCCTCGCTGCGACATTGGAGGTGGCGGAAGAGATAGGCATCGATATTTACAGTGAGGTTGCGGTTCGTGTTAATGCGGCTCGTGTTCGGGTTGCTGCTGGTGAACAAGGTACGTAAATGCTGGTCCCGAATTTGGAACAGATCGAATACCGCCGGGGCATGCTTGAAAAGGGCATGAAGCCAAAGAACCTGCCTGTCAAAATATGGCGTGGGGCGGAAATCCTTGCGGATGTGCGCGCAGCGATTAACGCGGAGAACCTGCTTAACCGCGGCGGCGTTTACGGCGACAAGAAGGCCGGCGATCCGATGGAGTACGACAACCTCAAGCTGGTCCTGACCGACGACACCGTCGAGATCACGGTTTTCAACCGCGGGATCACTTTGTTTGTGTCGGACGACGAGAGGGTTCGGCGCATACATCGGGTCTTGTGCAAACTCGATGGATCGGGGAAAGACTGATGACCGGCTCAACGGCAATCGCGAAGAAGGCAACATGGTCGGGCCGCGTCGTGGCCGTCCAGCCCCGCATCCGGCTCACGCGGTCTTTCGACGAGCGGTCCCACAGCTACCTCGGGTACGTGTTTCGAATCGAGGGAACTTGCGGCGGGGAGGTTGGAGAGTTCCTGATGGCAATCGGTGAAGGTGCGCACGTGAAACACCGGTTTCAGACAGACATGGAACTCGCCGGCATCTCCGTGCCGGTCGAAGATTCGCGCAAGGAGACGCCGGCGCTCTACAAGACGAGCGGACTCAAGGTCGTCAAGAATGCCGAGGGTGAAACGCCCGCCGGGCCGCCTTTTCATGGCGTGCCGCCTGACCTGGAAACCTACCGGGCTCGGGGACACCGTCGCCTGGACGCCCGGACCTACGATACCCAATGCACGACCTGCGTCTGGGGCTGCCGGATGCCGGTGGAGATGATCATCGACCAGTGGAACCAGTCAAAGAAACGGTATCGGTTCGAAACCTTTTGCTACGGCCCGAAAAGCTGCACCTGGCACCGGCCCGGGCCCGTGCGCAAGGTTCCGGGGCGCAAAGGCATGTCCTACACCGAGGAGGACTGGGTCGACGAGGACGCCACCGCCCACCGGGAGTTGGACGATTGAGGAAATGACGACTTTCATGCGTATTGCCTTTTCACTGCTGCTCACGCTTCACGCCGTCATCCACATGATGGGTTTTGCCAAGGCCTTCGGCCTCGCATCGCCTGCGCAGTTGCGGGTCCCGATTTCCCGGCCGATGGGCATGCTCTGGCTTGTGGCTGCGGTGCTGCTTCTCGCTGCCGTTGCTGCGCTCTTCACCGCTCCCCGCTGGTTCTGGCTGATCGGGGCTTTGGGCCTCGCGGCCTCGCAAACCGCCATCATCGCCTCGTGGAGTGATGCGCGCTTCGGCACGATCGTAAACGTCGTCCTTCTCGCGACCGTAATCTACGCTGCCTTCGCCTGGGGTCCCTTCGGACTGCGCGCCGAGTACGAGCGGCTGGTTCAAAGCGGGTTGGCACAGACGATGGCCGGCGCGCGTCCCCATGACATCACCGAGACCGACCTCGCTGTACTGCCGCCCCTGGTGCAGCGCTACCTGCGCTTCGCCGGCGTGGTCGGAACGCCGCGCGTCCAGGGGTTCCGCGCGCGCCTGACCGGACGCATCCGCGGGTCGGCCACGGCTCCGTGGATGCCTTTCCGGGCCGAGCAGCACAATTTCTACGACCCTCCCCCGCCGCTATTTCTGGATGGAGGCGACCCGCGGCGGCCTGCCGGTTGTTGGTCTGCACGCCTACGACGAAACCGATGCGAGCATGCGGATTCGCCTGCTGTCGCTTGTGCCCGTCGTCGATCTCGGCGGAACAGACATGATGCGGACCGAGACGGTCACGATTTTCAACGACCTGTGCCTCCTCGCCCCGGGGAGCCTCCTCGATCCGGCGATCCGCTGGCGCGAGATAGACGGGCGCAGCGAGGTAAGAAATAATCCTGCGCCGGGATACCCTGGTCGTTCTCGAGTCGTTGGCGGCCGATGGCACGATGGCCGCCTCCAGCCACAACACCCAGCCGTGGCGCTTCGAGATCGGCGGGAACCTGATCCGCATCCATCCGGACTTCACCCGCCGTTGTCCGATGGTCGACCCGGATGACCACCATCTCTACGTGAGCCTCGGCTGTGCCGCGGCGAACATGGTGCAGGCGACAGCGTCCAAAGGATGGAACGCAGCGGTCGAGGTGCGGATTTCGGGC
>JANDJL010000036.1 GCA_024330965.1 Nitrospira sp. | reverse complement strand
GGCTCTCTACAAGTATCCACAGGCCGAATTTCCCTATCGCTGGCTCGTGGAGGAAAACCGCAGACGTGGAAAGGGTGACCGAGAGTTTGAACTGACCGACACCGGCATTTTTGACGACCATCGATACTGGGATGTGTCTGTCGAATATGCCAAGGCGTCTCCGGAGGATCTCCTGATCCGCCTCACGATCGCCAATCGCGGCCCTGAGCTGGCTCCACTGCATCTCTTGCCGACCCTCTGGTTTCGCAACACCTGGAGTTGGGGGCGTTCCGGGGACGAGTATGGGCCTAAACCCGCTATCTCTCGTCTTGACGACACGGCCTTGCTTGCCGAGCACCATCGGTTGGGCCGGTTTCGTTTCACGGTGGAGCCGGTCGGTGGCGAACCAGCTCCCACGTTTCTCTTTACCGAGAACGAGACCAACATGAGGAAGTTATTCGGTGTCGCCAATTCTTCGCCGTATGTCAAGGATGCGTTCCATGACTATGTCATTCATGGGCGAACCGAGGCCGTCAATCCCACCTTCGTCGGAACCAAAGCTGCTGCCCTATATCGCCTGGCGGTGCCGGCTGGGGGACAGGTCGTTGTGCGGGCGCGGTTGTCGCCAGAGGAAGAAGCGCCCACGTCGCCGTTCGGGAGACTGTTTGATCGAGTCTTCGAGAAACGGATCAACGAAGCCGACCGGTTCTATGAGACCGTCATTCCATCTGAACTATCCGATGAAGAACGGCAGGTCGCTCGCCAGGCCTATGCGGGGTTGCTCTGGACTAAACAGAGTTATTTCTATGTCGTCAGAGAATGGTTGGAGGGAGATCCGGCCTACCAGGCGCCGCCGCCTTCGAGGAAAAACGGCAGGAACAGTGATTGGATCCACCTCTACAATCGTGATGTGCTGTCCATGCCGGATAAGTGGGAATTTCCCTGGTACGCGGTCTGGGATTCGGCCTTTCATATGATTTCGTTCGCCGCGGTCGATCCGTTTTTTGCCAAATCGCAGCTCCTCTTGTTTTTGCGTGAGTGGTACATGCACCCGAACGGAGGAATGCCGGCTTACGAGTTTGCGTTTTCCGACACGAACCCGCCGGTCCATGCCTGGGCCTGTTGGCGTCTTTACAAGATCACGGGGAAACGGGGAGAGCGGGACCTCTCGTTTCTCGCCCGGGCGTTTCAGAAGCTACTCATGAATTTTACCTGGTGGGTCAACCGCAAGGACGTCAGGGGCAAGCACCTGTTCTCGGGAGGCTTTCTCGGTCTCGACAACATCGGCGTGTTCGACCGCTCCAAGCCGCTTCCCACCGGCGGCCACCTCGAACAGGCGGACGGCACGGCCTGGATGGCCTTTTACTGTCTCACCATGTTGGCGATGGCCTTGGAACTGGCTCAGCATGACCGAACCTACGAGGACGTCGCGAGCAAGTTCTTCGAACATTTCGTCGCGATCGCTGACGCGATGAACCACCTCGATGGAACCGGGTTGTGGGATGAACTGGACGGGTTTTACTACGACCATCTCCATATCGACGGCGACGCGATCCCTTTGCGGGTCCGGTCGATGGTGGGCCTGCTGCCCCTCATTGCCGTCGAGGTATTGGAGCGGGAGTATCTCGAGCGGTTGCCGGGCTTCATGAGGCGGATGCAATGGTTTCTGGACAATCGGCGAGACCTGGCCACGCAAATTTCCTATATGGAGTCGCTCACGGACGGTTCTCATGAGCGGTTGCTCCTGGCCATTCCGACCAGAGCGCGATTGGAGCAAGTCTTGCGCTACGCTCTGGACGAACGGGAGTTCTTATCGCCGTACGGTTTCCGTTCGCTCTCTCAGGTTCATCGGGACCACCCTTATGTGTTCTCCGTGGGCGGCAATGAATATCGCGTGGCCTATGTGCCAGGCGAGTCCAATGACGACCTGTTCGGAGGCAATTCCAATTGGCGGGGGCCCGTGTGGTTTCCGACCAATTACCTGCTGATCGAGGCGCTCGAACGGTACCACCATTATTATGGAGACGGATTCCGGGTTGAATACCCGACCGGCTCCGGTCAGAAACAGTCCCTGCGCGCGATCGCCACGGCATTGGCTGCTCGCCTGGCTGGTCTCTTTCTCCCGAATGGTGAGGGCATGAGGCCTTGGCATGGGGAAGACCGGCGCTTTGCCGACGATCCCCACTGGCGCCCATTGACCCTGTTCCATGAGTACTTCGACGGTGACAGCGGACGGGGCTGTGGCGCAAGCCACCAGACCGGCTGGACCTCGTTGGTGACAAGGCTGTTGGGTGACTGTGCCCGAAGTCGGCGCGAGGCGGGAGTGAACCGGAAAGCACGAGCGAAGCGCAACGAGCCACGGTGAGCGTGGGGGAATGGAGTACGCCGGCATCAAGGCAAAGCAGGAGGCCGCCTTCTTGGTCATCCTCGTCATGGGGGTCTCGGGCTCGGGAAAAACGACCATCGGCCGGCTGCTGGCCGAGCAGGTCGGGTGGCACTTCGCCGATGCAGACGATTTTCATCCCGCCGGGAATCGCGACAAGCTGGCGGCAGGAATTCCGCTGACCGATGAAGACCGATGGCCGTGGCTGGATCTCCTTCAATCGACTCTCAAAGGGTGGATCGAACACCGACGTTCCACGGTGTTGGCCTGTTCGGCGCTCAAGTCGGTTTATCGGCGCCATTTGGTGCAAGGATGGGAAGACCTGGTTCGTTGGGTATACCTCAGGGGCGATGTCGATCTCATCGCGCGGCGGGTGGCTGCTCGAACGGACCATTTCATGCACAGGGATTTGCTCGCCAACCAGTTTGATATGTTGGAAGAGCCGGCTGATGCGCTGGTGGTCGATATCGACGAGTCACCGGATCGAATCGTGGCTTCCATCAGGTCCGCCCTTGGTCTGTGAGTCGTAAAAGGGTGTGACTCCACCGATCGATTGTCGAGGTTGTCACGGACACGTCATGGATCGTTCGTTTGAAAACCAGGGGGCATCGCCGCTGATTCAGCCGGTGGTGGAGCCGTTTCAGAAATTCATCCATGCCGAATCGGCGGGGGGCATCCTCCTCCTGCTCTCGACGGTCGTCGCCCTGGTTTGGGCCAACTCGCCATGGGCGGAGCACTATGCCGCCTTCCGGCGGCTGCCGGTCACGGTGGGGGTCGGCGACTTCGTGCTCACCGAGCCGCTGGTCCTCTGGATCAACGACGGGCTGATGGCCATGTTTTTTTTCGTGATCGGACTGGAAATCAAGCGGGAGGTGTTGGTCGGAGAACTGTCGTCTCTACGTCAGGCGTCGCTGCCCCTCGCCGCTGCGCTGGGGGGATCGATTCTTCCGGCGATGCTGTACGCCATGTTGAACATGGGAACGGACGGCGCCAAGGGGTGGGGCATCCCTATGGCCACGGACATCGCGTTTTCGCTGGGCATTCTCTCTCTGCTTGGGAGGGGAGTGCCCTTGTCGTTAAAGGTCTTTCTCGTGGCCCTCGCCATTGCGGACGATTTGTGCGCCGTCCTGATCATTGCCCTCTTTTATACATCGACGATTTCGTGGGGGAGTCTGGCGATGGGAGGCGGATTTTTGGCGGCATTGGCCGGCGCGAACATCTTGGGGATCCGTCATCCCCTGGTATATGGGCTGTTGGGAATCGGTGGGCTCTGGCTGGCGTTTCTGTTGTCTGGCGTTCATCCAACGATCGCCGGTGTGCTGGCGGCGTTCACGATCCCCGCGCGGACCACACTCTCCGGCGAGGAGTTCGTCGCCAAGAGCCGCCTGTTGCTCGACAAGTTTCAGAAGATGATGGAGCCGAGCGGTTCCCCGCTAGCGAATCAGGCAGGGCACAGGGTCGTCTCCCGGCTGCGCGAGGCGGCCGGAGAGGCCGGGACACCGCTTCAACGTTTGGAGCAGGTGCTTCACCCATGGGTGACGGCCGTGGTTCTGCCGCTCTTCGCCTTGGCCAATGCGGGAGTGTCGTTGGAGGGAAATCCCCTAAGCACGTTAGGACATCCGGTCGCGCTCGGGATCATGGCCGGTCTGGTTATCGGGAAGCCGACCGGGATTTTGTTGGCCTCTTGGTCGGCGATGCGGGGAGGAGTGGCAACGATGCCACCGGATCTGAGCTGGCGTCATCTGATGGGGGTCGGATTCTTGGCCGGGATCGGCTTTACGATGTCGCTGTTTATCGAAGGCTTGGCCTTCGGAAAGACGCCGCTCGATGCGCCGGCCAAGGTGGGCATTCTGGCAGCGTCGGCCGTGGCAGGACTGATTGGCTGGGTGTCGCTCAAACGTCTGTGCCGGGTCGAAGGCTGATCGAAAGAAATCAGAGAAACGGCGACCGGGCTCGGTTGCTGAGGAGGACATGACGATGCCGACGTTGTTGGTGGCCCTGCTGTTTGCAATTCTCATCGCCGTGTTCGCGCTGCAAAACACCGCGGCAGTCCATGTGCGATTGCTCGCGTGGGACTATGAGACGTCGTTAGTGCTGGTCATTCTTGGCTCGGCCATGGTCGGTGCCGTCCTGACGTTTGTGGCGTCGCTTGGGCCGCGAATCAGGCGAGCCAGAGAAATCCGTCGTCTCGAAGAGACTGTCGAATCACAAGGGGAGCGCATTCGCCATCTGGAGGCGGTGATCGCTCAATCGCGGGACTCATCGGCTTCCGACCCTGCGATGTAATGTCTTTGCCCTGACATTCAACCGCCGATCCGGAGAGATCGAAACTCCAGTGGTGTGTACCTGATGGGGTCTTGACATTCCTCATCAGGGATCAGAGATGAACAGCGAGGTTATGGCATGACCACTCACCATCACCTGCCAGCGCATGAGGTCGTGCTCCTGTTGGAGACCGACCTCGCCAAGGGACTGGCGGCGAACGAAGCGGCGGGACGACTTGCCCGATTCGGTCCCAATGTGTTGCCCAAGTTTCGGCGCCATGGACCGTTGATCCGCTTTCTGTTGCAGTTTCACCACCCCCTGATCTACGTGCTGCTGGCGGCGACGGCCGTCACGATGTTGTTGGGCGAGTGGGTGGATGCCGGCGTGATCTTCGGCGTTGTCCTCGTGAACGCCATCGTGGGGTTTATCCAAGAGTCGCGAGCGGAAGCGGCATTGGACGCCCTCGCCTCGATGATGACGACGGAGGCCAAGGTCCGGCGAGATGGGCAGACGGTCCGCATTCCCTCTGAGGAGATCGTACCGGGGGACGTCATCTTGCTGGAATCTGGCGACAAGGTTCCGGCGGATCTCCGATTGGTCAAGGTCCGCGAATTACGGGTGGATGAATCTGCATTGACCGGAGAATCCATCCCCGTCGAGAAGGTCGATCACGTCCTGCCGTCCGAGACCGTGGTGAGCGATCGGAAGAACATGGCGTTTTCCGGCACGTTCGTGACCTATGGCCAGGGGACCGGTGTGGTTGTGTCGACCGGTGTGGAGACGGAATTGGGGCGGATCCATCAGTTGATGGGGGAGACGACGCAGCTCGATACGCCGCTCACGCGAAAGCTGGCGTCTTTCAGCAAGGTGCTGACGGTGGCGATCTTGGGCTTGGCCGCGCTCACCTTTGTGGTGGGACTCTGGCGTGGGCAGCCGGCCAGGGAGATTTTTATGGCGGCGGTGGCATTGGCGGTGGGGGCGATTCCCGAAGGGTTGCCGGCCGCGGTGACGATCACGCTGGCGATCGGTGTGAGCAGAATGGCGAGGCGCAACGCCATCATCCGTAAGTTGCCCGCCGTGGAAACTTTGGGCAGCACCACCGTTATCTGCTCGGACAAGACCGGGACGTTGACGAAAAACGAAATGACCGTTCAGGCGCTATGGGTCGGCCTGCGTTGCTTTGAAGTTGATGGCGTCGGTTATGAGCCGGTCGGAACCATACGAGAGGAGGGGGGTAATCAGGTGTCGTTGCCAGCGAGCCTCCTCGAACTGTTGACCTCGGGAGTTCTCTGTAACGATGCGCAACATGTGGAACGAGACGGTCGGTGGACAATCATCGGCGATCCCACGGAAGGGGCTCTGCTGGTGGCGGCGAGGAAGGCCGGGCTTGATCCGGCGCAGCTCAACGAGTCGCGGCCTCGCCTCGATGCGATCCCATTCGAATCGGAGCGACAATTCATGGCCACGCTTCATCGAGCGGAAGCGGCGACGGAGGAACCGGAGCGATCCGTCATCTATCTGAAAGGAGCGGTGGAAAAGCTGGTCCCCCTCTGTGACCGTCTGTTGAGCGTCGATGGAGAAGAACGGCCGTTCGACTCTTCGACCGTCTTCAAGCAAGTCGAACGGTTCGCCGCTCGGGGGTTGCGCGTCTTGGCGTTCGCTCGCAAGTCGGTGTCCGCGGCGACCGTGTCCGTGACGGAACAGGATGTGAAAGGAGGCCTGACGTTGTTGGGGCTTCAAGCGATGATCGACCCGCCGAGACCGGAAGCCATCGCGGCGGTGCGGGCCTGCCAACAGGCCGGTATCGCCGTCAAGATGATCACGGGCGACCATGCCATCACGGCAAGGGCTATCGCGGCGCAAATCGGGCTGGACGGCCTGAAACATCGGGACCGAGAAGAATTGGTGGCGATGACCGGCCAGGAACTGGCCGCCACTTCGCAAGAGCAGCTTCCGGAGGCGGCAGAGCGGACGGCGGTCTTTGCACGGGTGTCGCCTGAGCAGAAGTTGCGATTGGTGGAGGCGCTGCAGATGCGGTCACATGTGGTCGCCATGACCGGCGACGGTGTCAATGACGCGCCGGCGCTCAAACAGGCGAACATCGGCGTGGCGATGGGACGAAGCGGAACCGAAGTGGCGAAGGAAGCTGCCGATATGGTGTTGACCGACGACAATTTCGCGTCGATCGAAGCGGCGGTGGAGGAAGGCCGGTGCGTCTTCGACAACCTGACCAAATTTATTGTCTGGACCCTGCCGACCAACATGGGAGAAGGATTTGTCCTGCTGGTGGCAATTGCGCTCGGGACCGTGCTCCCGATCCTACCGGTCCAGATTCTGTGGATCAACATGACAACCGCAGTGGCGCTGGGTTTGATGTTGGCCTTCGAGCCCAAGGAGCCTGGCATCATGACGCGGCCTCCTCGTGACCCCCAGCAACCCATTTTAACGGGAGTTTTGATCGAACGGATCTTCATGGTGTCATTCCTGATGTTGGCAGGCGCCTACGGTGTGTTTCTCTGGGAACTCGATCGGACCGACTCGATCATGGCGGCCCGCACCGCGGCGGTGAACGTCTTCGTCATGGTGGAGTTGTTTTACTTGTTCAATTGCCGTTCACTGGAACACAGTATGTTTTATGTCGGCGTGTTCAGCAATCCATGGATTTGGGTGGGCGTCACCGTCATGACGATCCTGCAACTGCTCTTGACCTATGTGCCTGTGATGAATCGCTTGTTTCACACGGTTCCGATCGACGGGACCGCTTGGGCGCTGGTGTTGGCGGCGGCCCTCGTGGGCTATGCCGTGGTGGAAGTCGAAACCTGGTTGCGCAAACAATGGAAGCGGCGCGAGTGATTCGGCGGCGTGGCTCGGATCGCGCCTCGTGATCCTTGGTGGATGGGCGAAGAACGGCGTGAGGTCCGCTTTTCCGTCGGCGGATATCATGCAAGAACACTGTCCATCCTTGAGAAAAACTGGTCGATCTCTTCGTCCTCTTCGTCGAAAAGGAGCAAGGATATGGATCCGTTGTTGCTGTTGGGGATTCTGGCCTTTGTGATCGGATTCGCCGGAATGGTGATTCTCATGAAAGGAAAGCGGAAGAGAGATTCATGAAAATGGTTTCTTCCTGTTCCGGTGCGGGCGTTTCCTTCCTGTTCGCTTCTCCGCCCACGATCTTCGTTCATCCCGCTTGCTGGAGACGTGGGTCTTGATCCATGAACCAGAGCCTGCGCGAGGGTGTGTGAGAAGGCGGAATCCTTCAGGGTGCTCGTGTCAGGTGGAGAATGGGAGATAAGTGGCGGTTGGCATCAGGGAGGGCATCTGTCTTGCCATGTTGTGTGCGGAAAGAAGGGAGCTTGTTTGACGAGGATTCGATTTGTAAAGCCCGGCTCTCAGATGGGCTCAAGCATCTTCGTTTGGATAATTATGGCGATGGGGGTGTGTGATGCCGACTGGTGGTGTCGGGCCGAAGAGTGGGGGCCGCAGCTTCCGGCCGGGATGATCAGGGCCACATCAGAGTTTCAGGTTGATGCCTCTCCCATTATCTCGTTAACCGGTGGATCGCTGGATCAACGTCCGCTTCAGACGCGTGCCGGAGACGATGCTCCACCGACCATTGAACGGGTATCGGGCGAAGAGAAGGGCCCTCGCATCCCGGAGCCGATGGTGTTCGATCTGGTCCGTCCCCTTGGTGCCTTGAAGGGGGAGGTGGAGATCAACAGCTTGGGGATGATTCCACTCTCGAGAACAATCGGAAAGGTTGGTGGCGCAACTGATCCTCTGGGATTGGTGCGGCGTAGTCCGGATCGGCGTGGGGTCGAGTGGGCGCCGGAAATCGAATATGCGCTGATGGATGGACTTGCCGTTGAGTTCGAGCTGCCGATGGAAACGCTTTCCGTCGAAGCTTATAAGGTTGCCGCTCAGGCGACCTTTGGAACGCTATGGCGGCATCGATTTATTCATGGCGCGCAGGTGATCGCCCAGTACAACACCGATCCTCGGTTCTGGACGACGACGTGGTTGTATCTCGCCGGACTTCGGATCGATAAAGTTTGGAGCGTCTTCGGCATGGTTGGGCCTCGCTTCGATCATGGCGAGACGTTCAACGGGTTTCGCAATGAGCTGCTCAGCAACGTGACAGTGTTCGCCGACGTGACGGATCGATTCGTGGCCGGGGTGGAAACGAATTTCGCGCAGGTACTGGGTGGCCGTCCGACGCTGCTGGTGATGCCTCAGGTCCATTATGAGGTGGACTTGCATTGGATGGGCCAAGCTGGCGTCGGCGTGCGACTTGGCAATGATGTGACGATGCCCGTGATCGGGTTTCGTCTCATACGCGAGTTCTAACTCCAGCGTGTCTTGCCGTTAGGCGTCGCGGTTGCGGCGTCGTTGAATAGACATGAAAAGGGATGAGCGTTCGTCTACGGCTGGTGAGCCGCGAGGTCCTCGGAAAAACATGTGAACTTCACTGTGGAAATATGCTATCGAAGAGGGGTTTCGTGCGTCTAAAGCGGGAATATCTCGAAAGGATCTCACGGATCTCAGCATAGAGGGAGGCCATGAATCGGGGACGAGCGATTTCATTATGGGCGATCGGTGTTGTGGGAATGACCGTCTTGTTGGCGGGAGCAGTCCATGCAGAGCAACAGGATGCCAAGCAAGATGAGAAACAGCTTCAACCGGTCCGTGATTGCCGGTTCGGCCAGAGCGACCAGCGAGCGACCAGCGAAGCTTTTCCCTCAGACGATGTGTTTCGCCCGCTCATGGCCGACCCTAAACAGCCGCAGTTCTTCGCGATCTGGCAACATTTTCGCCCGCGGAACGGCGGATCGTCCTTCAATTGGGGATCGGTGGCCATCGGCGAGAATTTCGGCTTTTACACCAAGCGGAATGGGTGCGACGGCTGGCAAGTGGGGCTGCTCACGGGCATCTTCGCCCAGTTCAATTTGGATCAGAAGAACGCCGAGTTGATCAACGCCGATTTCAACGTGGGCATTCCTCTGTCTTGGCGATCGGGAAATTGGTCGGCGCGACTGCGGTATTATCACCAGAGTAGTCACATCGGGGATGAATTCTTGGAAAGAAATCAGGGCACGGGATTCAGACGGCTGACCGTTTCTTTCGAAGAAGTGGATGGGATTTTGTCTTATGATTATCGATGGCTTCGCCTGTATGGCGGCGGCGCCGTTCTCGTGCATCGCGAGCCGGACACGGTGGATCGGTTACGGCTTCAATGGGGATTTGAGGCGCGAGCCCCCTCGTTGGCCATGCCGGTGCCGTTCACGTTCCTGAACCGTCTGGCGGTGACGCCCCTGCTGTCCGCCGACTTCAAGTCGCTGGAGCAGCACGGTTGGCTCATCGACACCAGCGTGCTGGGCGGGTTCGAATGGTCCCGGCTCGATTCGCAACGGCGGTTTCGGATCATGGCCGCCTACTATTACGGGCACAATCCCTATGGGCAGTTTTTTATCAATCAAAAGATCGAGGCGATCGGCGTGGGTGCCTACTTCATCTTTTAGAGTTAAACCGGAGGATGTAAACGATGAAACCAACCGGGGGAGTACCACCGATGAATAACAAAGTTTCATTCTCCATCTGGTACATCTTTCTGGCCATCATGGCTGTGGTGCTGGTGCATGATCTCATCGTGGCTCTGAACAGGGTTGAAGAGGTTCCCTACAGCCAATTTAAGAGTTGGGTGGCGCAAGGCAAGGTGGCGGAAGTGGCGGTAAGCAGCCACATGCTCACAGGTAAGTTGAAGCCGGAAGGGGAGGAAAAGGTCGGGCAGTTGTTTGCGACGGTGCGCGTGGAGGACCCCGATCTGGTACGCGAGCTCAATACCCATGGTGTCGTGTTTGCCGGCGTGATTGAAACCACCTTCTGGCGCGATCTTTTATCCTGGATCGTGCCGGTCGCGCTGTTCGTGGGGATCTGGATGTTCATCCTGCGCCGGATGGGGCAAGCCCAGGGCGGTTTCATGCAGGTGGGCCAGTCCAAAGCCAAAATCTACATGGAGAAGGACATCAAAGTGCGGTTCTCGGACGTCGCCGGCGTGGACGAGGCGAAAGAAGAGTTGCGCGAGGTGATCGAGTTTCTCAAGACTCCCGAGAAGTTCACGAAACTGGGCGGGAAAATTCCCAAAGGCATCTTGTTGGTCGGTCCGCCGGGAACCGGGAAAACGCTGCTGGCCAAGGCGGTGGCGGGAGAAGCGGGCGTGCCGTTTTTCAGCATCAGCGGATCGGAGTTCGTCGAAATGTTCGTCGGTGTTGGTGCCGCCCGTGTGCGGGACCTCTTTGAGCAGGCCAAGACGAAAGCGCCCTGCATCATTTTTATCGACGAACTCGACGCGTTGGGGAAGGCGCGCGGCATGGGGCCGATGGCGCACGAAGAGCGGGAACAGACGCTGAACCAACTCCTGGTCGAAATGGACGGGTTCGATCCTCGCGTCGGTGTCATCCTCATGGCGGCGACCAATCGCCCCGAAATTCTGGATCCGGCCCTGCTTCGTGCGGGACGATTTGATCGGCATGTGACGGTGGATCGGCCGGACAAGCTCGGACGCCTGGCCATCTTGCGCGTTCATGCCAAGCAGGTGGCGTTGGGGCCCGATGCCGATCTCGATGCCATTGCCGGCATGACGCCCGGCTTCTCCGGTGCCGATTTGGCAAACGTCATCAATGAAGCGGCGCTGTTGTCTGTGCGCCGCGGAAAAGACAAGGTCGGGGCGTCCGAACTGCAAGAGGCGGTGGAGCGCGTCATCGCGGGGTTGGAAAAGAAGAATCGCGTGCTCAATAAAATGGAGAAGGAGCGGGTCGCCTATCATGAGACGGGCCATGCCCTGGTGGCTCTGTCGGTGCCGGGAGCGGACCAGGTCCAGAAGATTTCGATTATTCCCCGTGGCGTCGCCGCGCTAGGCTATACGCTTCAGCTCCCGACGGAAGATCGGTTTCTGATGACCAAGTCCGAGCTCGAGAATAAGATCGCCGTGTTGCTGGGAGGTAGGATTGCCGAGGAATTGACGTTCGGCGAGGCTTCGACCGGCGCACAAAATGATCTGGTGAAGGCCACGGACATCGCCAAGAGCATGGTCAAGGCCTACGGCATGAGTGACAAATTGGGCACCATCGCTCTGGAGCGGGATCGGCAGCCGCAGTTTCTTCAAATCTCGATGGGATCCGAGAAGGGTGATTATTCCGAGCAGACGGCCAGGGAAATCGATTGCGAGGTGCGCCGCATCATTGACGAACAGTACGAACGGGTCAAACGGCTGCTGGAGTCAAAAAAAGCCGCGTTGCAACAGGGGGCGAAGCTCTTGCTGGAGCGGGAAGTGATCAGCGGGCCGGATCTCCAGGCCATTATGGAGAAAACGTAAGCGAACCGCTGAGGGACGACGGCTAAGAATGTGCTCCAGCGACGGGATCCGCCTTCGTCCTGGGATCGCGCGGGATCACCGAACGAGCCATGCCGGTGGAACAGCAGGCCATCATCTCCGTGAGCGGCAACGTGGTCCAGTGTCAGGGGGCCTGGACCCTTTCGAACTTGAAAGACCTGGAACGCCACATCGAACGGCTTCGCTGGCCGGAGGACCATGAGGTCGTCTGTGATGTTGAGGGAGTGACCGCGATGGATACAGGTGGGGCGTTGTTATTGCAGCGGATCGATAACGATCTCGTTCGCAGGGGGAAGGCCGTTGCGGTCCGAGGGCTCAAGCCGGAATTTACCGAGCTGGTTCGATTGGTTCAAGCAAAGGCGCGGCTCAACCACGCTTCCCCCGCTCAACAGGCTGGATGGGAGAAATTTCCGCTCCTTCCATCCGTCAAGATCGGAACGGATGGAATAATTCGCGCACTCGCCTTTCTCGGGGAGACGACTGTCGCCATCGGCCGATCCCTCCTACGGCCTCGGCTGATCCGATGGCGGACCATGCTCCGTGTTGTGGAATTCGACGGGGTGCGCGCCCTGCCGATCACCGGTTTGTTGACGTTTCTCGTCGGCGTCGTGATCGCGTATCAAGGGGCCGAGCAACTCCGCAAGTTCGGCACGAACATCTTCATCGTCGATCTGGTCGGCATCTCGCTGCTTCGGGAGATTGCGCCACTGATCGTGGCGATCTTGATCGCCGGCCGATCGGGATCGGCCTATGCCGCCGAGATCGGGACGATGAAAGTGACGGAAGAGTTGGACGCGGTCCGGACCCTTGGGATCTCCCCGATCAATTTGCTGGTGTTGCCGAGGACGTTCGCGCTGGTGCTGACGTTGCCGCTTCTCACGGTTTATGCGGATGTCCTCGGCGTCTTCGGCGGCATGTTGATCGCGTCGGGTCAACTCAACGTCAGCTTCGCCGAGTTTCTCGATCGGTTTGACGAAGCGGTCGCCGTCCGGCATTTCTTGATCGGCCTTGCGAAGGCGCCGTTCTTTGCGGTCATTATCGCGCTGGTCGGTTGCTATCAAGGATTTCAGATCAGAGGCGGCGTGGACGACGTCGGTCGGCACACGACGATCAGCGTCGTGCAGAGCATCTTTCTGGTCATCGTGTTCGACGCCATTTGCAGTGTGGTGACGAGTTGGT
Source organism: Nitrospira sp. (assembly GCA_024330965.1). Lineage (GTDB taxonomy): Bacteria > Nitrospirota > Nitrospiria > Nitrospirales > Nitrospiraceae > Nitrospira_D. The sequence continues at coordinate 6,174 of JANDJL010000036.1, read as the reverse complement.
GGGATCTCTAAGATGCCAGTGACCGCTCCGGCCGGAGCGCCGGTTATCGAAGTCAGCCACGTCTCGACCAAGTTCGGGCAGGCCGTCGTCCATAAAGACGTGAGTCTGACGATCCATCAGGGCGAAGTGTTCGCCATCGCGGGAGGCAACGGTTGTGGGAAGTCCACTCTCTTGCGGGAGATCCTTGGGTTGATGACCCCTGCGAGCGGAACCATTCGCTTGTTCGGAGTCGACAGCCGGCGACTTGATGTGAGCAACGGCGGAGCGATCCACCGCCGATTCGGCGTGATGTTTCAACACGGCGCGCTTTTTAGTTCCCTGACGCTCGCGGACAATGTGGCTGTGCCTTTGCGGGAACACACGAACCTGCACCCGAGGCTGATTCGGGAAATTGTCGAGGTCAAGATCGCCATGGTGGGGTTGCCGCCCGACAGCGCCGGCAAGTACCCCAACGAGCTGAGCGGCGGCATGAGGCGGCGGGCTGCGCTGGCGCGGGCCATCGTGATGGACCCCGAATTGGTCTTTCTGGACGAGCCGACCGCCGGCTTGGACCCGATCATCGCGGCGGGATTCGACGACCTCGTTCTCTCGTTAAAAATGCACTTGGGGTTGACGGTGGTGATGGTCACGCATGACCTGGACTCCCTCTGGCGGATCTCCACGCGCGTGGCGGTGCTGGGCGACGGCCGGGTGCTGGGAGTGGGGACCATGCAGGAACTGTCTCAGTCGGAGGACCCTCTCATCCGCGAATATTTTCACGGCCCGCGGGGACGTGCGGCCCATGAACAGGCCATGTGGAATCAGCGGGGGCGTGAGACCTCGTTCGCATAGCGCGGAGCGCGAGAGACTCTGGTTGTAGGCGGTTGAGAACCGACAACCGACGACTGGCAGCCCAAACGGCATGCCGACATTGCTTCATTCCAGACCCTCACTCGTCATGAGGAACGCGCCGTTTGGTACGCGAGGAGATTAGGTGGAACCCAAGGTCAACTACATTCTCGTCGGTTTGTTCGTGGCGATTCTCGGCGCCGCTGGCCTGATTGGCGTTCTGTGGCTGGGGAAGATGGACTACCGGGGGGTGTACGACCGGTACGAAGCCTATTTTCGAGAATCGGTGGCCGGCTTGAGCGAGGATTCCACTGTCAAATATCGCGGAGTCGATGTCGGCCGGGTGCGGAGCATCTCGCTCAATCCGGATAATCCGGAAGAGGTCCGTTTGATCTTGGATATCGCCAGGGGGACGCCGATCAAGACCGATACGGTCGCCGTGCTTGAGACGCAAGGATTAACCGGCCTTGCCACGATCAATCTGACGGGAGGAAGCAAAGACGCGCCTCCGCTGGTGGCGTTGGAAGGGCAGGAATATCCTGTCATTAAGACGGGACCCTCGCCGTTGTTTTTCAGGCTGGACGAGGCGATTTCCCGTCTATTATCTGACAAGGGGTTAGCGAATCTTCTCGCGAGTTTGGAATCGCTGGCCAAGGGCGCGTCGGAAACGTTGGACGAAGAAAATCGTCTAGCCGTGAAGCAAACGATCAAAGAACTGTCGGAAATCGTTCATTCCATCGCGGTACACAGGAAGGAAGTTGAGGCCACCTTGCACGACGCATCCCAAAGCGCGAACCATTTGGTCAAGGTGACCACGTTGCTCCACGACGAGGTGCCAATGCTCGTGGCGAGAATCAACAAGAGCGCCGAGGCGTTCAGCGCAATGACGGAAGAATTAGCCAAGACCAGCCGGTCAGTGCATTCGATTGTTGATGAAAATCGGACGGAATTGGAGCGGTTCTCGAAACAAACATTACCCGAAGCGGCGATGCTGGTGACGGAATTGAGACAACTGGCGAACATCCTGACCCGCGTGGCTCAAGACCTGGAACGGGAGCCCAATGCCTTGGTGTTCGGCAAGACACCCCCTCGCCGCGGCCCGGGGGAATGATGCGGAGCATGATGACTGAGGGCGGTCGTGGCGTGGGGACAATGAAAGCCGGGATCGGAAAGGGTCATCAGAACATGGTGAAGGGGGAAAGAAGCCCGTCGATCGCGTGGCGGATGGGGTATGCCATCGGATGCGCATGGCTGGTGCTGGTGCTGAGTGGGTGTGTGATGCCCCAGACGGCAAGCGAGCCGGCGCGCACCTATCGGTTGAGCTTGGACCAGAGCCGGGAAGCTCGCCGATCTGCCGCCGACGCTCCCATCCTATTGGTTGGGACACCCCAGGCTGAACCAGGATACGACACGACCAAGATGGCCTATGTGAAACGAGCGTACGAGATCGAATACTACGCTGTAAACCAGTGGACGGAACAGCCGACTCGTATGTTCGGTTCTTTGCTGATTCAGTCCCTGGAAGCGACCGGATTGTGGCGGGCCGTCGTGCCCTGGCCGTCCGCCATCCATGGAGACTTGAGGCTGGATTCGTACGGATTCGCCATCCAACAGGAATTCACGCAGGACCCCAGTGTGGTGCGGGTGAAGGTTCGCACGCAACTGGTGGACGTCAAGGAGTCGAAAGTCCTGGGGACCCGCTCGTTTGAGCGGGTGGAACCGGCACCGACTCAGGATGCCTATGGCGGCGTCGTCGCTGCGAACCGCGCGACGGCCGCCATGCTGGACGACATTGCGTCGTGGCTCAATACCTGCCTCCAGCGGTTGCAGACTTGCGGCCGTTGAGTGGATGTATCGGATTATGATTCCTCATGAATGCAGCCTGGAAAACCGGTCTGAGTTTCGGAACGACGTCGGGCGTCATCACGACGCTCGGATTGTTGGTGGGGCTCCATGCCGGCACCCATTCGAAAACGGCCGTGCTCGGCGGCATCCTGACGATCGCCGTGGCGGACGCCCTGTCCGACGCCATGGGCATCCATCTGGCCGAAGAAGCGAAACATACGCAACCGGCTCGCGCCGTGTGGGAAGCCACGCTGGCGACGTTTGTCGCCAAGTTTGCCATCGCAGGCACCTTTGCCATTCCGGTGCTGACCAGACCACTGGATCAAGCGGTCGTGATCAGTGTGGTGTGGGGGCTGGCCCTGCTCGCGGTCATCAGTTTCTTCGTGGCGCGGGTGCAGGGGATTTCGCCGTGGAAAGCGATCGGCGAACATCTCTTCATCGCCCTCTGCGTCGTGGCCCTCACCCATGGACTGGGCGATTGGATTCAAGGGTTCGTGGAAGAGGAATAGGGCAAAGAGAGAACGTGGGAAGTTCTCTCGTGGGCTGACACTCACAATCTGCGATCTGAACGTCATCGGAGGTGAATAAATAATGGATGTGCGGAGCAAGGTGTATCTGTACCAGACGACGGTGCGATGGACGGAGCAGCGCAAGGGGATCATCTCCTGCGCGGGAAAACCGGATATCGAGGTGGCCACACCGCCGGAGTTTAAAGGCCATGCAAACATCTGGTCGCCGGAGGATCTCTTCGTGGCGTCGGTGAATATCTGTCTGATGACGACGTTCTTGGCGTTTGCCGAACGGGCCGGCTTGGCATTCACATCGTATGAGAGCGAGGCGGAAGGGCGGCTTGAATTGGTGGAGGGCAAGTTTCAATTCACCACCATCACGCTCAAACCGATGATCACGGTACAATCGGCTGCCGACGTAGGCACGGCCAAAGAGTTGATCGAGAAGGCGGAGGCCAACTGTCTTGTCTCGAATTCCATCAAAACTCGTGTGGTGGTAGATCCTCGCATTCTGTAATTACGTGAGAAGATCCAGGCTGACCACGTGACGACCGATATGCTTCAAGCCAGATCCACTCCCCTATGTTTGAGTTGGGCGTAAAACAGATTCGCCTGAGCTTCCTGGAACAGTTCCGGTATGACAACGGTGATAAGTGCATTGCCATAGGCGGGTGGAGAACGAAACGGCGCGTTCTCTCCGCCGATCAGCTCGAGAATGTCGTCTGGAAAATCCGCGGAGCAGTCCTGCACACTCCCAAAGTTCCTGAGCAGAGGGAAGAACGTTTCTCAGACGATGCGGCTGCCTCCTCAGGAGTCGGACGCAACCAGCCTTCATGCAGTCTCACTTTGCCGTAAATCCGCTCAAACAAGATCTCTAGCGATCCCTCGCTCGAAACACTCAGCTCATGACAAATCTCGGAGAGGATATCCGAGATCATAACGGCTGAAGTAATAGATGGTCTGGCGAGGAAACGTCTCGGCTGAGAGGACCAGCGAAGCGGTCAGTTCTCGAAGCCGAGCGAGCCGTTGCCTCATCGTGCCACAGAAAGGGCGGCCCAGCTCTCGGAGCCAGTCGGATGACTCTTTCAAAATGGAGAAATTGATATAACATTCGAACAGCTTCTCTCTCAGTTCGGTGTTTCACCGTGAGGCAATCAAAGAAGGAGCCTTCTCTACGATCAGCATGATCGGTCTCCTTCGGTAAGACGATTCCGAAATGCAGTAGAAGAGCAAGTCCGCTCCCGATCATCCCACGACCCAGAGCGTGAAGCCGGTTGCGTCGCGCAGCAATTGATCCGTAATGCCTCCGCCGAAGAACCGTTTGATGCCGTTCGAGCTGTGACGATTGACCACGATCGTTTCGTAACCTCCGTTGCGGGCTTCGTCGAGAATAGTGTGCGCGATGTCGTCTTCATGCCCGAACTTCAACGTGACGCGATCCAGAGGAAATCCGGTCTTTCCGAATACTTCGAGCGCTTTCAGCAGGATCGGGTACTCAATCATGGTTTCCGTGCGAACCCAGGTCTCCTGATCCCGTTGTAACTCTTCGGCGAGGCGAACTTCCACTTGAGGGTCCTCGGACCCGCCATGTTCCAAGAGTTCGCGTGGCATCGGTTTTAGCACGTGAAACAACGTGACATGCACGTCGCGAGCGTCACGCAGCAGGGTGCCCACGTAGCGCAGCGCCCGCTCGGAATGCTCGGCGTCATCGACCGCGACCAGAATTCGCGAGACGCCGGTGTTTCCACGACGAATCGTCGTTGGAAGAGGGGGCGGTACCATACGTCACCAGACCTCCGAAGTCGAGCGGTGAAACTCCTCCACCACCGGAAAGACGAGAGCGGCAAAGTCCGCGTATCGCATTCTGATCGCTTCCGAATGGGTACCGGCTTCAAAAACGATCTCCTTGTTCTCCGTGAGCGAGCGATCGACATACACCGGGAGTCCATAGAGGGTGCCGAAGGGCGGCATCGCCCCCAATTCACAGTCGGGGAAGAGATCTTTGAGTTCATCCTCGGTCGCGAGCCGTACTTGACGGGTGGCGAAGATGGTCTTCAAACGATGGAGATCCACTTGCCAACTGGCCGGCAGCACCGTCATCACGAACCGCTCATTTACCTTCAGGATCACAACCTTGGCTATTTCCTTTTCCGGGGTATGGAGCGTCTGGGCGACTGTGGAGGCTCGAAAGGCTTCCGGATGAGGCAACACGTCGTAATGCGCATATTCACAATCAAGATAGTCTTTGAGTGTTTGTGAGATGGGCATGGCAGCACCTCCTATGCTGGCCGACCTCCCGAGGGAAGGTCGCTGCGAGGGTGGAGTAACGAGAAGGGAGACTGCTTGCTGACCGCGTCAGCATGGCGAGGGCACATCTCATGACCAAGCCTCCGCTTTGATCATGATGACCAACAACAGTTTTTCATTATACTCCGTTTGCACGTCCAGGTCTTGGGGCGTCAAACGCGTGAGCGTTCAGACAGTCGCGATACGGTTTCTTGTCTTGATCCGGTGAAGCCTGCTGGCTTTTTGGCTGATGGCTTAGGGAGATGGTTTGATGGCACTGTTGGCCGTCTGCTGAAATGGTGGCGTAATTGGCGCTCCCGTCGGCTTGCCGGTTGCGCACTGACGATCCTGAGAGCCTTTCTTTTTCATGTCCATTGCTTCTCGTCGTATACACAACGAGTAACAACTGGTTGCTGACCGATAAGCCAAGCAAGCCGCTTGAACCGCTGTTCCTGTTGCGAGCTGGCCACATCGTCTAATTACAAGATCGGGACACAGGGGGGAACAAGAAAAGAGACAACACCGACCGTGTAATCTCCAATTCGATGAAGGCCAGAGTGACCCTGGAGCCGGTCATTCGTTAGCCTGCGCAAGCCTGCTTCTTGATCGTGCTTTGAGAAAGAAGCATAAAGCCGCAGTGTCCCCGTCAGTTCCCGCTCTTCCGTATCGCCAGTGCGCGTGCCCACGAACCGACGACGAATTGGGG
>JANDJL010000035.1 GCA_024330965.1 Nitrospira sp. | reverse complement strand
GGCCTTGCGCAGCAGTTCGCGCGCGTTGGGGTCATCGGTCACGGTCATCCGGTGCTGGGTATGTTCGTTCATGATGGGACGGCCTCCTTTGGATTAAAGAGCACGGAGATAAAATTATACACCACACAGCACGAACCCTGCTCGATGACGGAAGGGCTTCGGTGCGCACAAGAATTCATAAATTCATAGAGGGTCCGCTCGGGGAGGAGCCGAAGATGAGATGATAGATGAGGATGGATGATCAAGCGGTCGGTAAAAAAGAGGGGGAAAATATAATAGGGTTACTACTCAGAAGTTTTTCTTGCCGGATTCCAAAATTCAACCAGACTTTGGTATACTCAACCAATTTTTTTCGAAAAGACCGAATAGCGGACGTTTTATCTGACTCGGCATTTCCAGAGACGTAGGAAGGATGGGAGATGGAACGGCGCGTCGCTTCTCATACCGAAGAAGAAGAAATGAATCAACGCCGCAAGTTGTTAAATGCGGCCAGACGGGGGGATGCGAAAGCCATCAGCAAGTTGTTTGAACTCTATCAGGTTCGCATCTTAAGCGGGGAACAGCTTGCGAAGATCAACCGGACCGCGGCCTATGCGGCTCCGGTCTCGTCCGAAAAGACCGAGAAAGCCGCGCCGCGTCGGGCGTCCACGGGCTCGAGGCCCGGAACAAGGGAGCCGGTGAAGATGGCCTCGAAACAGCGCATGAAACGTTCTGTGAAATCGTCCAACGGAAAGCCGGGCAAAACTCGCACGGTCAAAAAGCTCAAGGCCAAACACAAATAAGTTCTCCGCAACCCTGCAAGAGGTTACTGAACCACCACCCGTAACCCTCCACCGGCCAATTTGCCCGCAATATCCTCCGCGTGCTCAAGTGGTCCGCTGTACACGACCGCTTGCCCCTCATGGTCGATACGATATGCCAGCTCGAACGCCTTGGAGGGGGTCATCCCAGGAATAAATCGGCAGAACAGGTCAATGACCTGCTGGTAGGTGTGGCAATCGCAATTGAAGACCACGACTCGGGATTCGAGACTGTTCCCGCTGTCGGTCCGAAGGTCTTCGGTCGTTTCCGGGATGGTTAGAGGTGTCGGAGCCATCACGGTGAAAATTCTAGCAAACTCCAGCGGTGAGATCATGTCCGTTCTGTTCGGCCGGTTGCCGTCGCTAGTACAACTGTTCGGCTACCGAATCTGCGTATTGCCTGCCGAACGGGGTGAGTCGAACGCGATCCTCTCTCCATTCGATGAGTCCCTGGTTGACCAGGGTGATGAGAGTTTGGTGCTGCGCCGTGTCGGGACGGACGATGTGAAGAGGAACTCCCTCGATCAGTCTGAGGCCGAAGACGAGCGCGTCCCGCCGTTGTTCGCTGTCCGTGAGTTCGGTGCGTTCCACGACAGGGAGGCGATGCGCGGACAAGAAATCGACATAAGCCGTAAGGTCGTGGACATTGCCGAACCGCACGCCGTTGACGTAGGACTGGGCGCTTGGGCCGAGCCCCAGGTAATCTCCGTCGGTCCAATAAAGCTGGTTGTGTCGGGACGCGAAGCCTGGCAAAGCGTAATTGGAGAGTTCATACCGTTCAAATCCGGCCCTTTGCAGCACAGCTTCCGCGGCCGACTCCATCTCCACTTGAAGCGCTTCGTTTGGCGGGGAGAGCAGATTCTTGGCGATATCGCGGGCAAGCCTCGTCTCTTCTTCGACCGTCAAGGCATAGCAGGAGACATGAGTGGGCTCGAGGGCGAGCGTCGCGTGCAGGGTTTCCACCCATGATTCCAGCGTCTGTCCCGGCAGGCCGTACATCAGGTCAAGATTGATGTTCCGAAAGCCGGCCGTTCGCGCCGCCTTCACCGCCCGTTCTGCCTCGTGAACCAGACCGGGGCGACCGATCGGGATGAAGTCACGTTGATTCATGGATTCGACGCCCACGCTCAGGCGATTGAACCCTGCTTCCGCCAAGACGGCCAGATCCTGATAAGTGACGGTGGAGGGATGGGCTTCCACCGTAATTTCAGCGGAATCTTCCATTGACCAGGCCTCTTGCGCCTGTTTCAGGAATGCAACCAGTTGAGCCGCAGGAAGTGTCGTCGGTGTTCCGCCGCCGAAGTAGAGGCTCCTCAGCGGACGACCGGCCGTCACATGGCGGCTCTCATATAAATCGATTTCCCGCGCCAGCGCGGAGCAAAAAGCTTCCATCCGTTCGGGTTTCGCCACCTCGAGGTAAAACGCGCAGAAGTGGCAGCGTTGTCTGCAAAAGGGAACGTGAACGTAGACGCCGATCGGGCGCTGCTGCGGCATGGTCATGGCGGAAAAGAAGGACAAGCCGAATAGTCTCGTTCCAGCACGATTTCGATTTCGTCTTCCGGCGATTTGCCGCGATTACGGGTGTGCACGGTCCATCCCCCCGTTCGTCTCAGCGATTCAAAGATGGATTTTATCAGCTCCGGTTTTATGCGCGATTCCCAGGCTTGCAGCCAGACGTGGTGGTCCTCTTCGCCCTCATAATCGTCGGGGAACCGGGCTTCCAGACTGAATCGTAGGAGGAACGTCTTTTCTTCATGATACATGGGAATCCTCTCGTTGCGATGGCGGCGGCTCGACTTTATAATGAGATCCGCATGATGGAGGGGACCTATGCCTATCTTCGAATATGTCTGTCGGGAATGCAATCATCGATTTGAGCTGTTGGTTCAGGGGTCAACGCACGTCGCCTGTCCTCAGTGCAAGACCACCAAGCTGGAGAAACAGTTTTCCGCCTTTGGAGTCGGAGCGACGTCAAGTTGGGCGTCGTCCGGAGGGCCTGGGCCTTGCGGCACATGCGGCGATCCACGGGGGCCTGGTGCCTGCTCCATGAATTGAAGGGATGGACAGTCCCAGCGAGCAGGTGTTGCGGCGCGCCATCTCGACCATTGCGCAGGTCGATCCGTTAATCAAGCTGCTTCAAGAGGTTCGAGCTGGTCGTCTCAAGCCCACGGATGCGGGGTTGCGGGCCGTGACGGAGTCATGGATCGAGACGTATGAGCGGGTGCTCACCCTGGAGGGGTTGACTCGTTCGGGACTGCGTCGGCTCGATCCGGCCCCCCGTGTGGCAGTGTTGGTCGAGTTCGGTGTGTTGGATCTCGATCATCAGGCCGTGAGGCGTCTCTCCGCCGCGTTTCACCGAGCCATGGCTGCCTCGACGGCGTAGCCGGTGGCAAAGGTCGTCGTTGCCTGGCTCGTTCAGACATACAAGACGGTTTTCCATTGTTTCGAGGTCAGGCCGACGGCGGTGGGCGCTGTGAATTACCAGGCGTCCTGGGCGCAGCGGAAGCCGATGCCGGTCGCACGATCCGCGGGGGAGCTATAATCGCGGTCGGAGGTTCGCAGATTTCTTGCCGGTTTGAGCCACGACCCTCCGCGGACAACCTTCAGGAGCCGTCCGTCGGGACCCTGGGGGTCGGAGAGCGGTGCATGTAGATAGGAATAGGGCTCGTACCAATCCTGCACCCATTCCGAAACGTTCCCCGCCATGTCCAAGAGGCCGTAAGGACTCGATCCCCCAGGGAAACTTCCGACCGGCAACGTAAGCACTTCGCCGTTGAGACCGTGCTCACGCGCGATGCGTGCGCCGTCGCCGGTTATCCAAAAAGCTTTCCACTCTCCTCCGTCCTTGAATTCGATTGTGCGATCGGCCCAGTGACTGGCGCTGTTGGCAAGATGTCCGTTCCATTCGTTTCCCCATGGGTAGCGGCGCCCGTCCGTCCCGCGCGCCGCCTTTTCCCATTCCGCTTCGGTCGGCAGGCGCATGCCCAGCCATCGGCAGTAGGCCAGAGCATCATCCCAACTGACGTTGACGACCGGATGCTGCTCGCTGCCGGGGAACGGCTCACCGTTGAGCCATAAGGTTAATCTCGGGTTCTCGTGACTCGGTGTTCGATGCCCGGTCGCGTCCACGAATCGTTTATAGCGGGCGTTCGTGACCTCGTGGCGATGGATGCGGAACGAACCGACGAAGACTTTGCGCTGCGGTCGTTCGTCGTCGAAGCTCGAGCCGTCGTCCGGACTTCCCATGAAAAATTCTCCGGCGGGGATCAAGACCGTCTCGTCGGGGAGCGATGAGGCGCCAACGGCCGGCACGTGGCAGATGGCCAGAACGATCAAGGCTGTCGCGAGGAAATCGGTCAGAGCGCTCTCTCGATTCCCCCAACGCAGGCGAGACCTGCCCAACGGGCCGACCAGGAGCCCTCGGCTCTTTTTAATGACGGTCAAGCCATCGTGCCGCAAGGCCGCCTTTGTCGATTGGGTTCCCATGCGCCTTGCCTTCTTCGTCGGGCTGTCGTTAGAATTCATCACCACCGCCATGAATCCGATCACCGTCCAGAATCCGGATGAGATTATGAACGTTTTGGCCGACATTGCGCTCCGGGGAAAGGGATTTACGACGGAATCGCTGCTAGACTACGTGCTGGAAGAAGGCTTTACCGAGCCGATTTTTCTCGCTGCCAGTGGGGAGGATCCCTCGGCTTTTTATAAAGGCCAGCCCAATGCCTGGGCGAATTACCAGGTGCGCGAGTGGAAGCGCGTGCTTACCATTTCCGGTGGTCCAGACCACGAGCGGCGTGTCCGGATCACCGAAACTCCGTGATCGGTTCAGAGTGTAACGGGGCGGGCGAGAAACTGCAATTCCTCTGGGATCTCCAGTGAACAAGAACGGCATGGACGGCAACGCACGTGTGAAGATGGTCCACCTCACCAACGCGCAAGATGCGGGAGAGTTGGCCATCATTAAGAGTTTGCTGGACGGTAATCGGATCGCATACGTCATTCATGGCGAACATATGAGCACGTTGTATCCTGGCGTGCCGTCTTTTGTCGGACGAGTAATGGTTGATGAAGCGGATCGGGATCGCGCAGAGGTGCTTCTCAGCAGACTCAGACTCTCGATTCGTGAAACGTCGGACTAATGACTAGCCGGCGCTCTGTGGGTCACCTGGTGACGTGAGCGGGGCGAGGCGTATCGTCAAGCGCGTCATGGACGCGTCTGGATGGGACAAGAGAGACGGCTTCGTAGCCGGGCGGTGCGTTGCTCCCGCGCGGATATCATGTCTAATCGTTGAGGCGGCTCAGGTTTAAGACTCGGATTTGGGTCTTGGTTTTGAGGACGGCAGATTCTGCACATCACGTTCTCTCGATCCCTGGTACCATCCTCCGACGAGAATCCCTTCCTCGAAGTAGAGATAACGATGGCGGACGGTGGCCGCATCTTCCCAATCTTCGAAAATCCACTCTTCTTGCCGGATGCCGTCTTTTGTGAAGGTGGTGTGAATCGTTTGGGGGCCGCCCCAGGCTTCCAGCACCTGCTCCTTCGTCATGCCGACCATGACGCGATGTTGTTCGATGTGCCGTTTGAAATCCGGGTCCAGCAGGTGACTGATCAACGGCCAGATCACCGTCATCACGGCGAACAGTGCAAGCCCCCCGTAGATGATGGCCCGCACCTCGGGCCGCCGAATGAAGGAAACGGTCTCGGGTGGGGAGTCGAATTGAGAGGGGGGAGCGGCGCTCATCATGGCAACGTGTGACCTGCGGAAATGCTAACAACGGGGCAAGACTGAGTCAAGGTGTGTCGGATGGCGGTTTGTTCGGTGATCAATGGATCGGTGGGATTGGTGAGACCCCTTTTCTCTGACCCGTCCTTCTTCATTATTCGATTACTCGGCGTATCGAGGGACCGGGATCGGTTTCACCGTTTTGGCCGGCTCCGTTGCTTGACGCAGAAATTCGGCGGAGTAGGGGTTCAGCATCGGTTCATGAGTGTGTTGCTGTCGTTGCCGCACAAGTTGCAGGCTCTGCGCGCCGATTTCCATGCGATCGACCGTGGCCTTGGGCGTGAGTCGATCGGGCAAGCCCTGCAAGGAGAAAAGCTGAAAGGCCAAGGTCCAGTCGAGCTGTTCCTTGTTTTGTTCTTTCACGATGAAGCGCGCCGCCGGGGAGGGCGATCCTTTGAACAACAGAATCCAGATATTCGAACGGAACGCGGGATCGGAAGGATCGGTCGAGGGTCTGAATTCCGGAACCAACGAGGGGACCTTGCTGATCGGGACCGGGGATGAGAATTCGATATCGACCAATCGAACGACTAGCGGGCGGTCCTCACGATCGTCGCTGGGGTCCACTGCGTAGCTGAATGAATAGCGGACGTCGATGTCGTCCCGCTTGAAGGAGTACACGTCTTCGCCGTTTTCCGGGGACACGAGTTTGCTGAAATACGTCTTCCAGTCCGTGATGGGGTAGTAGGTGAAGACGCGCAGCGCCGATTTCCGGTCCCGTACCGCCTGTGGCCGGCCGAGCTTCTCGTGCAATTCCTTCTGCGTCAGTCCGAGGAAACCGTCTTCAAAATAGGGGTCGGCCATGAGCGACGGCGGTATGGCTCCCCCGAAAAACAGGGTCGTCATCAACACCAAGGCGGCTTGAGCGATCCTTCGAAGGCCGACCGAACGTGTCATATTCATCGGCATTATCCTATCGATGCGGAGAAATTCAAGTCAAGGAAGCGGACTCGGCTTGCCGAGCCTGGAACCTTCCAGTATGATCCACCAGACCTCCTAAAATTTCTGTGAGACGATGAAAGAAAAACTGCAATCGTCGCCTGTCATGGACCCGATGCCTGCGGAACGCTCCCGCACCATAGAGACCTTGCTCAAACAGCGCATTCTGATTCTGGACGGGGCCATGGGCACCATGATCCAGCAACGGCGGCTGGACGAAGCCGCCTTTCGCGGGGAGCGGTTCAAGGATTGGAAAAGAGACCTTAAGGGCCACAATGATCTACTGAATCTCACGCAGCCGGCCGTCATCGAAGACATCCATCGCCAATATCTGGAGGCCGGGGCCGACATCATCGAGACCAACACCTTCAACTCGCAGGCGATCTCTCTCGCGGATTATGAGATGGAGTCGCTGGCCTACGAACTGTCCAAGGCCGGGGCAGAATGTGCCGGACGGGCCGTGGCGGCTGTGCAGGCCGTTCAGCCGGGCCGAATCTGTTTCGTGGCCGGCGCGATCGGTCCCACCACCAAAACCTCATCCATTTCCACCGACGTGAACAACCCCGGCGCACGGGGGACGACGTTCGACGAGCTGGTCCGCGCCTATAGCGAACAGGTTCGTGGACTGCTTGACGGCGGCGTTGATGTGCTGTTGGTCGAGACGATCTTTGACACGCTCAACGCCAAGGCGGCTTTCTTCGCGATCCTAGATGGATTTGACCGGGGCTGGCGTCGGGTCCCGATCATGGCATCGGTTACGTTCATTCAGGCCGGGAGCAACCGAGGCGTGACCGGCCAAACTGTGGAGGCGTTCTGGAATTCCATCTCCCACGTACCGCTGCTCAGCGTGGGGATGAACTGTGCACTGGGACCCAAGGAGATGAAGCCGCTGATCGAAGAATTGTCCCGCATCGCACCGGTGTACGTGAGCGCCCATCCCAACGCCGGGTTACCCAACCCACTGCTCCCGACGGGCTTTCCGGAGACTCCGGATTCCCTTGCTCTTCAACTTCGCCAATGGGCGAAGGATGGCTGGCTCAACATTGTCGGTGGCTGCTGTGGCACGACGCCGGCCCACATCAAATTGATTGCCGAGGCGGTTCGGGATGTCGCGCCGAGAACAATCCCGGCGGTGGAACCCTGCACGCGCTTGAGCGGTCTGGAAGCGCTGACCATCCGTCCTGATTCCAATTTTGTGAATATCGGAGAGCGCACCAATGTGACCGGCTCGCCGGCTTTCGCCAAACTCATTATGGCCGGCGACTATGAAGCCGCTCTCTCCGTGGCGCGGCAGCAGGTTGAAGGCGGCGCGCAGATCATCGACGTCAATATGGACGAGGGCATGTTGGATTCCAAGGCCGCGATGGAGAAGTTCTTGCGTCTCGTCGCTGCCGAGCCGGACATCGCGAAAGTGCCGATCATGATCGATAGCTCCAAATGGGACGTGCTGGAGACGGGCTTAAAAAACATCCAGGGCAAGGCGATCGTCAACAGCATCAGTCTCAAAGAGGGCGAGGCCAAGTTCATCGAACAGGCCCGATTGATCCGGCGCTACGGGGCAGCGGTGGTCGTCATGGCGTTCGATGAGCGAGGCCAGGCCGATACGTTTGAGCGCAAGATCGAGGTCTGCGCCAGGTCGTACAAGATTTTGACCGAGATCGTCGACTTCCCGCCGGAAGACATCATCTTCGACCCGAACATTCTGACCGTGGCGACGGGAATCGAGGAACACAACCACTATGCGGTGGATTTCATCGAGGCGACGCGATGGATCAAACGGCATCTCCCCGGCGCCAAGGTCAGCGGCGGCATCAGCAATATTTCGTTCTCGTTCCGCGGCAACAACGTGGTGCGCGAAGCCATGCACGCGGCCTTTTTGTACCATGCGATCAAGGCCGGGCTCGACATGGGCATTGTCAATGCCGGCCAGCTTGCCATCTATGAGGAAATTCCCAAGGATCTGCTCGAGCTGGTTGAGGATGTGTTGCTGGATCGGAGGCCAGATGCGACCGAACGGTTAGTGGCCTTCGCCGAGACGGTGAAGCAAAAGGGGAAAGCCGCCGCCAAAGACGATCAATGGCGCAAAGGCACGATCGAAGAGCGGCTGACCTATGCCCTGGTGAAAGGAGTGACCGATTACATCGAGCAGGATATGGAAGAGGCGCGCCAGACGTATCCGACGCCGCTCTCCGTGATTGAGGGGCCGCTCATGGCCGGCATGAACGTCGTGGGAGATCTGTTCGGTTCCGGCAAGATGTTTCTTCCGCAAGTCGTCAAGAGTGCGCGTGTGATGAAGAAAGCGGTGGCCTACCTCATGCCGTTCATGGAGGAAGAGAAGAAAAGGCTGGGCGACCTTCGATCGCAGGGCAAGATCGTCTTGGCCACCGTGAAGGGCGACGTGCATGATATCGGCAAGAACATCGTCGGCGTCGTCCTTGCCTGCAACAATTATGAGGTCATTGATCTCGGCGTGATGGTGCCTTGCGAGAAGATTTTGGCCGCCGCGCGCGAGCACAAGGCCGACATCATCGGCCTGAGCGGTCTGATTACTCCGTCGCTCGACGAGATGGTGCACGTGGCCAAGGAAATGACCCGTGAGGGGTTCGAGGTGCCGTTGTTGATCGGCGGCGCCACGACGAGCAAGGCGCACACGGCGATCAAGATCGCGCCGTCGTATCGGCACACCACGGTCCACGTACTCGATGCCTCGCGGGCGGTCGGGGTGGTCGGCAGCCTCATCAGCCCCACGCAGAAGCCCGCCTTTGTGCAGCAAGTGCGGGAGGACTACGAACGGATGCGGCAGGCCCATCAGGACCGGGGAGCTAAGCCGTTGCTCACGCTTGCGCAAGCACGGGCCAACCGATTGGCATGCGACTGGGCTGGGCTTGACATCCCGAAGCCGTCGTTCCTGGGCATCCGCGTCATCGAAAACCAGACGCTGGACGAACTCGTGCCCTATATCGATTGGTCGCCCTTCTTTCACACATGGGAATTGAAGGGGCGCTACCCCGCGATTTTTGAGGACCGGACGATCGGGAAAAAAGCCAGAGAACTGTACGATGATGCGCAACGATTGCTGGACGAGATTATTCGGAAGCGGTTGCTCACGGCGAAGGGAGTGTATGGTTTCTTTGCTGCCGCTTCAGTCGGCGACGATATTGAGTTGTACGCCGACGAGGGCCGAACGACCGTGCTCATGACCATCCACATGCTTCGGCAACAAGGGGAGAAACCGGCTGGGCAGCCCAATATGGCGCTGTCGGATTTCGTTGCACCCAAGGAATCAGGCCGGTCCGATCATATTGGAGCCTTCGCCGTCACGGCCGGAATTGGAGTCGAGGGGTTATGCCAGCGATTTGACCGAGACCATGACGATTACAACTCGATTATGACCAAGGCTCTGGCGGACCGGCTGGCCGAGGCCTTTGCCGAGTACCTCCATAAACTGGTCCGGGCCGAGTGGGGCTATGGAAAGGATGAACGACTCTCCAACGAGGACCTGATTCGTGAACGATACCGCGGCATCCGTCCGGCGCCAGGCTATCCCGCTTGTCCGGACCATACGGAAAAGCGGCTGTTGTTTGATCTTTTGTCGGTGGAAACACACGCCGGTATCACCCTGACCGACAGTTTCGCCATGTGGCCTGCTGCCTCCGTCAGCGGCTGGTATTTTGCCCATCCGGATGCCAAATACTTCGCCGTCGGCAAGATCGGCAAGGATCAAGTCGAAGACTATGCCCGCCGGAAGGAGATGCCGGTCTCCGTCGTCGAACGATGGCTTGCGCCCAACCTGAACTACGAGCCGGTGTAGCGTTTGTTCCGACGTCGCTGCTGATAGCGGGAAAACCGACGGCTCATCTATTTCGAGGCTGGATCTTTCTCCTTGCAAGCGGAGTGAGCGCTCACGAGCGTTCGGGCCATGATGAGGGGCTCTTGATGGTGTAAATTTACGCCGCGCGGGGCCAGGCGGAAGCGGTATGGTCGGCGAATTGATGATGGATGCGGCGGAGTTCCTCTTCCTCGGCGAGAAACAGGTCTAGCAGGACCGGGTCGAAGTGTTTGCCTCGCTCGTTGAGCATCAGCTCCTTGGCATGCTCGAAATCAAAAGCCGGTTTATAGACCCGCTCGGTGGTCAGCGCGTCGAAATTGTCGGCGATGGCCGCGATGCGGCCCTCGATGGGAATCTCTTCTCCCTTGAGCTTACGGGGGTAGCCGGTTCCGTCGTAGCGCTCATGATGGGTCCAGGCAATGGTCGCGGCGACCTTGAGCAGTTCCGAGTCGGATCCTGACAGGATCTTGTAGCCGATCTCGGCATGTTGAGCGATGACGTCAAACTCCTCTGGCGTGAAACGGCCCGGTTTCTGAAGCACCTGGTCGGGAGTGCCGATCTTGCCGATGTCGTGCATGGGGCTGGCCGTGCGAATCAGCTCGCAGTGTTCGGGTGAGAGACCGGCCTTGCGCGCGAGTAATTCGCAGTAGCGGCTCATCCGTTGTATGTGCTGGGCCGTCGAACAGTCGCGAAATTCGGCGGCGATGGCTAGTCGTTGGATGGTCTCCTCACGAGACAGGCGCAGTTCTTTCTCGCTGCGCTCTAACCATTCCAGCGCCTGTTGCAAAGCCATCGTGCGGGAAGCCACGATCTCCTCCAAATGTTCACGGTGAAAACGGTTTTCCAGCTCGAGACGGCGGCGACGGAGGGCGTTGGCGACGTCGATCAAGACTTCGTTCGAGCCGAACGGTTTGACGATGTAGCCGAACGCGCCGACCTCGATGGCTGCGTTGGCGAGGACGGGGCTGTCAAGACCCGTCACCATGATCGCGGCGGTTTCAGGATGCTCAGCGAAGGTGGTGCGGACCAAGTCCATGCCTGTTTCACCGGGCAGATTCACATCGCATAGCATGAGGGCGATCGGTTGCTCGTTGAGCTGCCGACGTGCCTCGCGGGCATCAGCAGCGAGAAAAACAGGGTATCCATGGGTCTGGAGCAGGTAGCCGATCAAGCGGCGGACCGGCTCTTCGTCATCCACCACCAAAATGTTGCGGTTATCAAGCAGGGCTTGCCTGGCGTTGTGGTCCAACAGTGGGTTCATAGCGTCTCTGGCATGGGGTTTATGATGTTGTACGACCTTCACGGTTCGTGGTGACAGATCTCTATCGGTTGATTTTCGTGAATCCTAAGCGGCGAAGTCCGTCTCTTCACGGCCCGTTGTTGTTTATTTCTACCGATTGATCGTGGAAAGAACGTCAGAGAATAGAAGAGAAGGGGCAGTGTTAAAAACTTCATCCTGCGGGTCTTCTGTTCTTCTCGTGGCGTCGGACGCTGGAGGCAGCGACGGCATGCTGGATTTATCATGAGGAAGCTGGTTCGCGTGTGGTGCGAGGAGATAGTGGACCGCGCGCTGGTTTGCGCTTTCCGTGCCTCTCCACTATAATCGCGCTGATTTTGAGATGGAAGGAGACGTGATGAGCGCAAGTGCGGGTCTTGTGCGGTTCGACGGTCGGCGAAGAGATCAGGTGCGTCCCGTCAAAATTACCAGACATTTCATCAAACATGCCGAAGGATCGGTTTTGATTGAAATGGGCGACACGAAGGTTGTCTGCACGGCTTCGGTCGAAGAAAAGGTGCCGCCGTTTCTCAAGGGTAAGGGAACGGGTTGGGTGACGGCGGAATACGCCATGTTGCCTCGCGCGACGCACGAACGGTCTCCGCGGGAGGCAGTGAAGGGCAAACAAGGCGGGCGGACCTTGGAAATCCAGAGGCTGGTCGGCCGTGCGTTGCGGGCCGTGACGGATCTCTCGCAGATGGGCGAACGATCAATCTGGATCGACTGCGACGTGATCCAGGCTGACGGGGGCACGAGAACTGCCTCGATCACAGGGGCGTTCATCGCACTGGCTGATGCCTTTCAGGCCCTCAAACAAAAAGACGTGATTAAGAACTTGCCGCTCACTGATTACTTGGCCGCTGTGAGTGTCGGCAAGGTGGGTGGAGAGGTGATGGTCGACCTCGCCTATACGGAAGACTCAATGGCAGAGGTAGACATGAATCTCGTCATGACTGGCCGCGGACGATACGTTGAGGTGCAGGGGACGGCAGAACGTACGCCGTTCGCCAAACAGGACATGGACGAATTTCTCGCCCTCGGCTGGCAAGCCATCCAGCGGCTGACGGCCCTTCAGAAAGAATTGATTGGGCCGCTTGACTGAACGGGCCACGATGACCGAGCTTGTGCTCGCGACCAGAAATCGTGACAAGGCTCGTGAGGTAACGGCCTTGTTGAGCGGGTTGGCGTTTCGGATCAGAACGCTGGATGATTTCCCCCAGGCGCCGGACGTTGTTGAAGATGGGGCCACCTGTGAAGCCAACGCCATTAAAAAAGCGGTGGAAATCGCCCGTGCCACTGGTTGTTACGCCGTCGCGGACGACACAGGGCTGGAGGTAGATGCCTTAGATGGAAGACCGGGTGCGTATGCAGCTCGGTATGCGGGGCCCGGCGCGACCTATGAAGACAACTGCCGAAAATTACTCTCCGAACTGGAGGGCGTTTCCCAAGAACGTCGAACGGCTCGGTTCGTGACGGTGGCGGCCTTGGCGTCTCCTGCGGGGGAAGTGAAAACGACGTGTGGTGTCCTGGAAGGAACGATTGCCGATCGATGTCGGGGAGAACGGGGGTTCGGTTATGACCCGGTCTTTTATGTTCCGGAGCTGGGAAAAACGTTGGCGGAGTTGACGCCGGAAGAAAAAAATCGGATCAGCCACCGAGCCAAGGCATTCTTGAAGTTGCGGGGCCTGTTGCAGAACTGGGCGTGAAAAAACAACTCGGAAGCCGTGGTCGCAGGCTGGTACGGAAAAGGAGCAAACCGCCGGGTCAACGAGTCGGGGCGTAGCGCAGCCCGGTAGCGCGCCTGCTTTGGGAGCAGGATGTCGGAGGTTCAAATCCTCTCGCCCCGACCAAACCGCACGTCGTGCGGCGCCGCGCGCTCTTTATGGCTGTCTCGCAACTGACGCGCGCGGAGAAGCGCCACAAGATTCGCGCCCCTGGCTCAGTTGGCGCGCCCGTAGCTCAGTTGGATAGAGCATCAGCCTTCTAAGCTGAGGGTCGCTGGTTCGATTCCAGCCGGGCGCACCATCCCACACAAGCTTGTTTGACCCCTCCGTTTGATCCTTTCAGCTCTTGATCCGCTCCTATCCGGTTTCGACATGCTCCCACCAGTTAATGAGCGAATCGGTCATTTCGATGAGCGAAGGGGTCGTTTCCCCCTGGACATTGGAGAGGACTCTTCCCTATAGTTTTGTCCCGGTTGTTTCCCTATCAACAGAGGAGCGATGCCTCATGCGCCGGTTTCTTCGTCTCCCTTTCTTGGCCGGGCTGGCTCCAGGGCTGATCGGGCTTTATGCACTCGCCGGATTCGTCCTGTTGCCCTATCTCATCAAAGCGTATGGGGTGCCGGCTGCTGCCGAGTACTTGAAGCATCCTGTGGTCTTACGAGAGGCCTCATTTAATCCCTTTACTCTTGCCGTCAGATTAAAAGGGCTGGAGGTCTGGGAATCCGATCAAACCCCGATGATTGGGTTCGATGAGTTGGTCGTCGATCTTCGCGCAACCACCTTGCTAGGACAGAGGCTGGGGTTCGACGAAATCCGGCTGACCATGCCGTTTGCGGCGGCCAAGGTGAACCGTGAGGGCAAGCTGAATCTCTTGGCGTTAGTGCCTCCGTCGGAGAGCGAGACTGGCGCGGCCTCCGCCCAGCCGTCGGAGGCGAAATCCAAGAAAGCGATGCCGGTGGAAATCGGGTTGCTCGAAATCAACAAAGGCGTGGTGGAGTACCGGGATGATTCGAAGTCCAGGCCTGTGTCAATGGACATTGTTCTGATCCACATTACCCTGCGCAACTTCAGCACCATCCAAGGAAGCGACAACGCCTATGCGTTTACCGCCGAAATTGGAAAAGGAGAGTCGTTGGCCTGGGAAGGTACCGTGTCGATCGAGCCGTTGGAGTCCGACGGCAAACTGAGCTTGTCGGGGATCAAGGTCGGCACACTGTATCAGGCGGTGCAGGATCGGTTTCGCGTTGACGTACAGGACGGCGAGATCGCCTTGTCGGCCACGTATCACGTCGATGTGCGCGGCTCAGTTCCTCAAGTCAAGGTTACCGATGGGCGCCTGCTCGTTCAGCATCTGACTCTGGGGGAACGGGGGTTTCCTGAGCCTCTTGTGAAGGTTCCGCTTTTCGAAGTCGAGGGCTTTACGTTTGATCTGGGGAAACAGGCCGTCGAGATCGCCACGATTCGCTCCACAGACGCCTACGTGACGGCGTGGGTGAATCCGGACGGGACCGTGAACTTGCAACGTTTGTTCGAGCCGGTAGTCGGAAGCGCGATGGCTGCGTCACCGCCGACTTCCGTCCAGGAGCAGGCATCCGATCAACCGTCGGATCAACCCTGGCATGTGTCCATCGGGGAGGTTGAACTCCAGAATTATGGTGCGGCCTTTGACGATCGGACTCTGCCCAGACCCCAGTATGTCGATGTCGAGAAACTGAACGTCACGGTGAAAGAAATTCGTATTCCGTTCAAACAGGCGCTGCCGGTTGATCTCTCGATGACACTCAACCAAACGGGGATCGTCACCGTCAAAGGAATGGTCACAGTTGAGCCCCTCGGCGCCGATGTGGCGGTGGCACTGAAGCACATCGGCATCAGACCGTTTCAAGCCTATTTGGATCGGTTTCTGAACGTGGACGTCCGCGACGGTACGATCAACCTGGCCGGCACGCTTCGCTACGCCACGGTCCGCTCCAAAGAGCCACTGCTTCGATTTCGGGGAGATGTCGGGATCGATCGTCTTGTGATGTCGGATCGCAAAGAATTCGAGGAGGTCCTTTCATGGAAGGCGCTGAACGTGAATCGTCTTGCGCTGGATGTCGAGCCCACGGTGGTCAAGATCGGCGAAGTTGTTTTGCAGGAACCGGCCGTCCAGGCCGTTCTTGAATCGGATGGCACGCTGAATCTGTCGCATCTTGTGGTCCAGTCGCAGCCCGACGGTTTGCAAGGGGCGTCCGGCGAGAAGAAAGGTGAGACATCGGCCGCTCCATCGGCTGCTCGCTCGGCTCAACCGGCGATCATGATTGATCAAGTGAAGGTGGTCAAGGCGGCGGCGGTATTCCGAGATATATCGATCGAACCGTCGGTGAGGACCGGTCTGACGGAGTTGAGCGGGACCATCACAGGGTTATCATCCAAACAGATCAAAAAGGCGGATGTGGATCTCACCGGTCGGGTCGATGGCGCCGCACCGCTCAAAATTGCCGGGAAGATCAATCCACTGAGCGAAGATGCCTTTACGGATGTGGTGGTCACCTTGGGAGGTATGGATTTGACACCTGCGAGTCCGTACAGCGGCAAATATGCGGGATATGTTTTGTCGAAAGGCAAGCTGTCGCTTGACTTGAAATACAAGGTCTCCCAGAAAGTGCTCGAAGCGGAGAATGTGGTCTTGATCGACCAGTTGACGTTCGGCCACAAAGTCGAAAGTCCCGATGCCACCTCGCTGCCCGTTCCTTTGTTGGTGGCGTTGCTGCAAGACCGCAAAGGCCTGATCGAAATCGATTTGCCGATTCGCGGCAACCTCGACGATCCGGATTTTAAGTACGGGAAGGTCGTAATTGCGACGCTGTTTAATTTGCTGGGCAAGATCGCCGCGTCGCCGTTTACACTCCTAGGAAAATTA
Source organism: Nitrospira sp. (assembly GCA_024330965.1). Taxonomy (GTDB): domain Bacteria; phylum Nitrospirota; class Nitrospiria; order Nitrospirales; family Nitrospiraceae; genus Nitrospira_D. The sequence continues at coordinate 3,762 of JANDJL010000035.1, read as the reverse complement.
TTACCTGGTGGAGGCGGAGATGACCTCCAGTTTATTGCATTTGCCCCGGGCAGCACTGCGTTGACGCCGGAAGAAGCGGCCAAGCTCGAAGCGTTGGAGACGGCGCTGGTTGAACGGGTGGGCCTTCTGCTCGATATCAAAGGGACCTTTGATGCAGTGCTCGATCGTGAGGCGGTCCGTGCGCGCAAGCTGAAAGAACGGCTTCTGGCGATGAAACGACAAGAGTTTGGAAGCACCGAGGAAGAAAAGGAGCTTTCGCCTGAAGATGAGCAGCGGCTCGTGGCTAAATGGTTTGCGAAGCTGCTATCCCAACAAACGAATCAACCGGCGGACCCGGCAAAAGCGGAAGGGCAACCGGCTCCGACGTTCGAGGAGATGACACAACGGCTGATGGCTGAGATCCAGGTGACCGATGCCGAATTGGAATCGTTGGCGAGACAGCGGGCGGAAGTCGTGCGGAATCGGCTGGTGCAAAGCGGCAGGCTCGGCGTTGAGCGGGTGTTTCTGACCGACGTCGGGATTGCCGAGCCGGCTCATGACCAGGTCCGGACACAATTGGGACTGACGGCGGGATCGTAAAATGGCCTGGTGCGAAGGGACAGAGGTGATCCATCCGTCTCGTGTAAAGGGGGCGACCAGCCCTACTTCGTGTTGTACCGCATTCTTGTGCCGTGCAAGAGAGACAGTTCGATCTCCGATGCGCTCAATTCCGGCGGAAAAAGACAGCCGGAAATTTGACAGGCGTTGATGCTGGCCCCTTCCAGGTTGGCCTTGCTGAAATCAACGCCGCGCAGGTCGCTTTGTCGAAAGTAGCAGTCGCGGAAATCAAGGCCGTCCGCGTCCAACCCTCTGAAATCAAGTCCGCGGAGGTCGCAGCCGCGGAAATCGCACTTCTCTCCTGCGGCTTTTCTCGTGTTGAACTCTTTTATGCACCCTTCGCGGAGCAGGCGATACATGGGGTCATTGGTTGGAATACGAAGTTTATTCGATGAAACCGTGTTTGTATTGGCCATGGCATCCCTCCGTTTTTACGCGATCATTACCACACTATTTATTTTATCGGCCGGGAAGGGAGGGTTCTTGATCGGTACCTAGGGTGGTACGGCTGGTTCGTGGTGTCTGCGCTTTTGCGGTTTGGTTGGCACAGGGAAAAGCCGTACGAATCATAAACAGGGGGAGAGGCGGATTCTCATAAAAGCCTCTTGCAGTCTTGGGTATGGCACAGTATCGTAGTTGACCTACAGCCCGGAAGAGGGTGTTTTCCCCCGTAGGGAGTAGATTGAGGCAAGGGCAAAACGACGGAAACGAGACAACTTAAATGCGCTTGCTCAATTGAAGAGCAAGCGCAGCAAAGGAGGAATGGTTATGGCGATACGATTGGGCGACGAAGCGCCGAATTTTACGGCTGAGACGACGGAAGGCACGATCAATTTTCACGAATGGCTTGGCGATAGCTGGGGGATCCTGTTCTCCCATCCGAAAGACTTCACACCGGTCTGCACGACGGAGTTGGGAACTGTGGCCAAGATCATGCCGGAGCTCAAGCGACGGGGAGTGAAGGTCATCGCTATTAGCGTGGATCCCCTCGATTCCCATCGCAGTTGGATCCATGACATTAACGAGACTCAATGCACGACGGTCAATTACCCAATTATTGCCGACCCCGATAAAAAGGTGGCTACTCTCTATGACATGATTCATCCGAACGCCATCGATAACATGACGGTGCGGTCGGTCTTCATCATCGGGCCAGATAAAAAAGTCAAACTCACCTTGACCTATCCTGCCTCATGCGGGAGGAATTTCGATGAATTGCTCCGGGTGGTTGATGCCTTGCAACTGACGGCGCAGTACAAAGTGGCGACACCAGCCAATTGGAAAGATGGCGAAGATTGCATCATTACTCCCTCGGTGGATGATGAAGAGGCGAAAACGCTGTTCCCGAAAGGGTTTCGAACGGTGAAACCCTATTTGCGCTATACACCGCAACCGAATAAAGTCTGAAAAGCCCGAAAGAAAAAACCGTCCAGTCTACGTCTAGTCTAAATGACGGAATCACATGTCGGGAGTATACATGGTGAAGGCAGCGCGGCAGCCGATCCTGCGTCTTTGGTTAGAAGGGGGGATAGACTTCTGGACAGAAGAGTCTCGTGGCGCAAAGATTTCTCTTGCTATCCGTGTTCGATTTAGGCATACTCCCGTCGTTTTTTAATCTCTTCTACCGGTCTTGTGAATCTGCTCGTGAACCTGAAGGATAAGTAGTTGACGAGGGCGAATGTGGTGGAAGAAGGTGAAAGGTGAGAGGACAGTCGGCACTTTCATTTATAGAAGGGAGGCAGTCACAATGAAGGTTGATGCGACAGGGTTGTGGAAGAAGTTTATAGTTGCCGGCGCCGCAGTGGCACTGGTGGCTGGGACGATGTCCACGCCGCCAGCGGCCAATGCCGCCGGTGTAATCAAGGCCGATGACGACAAGTGGATCTCCATCGGGATGGGGCTCCGAACCAGCTTTAATGCTGTGGAAGGTGCCTCGCCGGGCGGTCACTACAGCAACGAATTTACGGTGGACAATGCCCGGATTTTGATCAACGGCAAGGTTCACAAGTACCTCGGGTTCGAAGTGACGACGGAGTGTTTCAATTGTAGCGTCGGGTCGAACCGGTTCAACAGCACCAGCTTCCCAAATTTTGCCCCTCAAGGTTCCTTGGCTGGAATAGCCAGCTTCGGCGGCAATTCATCCATCGGGTTGTTGGACGCGATCGCCAAGATCGAGATCAACGAACACCTCAACCTCTGGGTCGGTCGCATGTTGCTTCCCACCGATCGGAACACACTCAATAATGCCTTCTATAAGGCCAGTTTCTCTGGTCTTCGGGGAGCAGCGACCCCGGCAATGTTCAGCGCGAATTTTGACTACGGAGCCGGGCTCTATGGTCGCGATAATGCCGCGACCATCTGGGGCAAGGTTCATCCGGGAGGCATCCATCTCCTCTATGCCTTTGCCGTTTCCCAGGGGTTGCGTCACCCGGCCAACATTGGAAATAGTTTGATGTACACTGGCCGTTTGCAGGTGAACCTCCTCAATGATGAACCGATGTCCGGCTACTATACGGCCGGCACCTACTATGGAACGGCGGGAGATATCATCGCGGTGGGCATCTCCGGTCAGCACCAGAAGGATGGAGCTGGTAATCCGAGTGCTCCTTGGGGGGTGAGTGATGTGACGGGGCTTTCTGTCGACCTCATGGTGGAAAAGCTCATTCCCAACAACATGGGGGTCTTTACCTTCAACGGAGATTTCCGGCGGCAGTGGGCCCGTTATGCCCAAGCAGCGTTTACGACGCCTCTTATTCCTCTTCTTGGTATTGTTGACTGCTTCTGTGTGTTCAGTGGCCATTCCTGGTCGGTGCAGGGGTTGTATCTGATCCCGGCCAAGATCGGCGTCGGCCGGTTCCAGCCTTATATGCGATACACCGCCATCAACCCGCTTGAGAGTGCCTCGCGCCAGGAGTGGGAAGGTGGGGTGAATTACGTGATTGATGGCCACAACGCCAGGGTCGCGTTCTTCTACACCTATGGCGATATCCGCTCGAAGGGCGCGAACTATGAGCGGACTGCCACCGGCGACAAAGTGGATTCGTTCCATGTCGCCTTGCAGGTGCAGTACTAAGGCTGACTGGTTGTTGTAAAGGTTGTCGGGTGGGTAAAAGGGGCTGGCTTCTCTTCGAGAAGCCAGCCCTTTGTGTTTCTGTCTTGCTGAGG
>JANDJL010000034.1 GCA_024330965.1 Nitrospira sp. | reverse complement strand
GTTCACATGAGATCGGACCGTCTTGGAAGTCAGTTGGCCCGCTGGCGCCGCATTGCCTTGGAGGCAGCCCAACAATCCGAGCAGTGGACCGTCCCGACAATTGCCCACCCGCAATCTCTACAAGAAATTTGCTCGGCTCCGGAGCCCGCAATGGTTTCGCTCTTCCTGGTGGAGCGACGCGAAGGCGTCGGCCTTGGCGACATCCCCCTCCCCTCCAACGCGAACGCCACGATTCTGCTGCTTATAGGGCCGGAAGGGGGATGGACTCAAGAAGAGATACGGATGGCCGAGCGGGCAGGCTGTAAATCCATCACCCTCGGCTCATCCATTTTGCGAGCCGAAACCGCCGCCCTCGCCGCGATCAGTATTCTTCAGTCGCGCCTTGGCAATCTGGGATAAACGATCCCAGGGTCAGGGGAGAAACCAACAGGCATCCGAATAGGCTTCGGATGCACAGTCGTAATCGTCCTCGATGCAACGGAGGACCCGCTCATTGCAAGAGGTTGCGTGCTCACTGATTCACGGTCTCATAACACGTTCTCGGATCGTGGGGAGGAGTTTTTTGTCTGTTTGTCAGGGTTCTTGAAGTGGAAGGAAAAATCACGGATGGTGTCATCCGGAGTCAACCGGAACCAGCCTTGGGCCTCGACATGCTGACGGGATTTCGACTTACCTTCCGGATAGATTTTGACCCGTAGATGGCCGAGACGATCTCCGGCCGTTTCATCCGGCGCCAGATGGCCGGACAGTTCCACGTAATCTTCCAACTGGTCCAGCGCCTTGTTGAGAAGCGCGCGAAGCAGATTCGACGAGAATGCCTGTTGAAACGGCTCATCGGGATCAAACGACTCAGGTTCTCCTGCCCACGCCGGAACGACTAGCGACACGACAAAGAAAACAGCCAATACCCATCGTGTCTCCATGACCATACTGTACTCCCTCCGCTGTGAGGCGATCAGCCCCTTGGACTCCATGCTACTCGGACCCCACACTCTCATCAGCATCAGTCAGTCGCTACTTGCCAAAGAGAACAGACAAGGACGATTACCGGGCAGATTGCAGATGGACGATGGCGCCTTTTGCCCCCACCGCCCAACCACTTTCAGCTCCTACAAAGCTCAGACCGAACAGCGAGACAGGCGCAATCGCTGTTTCCGGAACCCAAGTGAACCCTGCGTCGGTCGTACGGTACAGCGCGCCACGATCGCCGACAATCCATCCAACCTGCGGACTTGTAAATCGGATCTTGAGTAAATCGACCAGTTTCGTGCACGTTTTGCCGCAAGGCAGCGATTGATCATTCCAGTGGATACCGCCGTTGGACGTTTGAAATAACGCTCCGGCGTTTCCGACCGCCCAGCCGTTTGAGTGGTCCGTGAAAAAAACGTCGAAGAAGGTGACAGCTCCCTGAGCTTCGCGGGCGACCCACGTCGCTCCTCCATCTTCCGTCGTCAAGATTGTCCCCAAGGCGCCGACGACCACGCCATGACGTTCGTCGATAAAATGCGCGGCATAGAGCGTGGCATGCGTTCCGCTTTGTTGCTCCACCCAGCGATTCCCACCATCGGTCGTCTGTAAAATTGTCCCGTCGCCGCCGATCACCCAACCGACCGTGGGAGAGGCAAACGAAAGATGGTACAAGGGTTGCGCGACGTCGAGCGGTATCTGCGACCAGGTCGCACCGCCGTCAACGGTCCGCCGCAACATCCCGCCTGTTCCAGTGACCCAGCCCCTCTGTTGATCGATAAAAAAAATCGATGTCAATAGGGTGGACGTTCCGCTGGCGACCTTGCGCCACGTTTTTCCGCCGTCTGTCGTCTTGAGAATGGTCCCACCTGATCCAGCTGCCCATCCGGTCTGCGGGGTGAGGAAGTGAACGCTCATCAGATCCGCCCCCGTATTGCTCTTTTGAACCTGCACACGCAAAGAGGGAACTTCAGCCGATGCCAAAACGACCCAGAGAAGAATAGCGCAGAAAACCCCCAGGAAAGTGCCTTGCAACCCTCCCTTGCCGTGTTTCACCACCTCTTCCCGACCGACTATCATTGATTCGTATTGGCATCCGGGCGGTTATTGTCCCAATAGCCGGTATCGGGGAGGTTTCTGGCCTCAATTGTGAATGGACCTGCTTCAACCGTGAGCCATTTTTTTGGTGTGCAACAGCTCCCGTCGGGAAGGAGATCCCATGATCCTCTCCGGACGACTAACGGACCGGTCGCCAAGTTGTCGAAAAACGCTCCCTTTTTCCCGATCCCATAGAGGTTGCGATGGGGCACTTTGACCACGATCTCAGAATCGGTCCAGGACTGCACCAGTGCAGCCGAACCGTTGAACAACACTTCTGTGCGTGAGACGTTGCTGACCACCGTGGAGGGATCATCCGGCTCATTGATTTCCAGGTCCGTGCGCCGCTTGTACGCCTTTTCATTCAATCGTAAATCCGCATGCTCGGCGGTCTTGAGAAACGTACCGAACCCCCTGCCCCTGATCGTGACCGTCTCGTCCAACCCTGCGGATTTTGGTTCATACGACTCCACAACGGGAGTTACAACCGTGAAGGTCCCCGCCTCAATCGCGACGGTTCCCCGCTCGGCGCAGCACCAACCATCCGGCAGCGGCTTGGTCGCGCTTCGATACACCACCACCTTCCCGCTCTTGGCACTGAAGGGCACCCAGACATCGATCCGGTCATCAATCCAGCGATAGATCACCGCCGGCACGCCTCCGATTTCGACGCGGTTATCCCCCTTGTTGAAATCGATGAAGTTAAAAGGAGTCGCGCCGCTCTCGCTATACACCCCGAAATGTTCTCCGTCGATGCGCAACAACGTTCCAATCGGCGCGCTGGTGGGATTCATTCCGGTGACTTTCGGCTCCTGCACGGTAAAGTGACCGACCGTTCGTGTACGTCCCTGGCTACGCAACACGACCGGGCCTGACACCGCACCCAGTGGAACGTGCGCCACAATCACATCGTCTTTCCACTGGGCCAGCACAAGCGGTTGTTCGCCTATCAGCACAGCGTCACTCGGCCCCTTTTCAGCACCGAACCCACCGCCGAACAGCACGACCTTCGTTCCTACCGGACCGCTCACGGGATCAACCCGTACGGACGGAATGAGAGAAATCCTCGCAGCGTTGCTGACAATGTACTCCACCGGAGCGCAGCAAGAGCCGTCCGGCAGCGGATCGGACGAGGCCAGCCGTACGACGACTTCGCCGGTTTCCGCATTGGCGGGAATCTCCGCTTCGATGAGATCATCCTTCCATCGTTTTGGGCGTACAACGACGCCGCCTATGATTACATCGTTGACACCGAACATGGTATTGGGATCGCGCGATCCCGCCGTCACTCCAAAATGACGACCCGTAATCTGGAGCACCGACCCCCGTTCCGCCTCCGCTGGCGTAACGGTATCGATCTGCGGCATCACCACGGTCAACGTTCCAACCGAAAATTTCTTCTTGCCGGCCCAGACCTCGACGGGGCCGCTTTCGGCCTTGAACGGAACCTTAAACTCGATCCTGCCCGGTTCCCATCGTTGGATCAGGGCAGGAACACCGCCGACCAGTACCCGATTGGTCGTCGCCGACCGAAACGTTCCCCATCCCTTTCCGCTTACCGAAACCGTTGCACCGGGCGGAGCAGTTCGAAGGGACAACTCGAACGAAGGACCGCCTCCATAAGCGGATAACGTAAGACTGCCCAGCAGAGCCACACACAAGGTCGCAATCCTCGTCGTTTTCATACCGTCCTTTTCTAAATGGCAGCCCGATGATCGTACACCGATGTCTCACACCGACCCATGCCCAATCGATCGGACTATAGCAACCGATTTTTTAAGGAGTCAAGGCGAAGGGAAACGGGCAGATCTCTCAACCCGGCGCCCAGACGCCCGAACGTAACAGGCAGAACTTGAGAGAATCGGGAACGTGTCTACCCGAACCTATGCGACTTGAAGAATCAGCTCGATCTCGACCGGAGCCTGACGAGGAAGCTCCGCCGCGCCGACCGCCACACGGACATGACGTCCCACATCGCCGAACACTGCCACCAACAGGTCCGAGGCTCCGTTGAGAACCTGGGGCTGATCAGTGAAGCCGGCAGCCGAGGCAACGTAGCCAACCACTTTGACGACCCGCACCACCCGATCAAGCGAGCCAATCTCGGCCTTCACAATCGCCAACGCGTTCAGCGCAGCGATGCGGGCTGCTTCTTTTCCCTGCTCGACCGATAAGGCATCGCCCAGTTTTCCCGTCACGCACAACTTGCCATCCTGCAAAGGAAGGACTCCGGACAGAAACAGCCACTCCCCCACTCTGACGGCGGGAACATAGTTGGCCACCGGCTTGGGCGGCGGCGGCAACGTCACCCCTAAATCTTGCAGTTTGACCTCGTACGACATATTCACCCGCCGATACTCCGTTGCTCCCCTTTTGGGGGGTTCGCCGTCACGCAGGTTTGATCGCTTCCCAAAAACTGTCTCCGACCGGCAACCGTTGAGCGCCGAAGGCATCCGCTACCGTTTGTCCGAGATCGGCTGCGGTAGAACGAGTCCCCAAATCCACCCCGGCCGGCAATTTGGGACCGAGAAGAAGAAGCGGCGCATATTCACGCGTCGGCCGCTTCAATGGCCTCGACAAATCACGCCCATGGCTGCCGGTGATAATAACCAGATCCCCAACGCGTAACTTATCAAAGAGGCTTGGCAATCGACGATCAAATTCTTCCAATGCCTCAGCAGCCTGAGTCGCCTCATCGGTCGAGAAATCCAAGCCGGCATAGAGAAGCCCTCGCGGGACCGTACTCAACATGCCGATGGTTTCCTCAAAGGCCTCCTGAGCGGATAGGACGGAGAAGGTTTTCGTCCAACTTCTTCCGCCGAACAAATCACCGACCTTTCCGATACCCATGACGATCTGACCGGAGCGATTCAAGACATCTAGCATCGTGACGCCAGGTGGTTCCACCACAAAATCTCTCCGACTTCCATGGGCCTGGAAATGTCCGGACTCGCCGGCAACGGGGTGGGCGACGATTCGAATGAACAACCCAGCCTGTTTAACCGTTTTCCATGCTTCACGACAACCTTGGTAAAGAGCCTCGCGAGCCAGCACTGCCTCATGCGCAGCCACATGACAGGTATTCCGGCCGTCAGTCCATAGAATCGGTGCCCCACAGGCCAAATGGTCCAAGCCATATTCTTTCAACATGGACCCCAGAGAGGCGACATCTTTGCCGATCACTTTTCTGCCCAACGCTTGCTCAACAGCGGCGACAACCTGCCGAGGAACTCCATCCGTACAGCTTGGAGCCCCCACACTGACAATTCCATTAATTTCCCAATGACCGGCGACCGAGTCCGTTCCCTGGGTTGTAAAACACAGGCGACCGAAACAGCCCAGCGGCTGGGTCGCCGACAGGACACCCGGAATCGAAGCGACGTGCCCCAACCCCAACGTTTCCATGTTTGGCAGACTTAACCCGCCGACCCTATCGGCCAAATGAGCGAGGGTATCCGCCTCAGCATCGCCGTACTCCGCAGCATCCGGCAGAGGACCGATTCCCAATCCGTCAATGACGAACAGCAGTACGCGATTGATCATGGAATCTGTACCGCCCTCCATTCTTTGACAAGAGAGACGCCCGCGCTCGTCCCAATCCGATCGGCGCCCGCCTCCAACATCGCTCGTGCGGTCTTCCAATCTCTGATGCCACCGGATGCCTTGACCTTGGCCCGTCCAGCGACGGCTGTCTTCAGAAGCCGGACATCATCGACCGTGGCACCGGATGGACCAAAACCAGTTGACGTCTTCACGTAATCGGCCCCTGCCTCTACGACGAGACGGCAAGCTGTCACTTTTTCCTGATCTGTTAGATAACATGTCTCAAGAATAACTTTATGCTCTGAATGTGGTGTCGCCCGCACCACTTCGGCAATGTCTTGCCGAACGCCATCATAGTCCCCCGATTTCAACCAACTGATGTTGAGGACCATATCAAGGACTGTGGCTCCCTGTTCAACTGCTTCAATTGCCTCGGTGACTTTCGTCTTCGTCGCATGACCACCCAGGGGAAATCCGACAGGGGCTCCAACGCGAATAGAATGACCTCCGACGGCGGCCACGGCCTCGGCAAGATAGGAGGGAGGGACAAAAAGAACCGAAAAGTGGTATTCGATGGCTTCCCGGCAGACCCGCAGCACATCCGCCCTCGTGGCATCGGGCCGCAGCACCGTATGGTCGATCAAGTCGGGCAGATTCCATTTGGGCATGGCTGAAGACATGTTAGGAGCTGAAGACATGATAGGAAAGGGAGCGTTGCTTCTCCCTGTTCATTGACGTTTCAGAGCGGTTGCCTCGCCGGAAGGGCCGTTTCTGATACTGCTCCACCGCTTTGTTATGTTGAACGAGGGTGGTGGAGAAATAGTGGGTTCCGTCATTCTTCGAGACAAAGTACAAATGAGGGGTTGACGCAGGATAGAGAGCGGCGCGGATCGAATCAGCCCCCGGATTGGCAATCGGCCCGGGCGGTAGGCCTACCCACCGATAGGTGTTGTAAGGGCTTGGATGCAAAAGGTCCTTTTTGCGCAGATTGCCGTCGAAATGCGGCAAGCCGTAAATGACCGTTGGGTCGCTTTGCAACGGAATGTTCTTCTTCAGACGATTGTGAAACACCGAAGAGATATGGGGACGTTCGTCCGCCGAGCCGGTTTCTTTTTCGATCACCGAGGCCAGCGTCAGCACTTGGTGCATCGTCATGCCCAACTCCTTGGCCCGCCCCTGCCATTCGACCGAGAAGACTCGATCAAGCTGGTCAACCATCGTTTGGATCACCTCCTTTGCCGCCGTGGGGCGAGCAAACCGATAAGTATCAGGAAATAAATAGCCTTCAAGGCTTTCCGCTGAAATCTTCAACGTTTGAATGAAAGATTTGTCACGGACCAGACGGATGAACTCGGCACGGTCCGTAATGTTCCGTTCGGAAAGTATGTCTGCAATTTGAGCAATGGTAGCCCCTTCCGGAATCGTGACCGAATGAAGAACGACCCGGCCGGTCACCAGTTTTGACAGGATATCTGCGGGAGGCATCGCGGCATGTACTTCATACTCTCCCGGCTGAATCTTCCGGTCGGCCTCTTGGGATCGCGCCAGCCAAACGAATGCCCATCGACTCTTGATCACCTGTTCCCGTTCGAGAAGGGCCGCAACCTGCTGCAAGGTCCATCCGGCTGGAATGACGACCACTTTAGAGGGAGGATGGTCGGAGTCAGATAGAAGCGGTGATTCAGCCCAACGGATCATCTGGTACAGAGCCATTGCAGCGACCCCGAAGACAGCGACCGAAATGAGAAGGATCTGCGCAAGACGAAGCTTCATAGGAGATTTCGCTCGGATACTCCGAACGGCTTTCCTCGCCTGTAATGTCCGTAGCAGCCGAATCCTCCGTCGCCGTTGTCAACGACGCCAAGTAACTTTGAAGCAGCAACGATGCCGCGACTCGATCGACCGCCCCCTTCCGTTTCTTCCGGCTCACATCCGCGGCGATCAGGAAATCTTCCGCCGCTTTGGTCGTCATTCGTTCGTCCCACAAAACAAGCGGAACAGAGAGAGCGGCTTCCAATTTGATAACAAATTCTCGCATGGACTGGACAGCCGGTCCTTCCCGTCCGTCCAATTGAAGCGGCAGCCCCAAGACCACCCGCTCCACCTCATGCGAAACCACCAACGTGGCAATGTGCGAAACGTCCTGCTCCAATGTTCGCCGCTCAAATGTTTCGAGCGGCTGGGCCGTCCACCATAATTCGTCGCTCAAGGCGACGCCGATCCGTTTGGTCCCGTAATCGAGCGCGAGAATTCGACCGGGCATGATTTTATCTTGCCAACGAACGTTCGACCAGCTCAAACACTTTTTCCAAGGCACGGTCAAGTTTGGCTGGCTCCTTGCCGCCGGCCTGCGCCATTTCCGGTCGTCCGCCGCCGGTACCGCCTACCTCAGCCGCCATGACTTTAATGATCTCGCCAGCCTTCAAGGAACCGGTCAGATCTTTCGTGACCATAACCAACAGCGATACTTTGTCTTCCGCAGTCACTGCCCCCAAGGCGACGACGCCGCTCTTGAGTTTATCCCGCAACCGATCGGCCAACGCCCTCATGCCGTTCATGTCCAGCCCATCCGTTCGCTGGACGTGCACGGAGACACCGGCGACCGTACGGACCGTCGAAGTGGCAGCCTGGCCGCTTGCCAGCTTCAGTTTCAGTTCTTCCAGCTCCCGCTCCTTGTCCTTCAACTGAGCCATCACTTTTCTGGTTTTCGCAACGACCTCTAGGGGACCGACCTTGAGCAGATCGGACAATTCGCGAAGCTCGGCTTCGAGTTTTTTGACGTGCGCCATCGCGCCGCTCCCCGTCTGCGCCTCGATCCGACGGACGCCCGCAGCCACGCCCGTTTCAGACAAGACACGGAAGAGCCCGATTTCTCCCGTGTGCCGACAGTGAGTCCCGCCACACAGTTCTTGGCTGAAAGATTCGACGACCACGACCCGAACCTGTTCTCCATACTTGTCGCCAAAAAAGGCTAGCGCCCCCTTGGCCACGGCCTCTTGAAAATTCATCACTTGGGTTCGCACCGGCTCATTCTTTCTGACCTCTTCATTGACCACCGCTTCGATATCGTCAATGTCGCGAGAGGAAAGCGGCCTGAAATGGGCGAAGTCGAACCGCAGTCGATTCGGCCCGACCAGCGAGCCGTACTGTTTCACGTGCGGGCCAAGGAGATGGCGCAAGGCTGCGTGCAGCAGATGGGTTGCCGTATGGTTCCGCGCCGCATCCTGTCTCAAAGTACCGTTCACCGTCATATGGAGCCGTTCTCCCTCGCGAATACAGCCCTTCCGAACGATGCCTTTGTGGAGAATCATGGTCGGCGTTGGTTTCGTCGTATCCGTGATGTCAACCACGCCTTCCGGACCTATGCAGGTCCCATGGTCCCCCACCTGTCCTCCTCCCTCGGGATAAAACGGCGTCACATCCAATACAATTTCGACTTCATCGCCTTCGACCGCTTCCTTCACCAACCGATCACTCTTCAGGATAGCCAAGAGAACACCTTCGCTCTCCAATCGGTCATAACCGACGAACGTGACGGTTCCAACCCGCGAGGACAACTCGGCAATCGAGGGTCTGACGGTCTCCTGCTCGAATCCCCCGATTTTGCGAGCTCGGGTCCGTTGCGCTTCGATGGCCTCCTGGAATCCCTGTTCATCGACGGTGAGTCCTTGTTCTCGACAGGCCTCGGCGATCAGGTCCAGCGGAAATCCATACGTATCATAGAGTTTGAAGACATCGTCGCCGGTCAACAGAGTACGGCCCTCGGCTCGCGCCTTCTCAATAAGGCTGTTCACGATCGGCAACCCTTGGTCGAGCGTCGCGATGAATCGCTCTTCCTCTCTCTTCGTGGCCTCGGCAATCGTGCCAGCCGCCGCCCGCACCTCCGGATAGACATCGCCCATCTGCTCCACTACTCTGCCGGTGAGATCGTAGAGAAACGGCTCAACGATGCCGAGCAACCGCCCATGGCGAGCCGCCCGTCGCAGAATCCGCCGCATGACATAGCCGCGCCCCTCATTGGACGGCAATATGCCGTCCGCCATCAGAAATGTGACGGCCCGGAGATGATCCGCAATGACCCGCATCGATCGATCGGCCGCCCCCTCTCGACCGTACTGCACGCCGGCTCGCGCGGCGATTGCCGCCAAGAGCGGCGCAAAGAGATCACTCTCGTAATTGCTGTGAACACCCTGCGCGACAGCAGCTAACCGCTCCAATCCCATCCCGGTATCGATGCTCGGTCTAGGCAAGGGATGAAACGTCCCCGACGCATCGCGATTGAACTGCATGAACACAAGGTTCCAGATCTCGATCACTCGGTCACCCTCTCCATTGGGACGATCATCGCCCGGAACGGAAGGGCCCTGGTCGAAATGGATTTCCGAGCAGGGACCGCAAGGCCCTGTATCGGCCATTTGCCAAAAATTATCTTTTTCGGGAAACCGCACGATGCGCGAAGGCGACACGCCGATCTTTTTCCACAGGACATCGGCTTCATCGTCCTCGCGAAAAATCGTGATCCACAGCCTGTCTTTCGTCAATCCGACGATCTTGGTCAAAAACTCCCATCCGAACGCGATCGCATCGGCCTTGAAATAATCGCCGAATGAAAAGTTGCCGAGCATCTCAAAGAAGGTATGGTGGCGGCCGGTATAACCTACGTTTTCAAGATCGTTGTGTTTGCCGCCGGCACGCAGACATTTCTGCACGGACACCGCCCGCTTGTAGGGACGCGACTCTTCTCCGAGAAATACCCGTTTAAACTGATTCATCCCGGCGTTGGTAAACAGCAACGTGGGATCGGCCTGTGGAATGAGGGAGGAACTCGGCACGGCCTGATGGCCCTGTTGTTCAAAATAGCGCATAAACGATTGTCTCAATTCCCGCGCACCATGCGTCATAATTCGGATCCTTCGTTTGTCAGGCGGTCTTCATCCATCATACAACGAATCGTCTCATGGTCGAATCCCCGCTGGCGCAACCGGCGCACCATCTGAATGGAAGTCATCTCCCGCCCCGTCCGGCGCAATGAATCAAGAGCCGAGCGGGCCAACGTTATCTCATCGGGCAGATTGCACAACAGACTCTCAATCACCGCAGGATCAATTCCCTTTTCTGTCAGTTCAGCCTTGAGCCGCTCCCGCCCCACCGGCCGGCGGACGAGCCGACCGGCAATCCAGCGCTCCGCATAAGCCCGGTCATTCAGATAGCCAAGCTGAGACAACCGATAGACAACCTGTTCAATCTGAGTCCGGGGAACTCCTTTCCGGTGGAGAAAGTGACGAACTTGAAGGCTGGTTCGATCACGGGCAGCGAGATAGCCGACGGCAAGCTGTAACCATTTGCCTTCCCGCAAGGGTTGCTTGTCTACACGATCGTTATGACCGATGCGCCCGCTTGTCATCGGTTCGGGACAGCGGCTTATCTTCCCTGGACGCCGCCTTCTCCTCCTTACCGCCCGACTTCTTCTCATCCAACCTCGGCACCCCTGACAACTCTCGAAGTTTTGATTCAATTTCTCTTGCAATCTCATTGTTTTTCTTTAGAAATTCTCTCGCTGCATCGCGCCCCTGCCCAATCCGTTCTCCTTTATAGGAATACCAGGCACCCGACTTCTCGATCACGTGTTTCTCGACACCCAAATCGATCAGCTCGCCGGTTTTTGAGATTCCCTCGGCGAACATGATGTCAAACTCCGCCTGCCGAAAGGGTGGAGCCATCTTGTTCTTCACCACCTTGACCCGAACCCGGCTGCCGATGACGTCTTGCCCCTCCTTGATAGATTCGATCCGTCGGATGTCCAACCGAACCGACGCATAGAACTTCAGAGCGTTCCCCCCCGTCGTGGTCTCCGGATTGCCGAACATCACACCCAGCTTCATACGAATCTGATTGATAAAAATCACCGTCGTCAGTGATTTGGCGATCGCCGCCGTCAGCTTTCTCAAGGCCTGCGACATCAGCCTCGCTTGCAACCCCATGTGGGCGTCACCCATTTCACCTTCGATTTCAGCGCGCGGCGTCAAGGCCGCCACGGAATCGATGACGATCAGATCGACTGCTCCGCTGCGTACCAATGTCTCCGCGATTTCCAGGGCCTGCTCGCCGGTATCCGGCTGAGAGACCAGCAGATCATCCGCCTGCACGCCCAGCTTTTTCGCATAGGTCAGATCGAGCGCGTGTTCGGCATCGATAAAGGCTGCGACACCCCCGGCTTTCTGCACCTCGGCGATACAGTGCAGCGTCATGGTGGTCTTCCCTGATGCTTCCGGCCCAAAAATCTCAATCACTCTCCCGCGGGGAAGTCCTCCGACCCCCAGAGCGATATCAAGACTCAACGATCCGGTCGAAATAGCCGGCACATCCGCCAGCTTTTCGTCCGCACCGAGCTTCATAATGGCCCCTTTTCCATACTGTTTTTCGATTTGGGACAGGGCCAATTCCAGCGCCCGCTTTTTCTCGTCTTTTTCCGCCATCAGTGCGCTCCTCTTTTCAACCGTACGGTCGCCCTCTCTTCCGTGCCGCAAATTCGCCTCGGCCTTGCGGTCAACGTAAAACCTGGAACTTGCAAACGAAGACGCGTGGCGATTATACAGAAGCGACAGTAGGAAGCCTAGCCTGATCTCGGCATGAGAACCGTTCACATGGGAATCAACAGACCATTGATTTGCCGTCGAAAACTATGTAAGAGATTTCCATGAGAAACGTTACCCGGTGGTATGCCATGTCATATAGAAAAGCGGCGATCCATACGCTGTCCCTTTTGAGCCTCTTGTCGCTGAGTGGCTGCATCTTGTCGTTGGAACAGGGGCTCCGTGAAGCAGTCATCAATGGAGACTCGGTCCAAGCCGCCACGGTACTGGCCGAAGGCGCGAAGATAGAAACCGCCGACGAACGTGGCATGACGCCGCTCCTGCTGGCAGTCAAGCATGGGCACCGACATCTAGTCGAACTGTTATTGGAAAAGGGGGCGGACCTGACCCATGCCAGACACGACGGACTCACACCGCTGTTCATGGCCATACGAGAGGGGCGTCCAGATATGGTGGCTCTGCTTTTGGAAAAGGGCGCGGACGCGAACGCTCGGGGTGCGATCAGCAGCGTCACGCCGCTCCACGTCGCAGCGTATGAAGGCAATCACGAGATCGTGACGCTGCTTCTCAAGCACGGCGCAGACAAACAGGCCCGAATGACATCGGGAGAACTGCCGGTTGATTTGGCCCGTCAGCTTGGCCGGACGGATTTGATTAAACTTCTTGAGCCATAACGGGCGAGGGATGCGAGTCCCTGTTCCCGGCTCACGAGAATTGTCTTCAGCCGCCGCCTCCACCTCCGACCCCAACCTGCCATAATTTCGTGTAGAGGGGGCCGGTCGGCTTGAGGTCGCTCTTTATGAGGGCGATGGATTCCACCGCTAGCGTTCCCAACGACAGGGGACGATCCATCACACCGCTCGTAGCTAACAGCCGTCCCACCTCGTGCGCTCCTTCTTTCACCCTCGCCAGAGTCAGATGAGGAAAAAACGGCCGGTCATCTATCGCGCAGCCGAGCGAGGCACAACAATCCTCCACCATTCGGTGTAAGACGGCCAGCCGTTTTGCCTCTTCACTCTCGTTCCACTTCGTCTGAGGACCAATCCACAAGACCCGCGGCTCTCGTGGATGGGGAAACGCTCCGATCCGCTCAAGCGGGATGAAGACCGGCCGATGTCTCTGGATGGCATCGCTGATCGCCCGGCGCATCGGTTCGATCAGCGACTCATCGATGTCGCCGAGAAATTTGACGGTGAGATGCATCGACGGCCCCTGCACCCAGGCAATGCGGACGGCTTTGGATACTTCGCGTGTGAGTCGCCGCCTGAGGTCATCCTGAACCAGCACCACTTGGCGCTTGAAGTCCTCGCCCACCTCAACGGCGAGAAAGGCTCGGAGCATCTTCCCCTCTCCGTTTGTTCGCTCCTTGTCCCGTTCGCAGGCTCACTTTTCTACACCCATTTGCCAAGGTCACGGACTTAAGAACCAGTCAGCGTCCCCGTTCGATTAACCACCGGCGCAGCAGGTCCAGCGCCGCTTGAGACGACCGTTGCTTAATGACAGACCGATCGCCGTGAAATCGGAATTCCTTCACCAGCACATCCCCTTCTCCCCCGTCGAGACCGATATAAACTAATCCCACCGGTTTCGTCTCTGTTCCCCCTCCAGGTCCAGCAATCCCCGTCACACTGAGTCCGACCGACACCGCAGCCTGTTGGCGAATGCCCCTTGCCATGGCGGCAGCAACCTCACGACTAACCGCCCCGTATCGGGCAATCAGGTCGGGCGGTACGCCCAGCAGATCGATCTTGGCCTGATTGCTGTAACACACCGCGCCCCGATCGACATAGGCTGACGAGCCAGGCACCTGTGTCAGACGATGGGTAATCAACCCGCCCGTACACGATTCCGCCACGGCGATCGTCAATCCTCGCTCCGACAACAATCGACCAACGACAGCCTCCATGGAATCCTCGCCTTCGGCGAAAATCCAGTCGTTCAGCCTCGCCCGAACCTCTTCTGTCAGCGTTTTCAGCATTCGGTGATCGGCGGAACAACGCCCCTTGGCCGTCAGCGAGACCAACACCCCCATCGGAGAGGCCAAGAGCCCCAGTTCGACCAGCGATCGCTTGGGGACAAGTCCGCGCAGCTTCGCATCCACGTCTGCCTCCGGCAATCCCCAGGTATGAAATACCAACCTGGATATCGGTTGCGGGGGCTGTTCGGCCGAACTCAATAGCCGTGCCGTCAACAACGGAACCACTGCCCCCCGCATCATGGCCTGCATTTCACCGGGCACGCCCGGCAAAGCGACCAACCATGCACCTTTCCACCGCAGGGCGAAACCAGGCGCCGATCCAACCGGATTGGGCAAGACCTCGGCTCGAGACGGAATCCTCGCTTGTTGCAACTGCCCCCTGTTGGGAACCCGACCCCATTGAGCCAGTCGAGCGGTCATCCCATCGAGAGCCTCTTTGCGACGAACGAGCCTCCGTCCCGTCGCGGCAGCGACCGCCTCTCTCGTACAATCATCAACGGTCGGCCCCAATCCACCGGTCATTATGACCACATCCGTCCGGCGGACGGCAGTCTCAATGACCTGGACAATATCGCCCCGGTCATCGCCGACGATCGACTTGAACTTGACCTCGATTCCAAGCGAGCCGAGTACCTCGGCGATAAACAGAGAATTGCTGTCGGATCGCCCCCCGATCAACAGCTCTGAGCCGATCGCAACCGTTTCAGCGGTGAACGACCGATCCGATCGATCCGACCTAGGACGTGAAGCCATGACCGATGCAGAGTACCTAGTCTATTCGTGAAAAGTCGAGAACGAAACTCACCGCTTCCCCCTGAGGAGGAAACACAGTGATCGTCGTCTCGGCGAGGGGATCAAACTCGTCGTACTTGAACGCGGCCACGACTTTCGCCTTGAAGAGAGACCGATCGGCTTCTCCCTCATTGGGAGAAGCCCGTCCGTCGAAACGCACCGTCATGGGCTTGATCAACCGCCCCCTCTGATTCAACACCATATAACTATCTCTTGCGAAGGACGGGTGGGTTCCGACAATCATCACGGCAACCAGCATCGTGGGCTCTTCCAGCGTCCTGGCGATCTCCAACGGTTCTGGTTCAAGTCCGCGAAGCGCGAAATGGGCTGCCATGACGGCGAGTCTCCCCAGCTTCGTCATGAGAAACCCGCTTGGACGGTCTTCATCGCTGTCGCCGAACCTCGCATAGAGCGAGTCCGGCGGGCGACGGTCCCGTGCCGCCTCTTTGCCCCTCACAAGAGCGGCTCGGATTTGCTCATCGGTCGGCTGAACCTCAATGGCCGCCGATGGCACAACCAGTCCCCACGCAAACGCCCATGCCAGCGCTATCGATATGAACGGATACATGAACATGACCAAGTGACCATAACTGAGCAGACAAACAGAGTCGAGAGGGTTTTCTGACGCCTGCCCCCTAACAAAGCGCCAACCGACTGTCAACCCTTCACGTTTGATCGCCTGATCCCATTGACAGGCTCGAACGCCAAACGTTGGGCAACCAGCCTCTTACAGGTCGCACTGCACCGAACACTTGAATTCTTAAGGAGAAATCCATGGAAACCGTGGATCAGCACGGTCAGCAGCCGCAGCGACGGCAGTATGTGAATTTTGCGTTTGACAAGGTGGATCCGGAGTGGCATCGGTTTCCATCGGTGAAGTTGAACACGACGTATTCGTTTGGGTTGGACGATCAGGAGTGGGTGGTGGCGTCTGAGAGTGACAAGCCGGAGGGTTTTGTGGATTTGGTGATGGCGTTGCGGGTCATCCTACTGACCACAAACGCCTCTGCTTTGACAGCCGCACGGCGCTTGTGTTACCTGTACCTATCGAGATTGGCTCGCGGATCTGCTCTCGATGGCTGATACGACCTCACTCTATGCCCTCCGTTTTCCGGACGGGTCCGTAAGTTTATATATCGATGAGCTCTATGCCATAGAGCGAGGTGTCGACCCTTCCAAGCTGGTCCGAGTCGAGATCCCCCGGGAAATGTTCGTCAGTGGCACCGTGCAACAAGTACGCGAATACGTCGCCCTCTATATCGAAGCCCATCAAGGACATTCGGGTAACGCCTAGATCCGATCGATCGCAAACACCATGTCTTCAACACTCATGACGAGACCCCTGACCGTCAGCTTGGTCGAAGAAGCGATCGCAAAGCTGCCGATTCAAGGGCGGGTTCTTCTCAAACTTCTCCTGATTCAATACCTTGACGTCTCACGCGACGAAATTCTGTTCATGGTCGCCGACCGTCCCGACCCACGATGTGTGTCTGGCACAAAACCCGTGACCACGATGACCCAAGAGTCCATCGCAGCCACGACGGCGCGGTGGCAGGAATACCGGCGACGGACCAGGCTCCGCCGGGAACGGACGTCGTTGCAATGCACCGTTCTCAAACACTTGGCTGAAACAGCCGATGCCATGGCCACGTGCGCTGCGTCGCTGTTGGCGAGCCGAGGAGTCTCCCCTCGTGCGATCGAGACCCTCAAGGCACAAGCCAGGACAGCAGTTTCAGGTCCCGTTCTTCGAGTACTCGATGAACGATGGGAACAAGGTGACATCGGCGCCGAAGAGTTCCAGAACTATCGCCTGGCTATCGAGCTGCAAACCTTGTTGCGTTTCACCGAACGATTTCGAAAACGACTCGACCTGGCGGAACGGGAACGGCGCACATCCGACCGAGCCGTCCTTCAAGATCATGAGATCTGCCACATTTGGGGCATCCCGGCCAGCTCATTGGCGGCCAGAAAGGTCAAATTCCTATCCCAATACCTTCTGGGACTCCAGGGCAAATTGTCCGATGTCCCCCCGGCATCCAACCAAGCTCCTTCGTTGGCTCTATGGGAAGAGACGTTGGCAGTCCTCTCGACGACTCCTATCGAGCGATCCATCGCCACGTATGATGGTCTTGAACGAACCGAATCCGCGCTCCTGGAGAAGCTGACAGCTTATGCCCTCATCGGCATTCCCGAACAGAGTGAAACCGCATTTTGGAACTCGCTGGTCCTTGGCGCCAGTTCCAAGGCGGTCCACAGTGAAGCCACCCGTACGCTCTTCGGCCTGCAACGGTTGGCTGCCATTCAGCAGGATCTGGATCGAAGCCCTGACGCGCTCGAACACGAGTTGCTTAAACGAACCGCTCCTCCAACCAAGGAAGCGGCCGCCCCTCTTTCGTCTGAAGCGGAACGCCATGCGGGCGAGCTGACGGAGATGCAAAAACAGATTCTGCACAATTTTATCGGGGAAGACATGAGCGGAAGGGCATCCGATAAATGGTGACTTTTCGCTCGATCGTTCGGCCTACAGGCGGACGATGGTATGGTTGGTATCGGAAAGGCTCCTTAACATCATGAAGATATTTCACAGGGTTGTCGGATCTCTTCTTCTTGGAACAGCCGCCAGTCTGGCCGGCATCTGTGGCCCCGCTGGCTCGTTTGTCGATCCGCCGGCGTGGGCCGGGACTTTGACCGAGATTGCGGAGCTTTTGGCGCATCCGGAACAGTATGACCGCCAAGAGATCACTGTGACAGGCAAAGTGACCAACGTGCAGATTGCAACCAACAAGCAAGGGCAACTGGCCTACGGCTTTTTGTTGCAAGATCCGGCCGGGACCATCAAAGTCATCAGCCTAGGTAAGCCGGACGTTCGTGAAGGCGATTTGGTCATCGTCCATGGAACATTCAGCCGTCTGCGCCAGGTCGGTCGCGCCGTCGTCTACAATGAAATCAAGGCGTTGTCCGTCCAGCCCTTGAATAAATTCGACCCTGAGTTGGTCGGTTGACGGTTGTTCCCATTTTTCCCCAATCATCCGAGCATGTCCGGCCGTACAACGATTGCCTGACGGGTGAGGATCGGACACCAGACGAAACGTGAGAACCATCAACCTGACAGCGGCGGGAGCGACACTCGGTGGAATGATCTGGTTCGCGGCCTGCGCTGCGCCGACCGAGGTCGGGCGCTACCCGAATCAGCAACGGATGGTCGGCAAGTCCTCGTCCACTGTGCTTGCCTGCGCTGGAGCCCCCAAGAAAACTGTACAGGAAGGCGAGCTGACGCTGCTTCGCTACTACCGCGAGGCGCCGGTACTGGAAGAATCGCAACCGACGGGCAAAAGCAGTTTCGCGACGGTCCGCCACGGGTGCTGGGCCACGGTCATCGTAGAAGACAACCGAGTGATCGATGTGCACTATCGGTTCGTCCCTCCCACCTTCGATGCGTCAAATGACTGCGAGGCCATCTTTGAAGCCTGTTTCCCCTAGCGACGACACTTTTTTGCTCACAGCCAGCCGTCACGCCGAAGCCTGACAATGAGAAGACGATCATGCTATTGGTGGTTTCATGATGCACCAATGGAACCGCCGTTCGACGATCAGACGACTCGCGCTTGCAATTGTCCTACTTTGCCCGACTCATTCATGGGCCTTGGAAAAGTACGGGCGACCGCTCCCTTCCCTGGAGGTGCCGGCTGAAGAAGAGCGATTGGCGGAGGAAAGTTTAGTCGCCGGCTACCTGCTCACCGGCGTCTTTGCCCACAACCCATCCTTTGCCGCCAGACCGGACAACACGGGTCTCGTGGGCATGCGCCACATGCTGCATCTTGAAACCGACCTCTATAAACAGTATGTGACGTTGTATACCGATCACAATTTCTTCTCGGATCGGACCAACGGCTGGATCGAACTCAGCGAATGGGATGGCACCTACGCCTTGACCGGTGCCGCCTGGCACTTCAACTGGCGCTTGCAATATGAGCGTGATGCGCCGCTTGACCGAGGCGGTGTCACCCAGTCCTATGCGGACGTGCTCGTCACAGCCCAACTGCAAGCCATCAAAGATCTACCACGATGGCATCAGTGGTTCCCCCATCAAAATCTAACGATCTACGCGGGCGGCGGCTGGCTTTTTCACAATCAGAACTACTTTGCTCGTCCTGACAATACCGGACGAGCCCTTCTTCGATACGTGGCCCACACCGATGTGGATCTCTATCAAAACCGGATCGTGCTCTATGGAGACGTCAACCTGTTCACGGATCGGGATGGCGGAAACCAAGCCAAACCGACGGAGCTCGATTGGATTGTTGGATTGGCAGTTCGGTGGAGGCAATCGGAACTGGCGGTGTATTACGAACAGGACCAGCCTCTGGACCGAGGCGGATTGATCCAAAAATACCTGGCCGTGCAACTGCGCGTCTCTTTCGACATCTCAAAGGGAGACATCGACTTCGGTCGCTCCTCACCTCAAGCAGCAAAACGATAACCTCGATCGTTCGCCTCGTTGTTCAACA
Source organism: Nitrospira sp. (assembly GCA_024330965.1). Lineage (GTDB taxonomy): Bacteria > Nitrospirota > Nitrospiria > Nitrospirales > Nitrospiraceae > Nitrospira_D. The sequence goes on along the minus strand of JANDJL010000034.1, from coordinate 2,405 downwards.
CTCAAGAACCCACACTCCCAGACAACAGGGTCACTCGCAGTCTATTCTTCATGCAAGCGCCAGAGCCCTGCTTCACGCGCCAAGCGACAGGCCTGAGCGACCTCTTCCTCTCGAATGGTCCTCCACAACACGGGATGTGAGAACGCCTTCGCAGCAGGATGATATTGATCCATCACGTGGACATAGGTTTCCCGTGAGATCTCTTCGGCCAGAAATTGCATTACCTCGGCGGTCCCAGCCAACCCACCTGGCAGGACCAAGTGGCGCACCAACAGCCCATGGACGGCGATCCCCTCCTCATCCAACACAAGATCTCCCACCTGCCGATGCATTTCCTTAATCGCCAGTTGCGCCACGGCGGGGTAATCCGGCACCTTTGACAACCGGCGTCCAACGGTCGCATCCGCATACTTCAGATCCGGCATGTAGATGTCCACAATCCCGTCAAGCAGCTTGAGCATGTCGAGATCATCATAGGCACTGGTGTTGTACACGAGGGGCAGACGCAGCCCTCGTTGGGCAGCAACAAGGAGACCTTCGAGAATTTGAGGCACCTGATGCGATGGCGAAACAAGGTTGATGTTGTGGCACCCCTGCTCTTGAAGATCGAGCATGATCTCGGCCAGGTCTTCCGGTTCCAACTCCTTTCCATTGGGCTGATGACTGATCTCGGCATTCTGGCAGTAGAGACACCGGAGGTTGCAGCCGGCAAAGAAAATGGTGCCGGACCCATACCACCCTCGAAGCGGAAACTCCTCCCCATAATGGGGTCCCGCAGTCGCCACCAATGCTTTGGCCCCCACCAGACAGGTTCCCAACTCACCGGCTTTCCGATCAACAGCACAATGGCGGGGGCACACCCGACAGGACCTCAACACACGTGTGGCCTGCTCCACCCGATCATAGAGTGCGCCGCTTCGCAGGAGTGTTCGATAGCGCCCCTGTGTGTTGGTGCCAAGATACGGCATGGCTCTCCTCAATCATCTCGTGACCACTGACAACCAGCTTTTGCTCCTACCAGTCAGCGCCAAGCCGATCAATCACAAGCTGATGCACGACGGCATATTGACCCAACGTGGCTAAAAAGATTGCGGCCTCTGCGACATCAAACGGATCAATCTTTTCGCTCCGCAGACGCTCTGCTGGTGAGGCATCGACCAATTCATCAGCCACTCCCCCCGGACAAATGGCACTCACCTTGATGTTGTAGGGCCGCCCTTCATCAGCGAGGGCCCTCGTGAGTGCCATGATCCCGTGTTTGGACGCACTATACACCCCCGTCCCTTCCCAAGCCTGAACTCCGGCCACGCTCGACATATTAAGAATCACCCCACCGCCCTGGTGCTTCATCTGCCGAAACGCAGCACGACAACACAAAAAGGTCCCGCGCAGATTCACAGCGATCACCTCATCGAATTCACGAGTGGAAGTCTCGGCGAGGCGACGGCCACCAAAGATCCCAGCGTTGTTCACAACAAGATCCACCCGTCCGTACCGTTCCACCGTCCAGGCGAACAGACGCTCTACCTGCCGCTCATCCGTCACATCCGTTTGAATCGCCGAGGCCTTTCCGCCGCGACTCACAATCCGCTCGGCCGTCGCCTCACAGAGTCCAAGACGCCGTGCCGTGAGCACCACCTGAGCCCCTTCTTCCCCAAAACGAAGAGCCACGGCCTTGCCAATCCCGCTGCTGCTTCCGGTCACAATCGCCACTTTGCTTGCCAATCTCGCCATTGCCACTGGTCCTTTCTTGACCCCTGTCATTGAAGGCCCCACGAGCAGCGTCCTTCCAGAGCCGATGGCCGTTTCGACGGCAATCGCCGCTGTCTCCCTCGTTCGTTGAAAAGCAGCCTTCCCTTTCCGTTGCGCCACCTGCTTTCCATGATACGGCGGATCATCGCCAGACAAAAGAGGCCATCGCCACAGGGGAACCGCACAACAGGTGACGTGGCAACCCTCAACCATTCGACATCCTGCGCCATCCCTTCAACGACAAGAGAGTTCCCGGATCACCGTTTCGGCAAACAGCAAACTCAATAGACAACGCACCGTTACCTGCCACACCAACACCCACCCCACAGCAGCACGAGACAAAACGACTCCCGCCCCTGTTTTTCAGCGGATAATGGGGATCTCGGCTTTTCATCTGCTGAAATCACTAGCCACTATACACTAGCCACTATCAACTACTAGTCTTCAATAGGGCCGCGGCATTTCATCTGCGGAAATTCCTTCCTCCTCACCCCTTCCGCCTCCCGTCTTCGTGCTTCAATGGGGCCGCGGCTTTTCAGCCGCGGAAATTGCGACCATGGTGAAGTACGGAGGTACGCTTGAGCAGCTTCAATGGGGCCGCGGCTTTTCAGCCGCGGAAATAGCTAACACAAGGTTGAGCTCATTGATGAACC